>JAFUCO010000095.1 GCA_017459635.1 Blautia sp. | reverse complement strand
GGCCTCTGGCACAGAAAATGCGAGTATAGCTGCCCTTCCTTCGGCACTGTCTGAGCGGTTTTTGCGAGTTTGCCGAAGGAAGGGCTAATAGGCGACGCAGCATTTTCTCTGCCAGAGGCCGTGGTTCCGTACATATGGTCAGTCCTCCTCCCTACGGCGTCCGAATAGCCAATAAACTGACCGGTATCATTTGCTACGCACTATCTAAAATGACATTGGGACGGTTCTCTGTCTTGTTTTTTGCAAAACAAGACAAAGAACCGTCCCCTGTCTTATAAACTGAAAATGAGCGTTGTTGAAAACAGTGAGGCTTTCGGGTATAATCGTTCCTGTGCTTTTATGTTAATCGTGAAAAAGGGGAAAGGAGTCCTTATGAGGAGGAAATATATAGGCGACCGCAGCTTCTACAAGATGGTGCTGGCGGTCGCGATACCTATTATGATACAGAACGGGATCACGAATTTTGTAAGTCTCCTGGACAATATCATGGTAGGACAGGTGGGAACTGAGCAGATGAGCGGTGTGGCTATTGTTAACCAGCTCGTCTTTGTTTACTTCCTGTGCATGTTCGGAGGGCTTTCCGGGGCCGGGATCTTTACGGCACAGTATTATGGACAGAAAAATGACGAGGGCATACGCCGCACTTTTCGCTACAAGCTGTGGCTGGGAGTGATACTTACCGTGACTGCCACGGCCATACTGTGGTTCGGCGGCAGGCAGCTGATAGGCCTGTACCTTGGCGGCCAGGCCGACGGAGGAAGCCCGGAAGCCGCACTAATGTACGGAATGGGGTATCTGAGGATCACGCTCCTTGGTTTTCCGGCATTCCTTCTGCTGCAGGTGTATGCCAGCACCCTGCGTGAATGCGCTGAGACGGTTGTGCCGATGAAGGCCGGTATTGCGGCTGTGCTCGTCAACCTTGTGTTTAATTACCTGCTGATATTCGGCAGCTTCGGGTTCCCGAGGCTTGGTGTAAACGGCGCGGCCTGGGCGACGGTCATATCAAGATATGTGGAGATGGGGATAGTCGTCTGGTTCATGCACACGCACAAAAAAACTCATACTTATGCCGAAGGCCTGTACCGTACTCTCAGGATACCGCTTGAACTGGTACGGAAATATTTCGTAACAGGCTTTCCGCTTCTTCTTAACGAAACCCTCTGGTCGGCGGGTATGGCCGTGCTGTCCCAGTGCTACTCTATGCGCGGGCTTAATGTGGTTGCCGGACAGAATATAGCCAATACTATCAACAGCGTTTTTAACATAATGATGATAGCGATGGGCGACGCGGTAGCGATCATCGTCGGACAGCTCCTCGGATCCGGAAAATTTGAAGAAGCCCGTGACACCGACACTAAGATAATAGCCTTCACGGTCGCGTCTTCTGCAGTGGTCGGTGTCCTTATGTTTCTGACAGCTCCCCTGTTTCCAAGGATATACAATACTACCGAAGAAGCGCGGAGGATCGCCATGCATTTCCTGATGGCATATGCGGTATTTATGCCTCAGGTGGGATTCCTCCACACCACATATTTTACACTCCGTTCCGGAGGAAAAACCGTAATAACCTTTATTTTCGACAGTGTTTTCATGTGGGTCGTGAGCGTGCCGCTGGCATACATCCTTTCAAGATACACGGGAATTTATGTCGTGTGGATATTCGTTGCCCTGACGATAGCAGAGTGGATCAAATGCGTTATCGGTTTTGTTATGGTTAAAAAAGGAGTCTGGATAAACAATATCGTTGCATGATGCCGCAAAGCGTACAGAAAAGCACCGTACAGAGTCCTTCGATTCGTTATGTTTATCCTTGTACATTTTAAGAAAATGTTGTATGATTGTTACACGTTGCATTAGGAACTGTCGATTAAGAGATAGACCGAATGGAGAATAGGAATGAAGACTTTCAGCTTTGTCATTCCCTGTTACCGCAGCGAGCACACCATCGAGAAGGTTGCCGCCGAGATCAGGGAGACGATGGCACAAAGAAAAGAATTTGATTACGAGATCATCTGCGTCAACGACTGCTCACCGGACAATGTTTACGATGTCCTGGTAAAGATGGCAGAGGCGGATAAGCGCGTAAAGGTCGTCAACCTTGCCAAGAACATGGGCAAGCACTGCGCGGTTATGGCAGGCTATTCGGCTGTTGAAGGGGATTATGTGGTCAACATTGATGACGACTGCCAGAGCCCGGTTTACGAGCTGTGGAATCTTATGAAGCCGATCTTTGAAGAGGATTATGACGTAGTAACTGCAATATACAATGAAAAAAAGGAATCCAAGGGTAAAAAGCTGGGAAGCGATATCAATCTGTGGGTATCTGAGATAATGCTGGATAAGCCCAAAGGCCTGAGGTTTGAGAACTTCAGCGCCATGAAACGCTTTGTTTGCGATGAGATGCTCAAATACAAGAATCCTTATCCTTATATGGAAGGCCTTATCCTCCAGGTGACGAAAAGGATAACCGGAGTCCGGATGGACCAGCGGGAGCGCGGGGACGATATGGGGTCGGGCTTTACGCTTTCCAAATCGATCAAGCTTTTCGCGAACGGGTTTACCTCATTTTCGATAAAGCCGCTCCGGGTCGCTACGATAGTCGGGACATTGTTCGCGTTTCTTGGATTCGTTTTCGGTTTATATATCATTATCCACAAGATCATTGATCCGAGTGTTCCGATGGGCTACAGTTCAACGATGGCAGTCATACTTTTCTCCAACGGCCTTATCATGTTTCTCCTTGGCCTTATCGGAGAATATGTCGGGCGTATTTTCATCTGTATCAACAATTCACCGCAGTATGTGATCAGAAATACGATCAATGTAAGCAGCGGTATCGAAAAAGAAGCATGAGATTTTCCGCCGGATGCTGCGGCTTTGCAGGGAAATGAACAGGTACAGCAAGTACACATGGTGCTGCAGGTCCGGTAATCAGGATGTTGTAAATGCGGCACACATGATGCTGCAGGTCCGGCAATCAGGATGCTGCAAATGCGGTACACATGGTGCTGCAGGTTCGGTAATCAGATGCTGCAAACGCGGTACACGAGATGCGGTAAATGTGGCACGCGGATTTATAATATAGAATAGAACAGGAGAGAACAGATGATCAACGTACTTGTGCTTGGTGTCGGCGGAAACGTCAGCCAGGGTATATTAAAGGCTCTCAGAAAGACCGGCCTTGACCTGCATATTGTCGGTGCATGTATTTCGCCGCTGTCAACCGGACTTTATATGTGCGATGAGGCGTGCATTTCACCGTATGCCAACGAAGAGGGATTTATTGACTGGCTGGTACAGCTCTGCAACGACAAAAAGATAGATATAGTCCTGACCGGCGTAGAGGAGAATATCCGCAGAATAGCGAAGGATATTGATGCATTCAGGGCCGGGACTGAAGCGATATTTGTTTCATCCACCTATGAGCAGCTGCTGATAGGGCAGGATAAGTTAAGGACATGCAAGTGGCTGAAGGAAAACGGCTGCAACTATCCGGCCTTCTGTGAACTTCCTGATAAGGCAGGCGCTTATAAGCTTGCCGAAGAAAAAGGATATCCGCTGATAGCCAAGCCGGTATCGGGCAAAAGCGCACAGGGCATTTATGTGATACATGATGAAGCCGAGCTTGCCGCGGCAGTCTGGCTTGAGGGGTATGTGCTTGAGGAGTGCCTCGGAACAAGTAAGGATGAATACACCGTTGGCTGCTACTGCAACAAGGAAGGGCAGCTGATGGATGTAATAGTGATGCACCGCGACCTCAAGCACGGGACGACCATCCATGCCAGAGTGGTCGAGAACGAAGCGATCAGGGCTGAGGCGGAAAAGATCTGCAAAGCCTATAAGCCGGGCGGCCCTATGAACATCCAGATGCGAATTGACAAAGACGGCCGGCCGGTCTGCTTTGAGATGAATGTACGTTTTTCCGGTACAACGGCCATGAGGGCGAACTTCGGGTTCTGCGATGTTGAAGCCATGATACGCGAATACGTGCTTGGCGAAAAGGTGGACGGGTGTTTCCATGTACGTCCCGGCGAGGCCTTCCGCTTTGATGAAGAGATGTACATATTCGGCGATGCGGTGCAGGATATGACGGAAAAGCACTGCATTCCGGACATGTCGGTTTACGAGATGCACTGAGAACGGGATGGACGATGAGGATTATTTTTTTATCGGATGCGCATGGCAATCAATATGCGATGCGCATTTTTTTTGAGATGCTGCCGTCATTTGAATATGATAAGGTAATCTTTGGCGGCGACGCTGTCGGATATTACTATGGAGGAGACGAGGTTATCGATATGTTGAGGAAGAACAGCGTATGCTGCCTTCTGGGCAATCATGACCGCATGCTGCTTGATGTCCTTGACGGCGTGATAACAGAGGAATCGCTGATCCTCAAATATGGCAATTCATATAGAGACGCGAAAAGCATACTGAAGAGTGATAACATAGAATTCCTGCGCGGCCTGAAGTCCAGGATGGAGATAAGCGCCGACGGGCTCAATATGGTCTTTGTCCATGGCTCTGTAACAGATCCGCTGAATGGAAGGGTCTACCCGGATGCCGTGTTTGACGATGTTACTCCGTACAGAGGAATTGACTATGTATTTTGCGGACACACCCATCATAAGATGGAAAAGCATGCCGGGAGCACAGTGATCATAAATCCCGGCAGTATAGGACAGCAGAGGGACGGAAAAGGCTGCACATTCATGCTGTTTGACACCGTGACGCGAAGAAGCGAGATACACGAGGTCAGATACGACATACCTGCCCTGGTAAAGGAAATCGAGGAGAGAGAAGATTCCGAAAAGATGAGGGGCAGACTTATCGAAGTCCTCTATAGAAAGCCGGATTACAGGAAGCAATGATAAACGATGCCCCTGCTGATCCCGGACTAATACCGGAATGCAGTAAGCGATGTTAAGGAGTACCTGCTGCCGGAAAACCCGGGGATGGTGCAGATTCAGGGCAGATATAAGATATATACTTTATTATAAAAAGCAGGGAGGTATGGACTTGAAAGACGATTATTACAAAGCATACAGAAAAGGAAAAAGAGCATACCAGAAGGATATCACATCAGGACGCTATCCGTTTTTGCCGGCCCTTGATGATATCATAAGTGACCAGGGCGTGCTTCCGGAGCAGCCCATCGGGATAAAGGAAATATCCCTCGCGATGGTTACTGGGACACGTACCAAAGGCAGGCAGGAAGCTTTCGCCTCCAATTATATGCCCATTCTTTCAGAGAATTCTGAATTTGCGCTCAAATGGGGAGTACTCTACGATGCCCAGATAACCGAAGGGATACATGACCCGGTAAAGGTTTACGAATACATGTGGAACTTTTATACGCTGGAGGGCAATAAGCGGGTTTCGGTACTGAAATTCCTTGGAGTTCCGACTATCACGGCAGATGTAACAAGGGTAGTGCCCTCTAACCGGGAAGACCCTGACGTGAAGATCTATTACGAATTCATGGACTTTTTTGAGTCGGTTCCGATCTATGATATCCGCTTCTCGGCATCCGGAAGCTACGAAAAGATCGCGGAGCTCTGCGGTCATGACCTTAAAAGCAAGTGGCCCGAGGAGGACGTGGAAAAGCTCAGGTCAGCCTACAACACCTTTGCACGGGTTTTTGAAGATATTGTAAAATCAGATCAGCTCATGCTCACTACCGGGGATGCTTTCCTGGTATATGCCAATATTTATTCCATGGACGGCCTGCTGAGCGAGACAAATAAGGAGATTACAGCCAGGATCCAGCGTATCTGGGACGAACTAAGGGTCGAATCCAACAAGTACAGCATAGATTTTGTTGAGAATCCTGATCCGGAAAAGAAGGAAGGGATTCTGAAAAAAATACTTCCCGATTATACACCGGAGTTTCCGCTCAAGATTGCGTTTATCTATGATATCAAACCGGAAAATTCCAGATGGCTTTATGGTCATGAGCTTGGAAGGAATCACCTTTCGGAGGCATTTGGAGACAGAGTTGTGACCACTGCCTTTACGGACTGTGATACTGAAGAAAAGTTTGACCGTGCAGTGTCCGGCGCTGTGGAGGACGGTAATGAGGTGATCATAACCCCGGCATCTGCCCAGATGAACCTGACACAGCGTGCGGCAGTGAATTATCCGAAGGTTAAGTTCCTTAACTGCTCCATCAACCTTACCAGCAGTACGGTACGTACTTATTACGGAAGAATGTACGAGGCAAAGTATATGATGGGAGCCCTTGCCGCCTCGGTATCAAGGAACCACAGGATCGGCTATGTGGCTGATTATCCCATCTATGGTACAGTTGCAAATATCAATGCCTTTGCTCTGGGTGCTGCCATGATCGACCCGTATGTGGAAGTGCACCTGGCCTGGTCTGCACTTGAGAATAAGGACTGGCACCAGTTCATGCAGGACCGCAATATCAGAGTCCTTTCGGGGCCTGATCTGATAAAGCCGAGCGAAGCTTCACGTGAATACGGCATCTATCAGATCAATGAAGACGGAACAATATTCAACCTGGCAGCACCGGTCTGGGATTGGGGTAAATATTACGAACTGATAGTCAAGACAATACTTAACAATACCTGGCCTGACAAGGCGGCATCAAAGGAGCATGCGCTCAATTACTGGTGGGGAATGTCGGCAGGAGTTATCGACATTATCCTGTCAAAGAGTCTGCCGTTCTATTCACGCAAAATGGTGAATTCAATGCGGACCGCGCTCGTTTCCGGAAATCTGAATCCTTTCTCAGGCGAGCTTCACAGTCAGAAGGGGATCGTGCAGGAGGCCGACAGTACGGTAAGGCTGTCAAACGAGGAGATCGTCACCATGGACTGGCTTAATGATAATGTGGTGGGAAGCCTTCCGGTCAAGGCGGCACTGAGCGAGAGCGGAAAGAAAGCGATCAAGACCAGCGGTGTGCTGAAGGAGTAACATTTCGGTCAAGGCGGCACTGAGCGAGAGCGGAAAGAAAGCAATCAAGACCGGCGGCCGGAGAAGTGATCAGGATTGCCTTAATACTGAAGAGCAGTGAGCCAATGAACTACGGAGAAGAATGATGAAGATACTTGCAGTTGCTGATGAGGAGGAGAAGATCCTCTGGGACTATTATGATCCGGAAAAGACAAAAGATGTGGATCTGATCATATCCTGCGGGGATCTTTCACCACATTATCTGGAATTTCTTGAATCAATGATAAATGTACCGCTCCTCTATGTGCATGGAAATCATGACGGGGTGTATGAGAAAACCCCTCCGCTGGGGTGCACCTGCATTGAGGACAGGGTATTTGATTACTATGGCCTTAGAATGCTGGGACTTGGCGGCTCTATACGTTATAAGCCGGGCCCCTGCATGTATTCCGAATCCGAGATGGACCGCAGGATAAACCGTATGAAAAGAAAGATAAATCTGAGAAACGGTTTTGATATTCTTGTAGCTCACGCTCCGGCAAAGGGGCATGGCGACCTTGCTGACCTTCCGCATAATGGATTTGACTGCTTTAATGAGCTTCTGTTCAAATACAGGCCCAGATATATGCTGCACGGGCATGTTCACAAAGCCTACGGGAGGATAGCGCCTGAGATACTTCACCCGTCCGGAACAAAGATCATCAATGTGTGCGGCTACCGGATTTTGGACATAGGGGAGGAAGAACATCCCGAGCGGGGCAAGACAGGATCATTTTTATATGATCTGTATGTTTCCCTTATGAGAACAGAATTTGACAGATGATAAGCAGGGCGTTATGATGTTATAAAGAGCAGGTATTGAAACTGCATCAGCAATTGGCAGATGTATTCGTGGATGCCGGAAAGGATGGCTGTTATGAGAATCGAGACAAAATGTATTCAGTCGGGATATGAACCCCAAAACGGTGAGTCAAGAATGATCCCCATCATTCAGAGTACGACCTTCAAGTACGATTCAAGTGCTGAGATGGGAAAGCTGTTTGATCTTGAGAAGAGCGGGTATTTCTATACCAGACTGCAGAATCCGACCAACGATATGGTGGCCGCAAAGATCGCCGCGCTGGAAGGCGGAACAGCGGCAATGCTGACCTCTTCAGGCCAGGCTGCAAGCTTCTTTGCAGTATTCAACCTTGCCGGGGCGGGGGATCATGTGATCTCGTCTTCAACCATATATGGCGGAACTTATAATCTGTTCAATGTAACGATGCGGCGTATGGGTATCGATTTCACGTTTGTTGACCCGGACTGCACGGATGAGGAGCTGGAAGCAGCTTTCAGGCCAAATACAAAGGCAGTATTCGGTGAAACCATCGCAAACCCTGCCCTGATCGTTTTCGATATTGAAAGGTTCGCAAAAGCGGCTCATGCACATGGCGTTCCGCTTATCGTTGACAATACCTTTGCAACTCCAATAAACTGCCGTCCCTTTGAGTGGGGTGCCGACATTGTCACACATTCCACAACCAAGTATATGGACGGCCATGACACTGCTGTTGGCGGATGCATTGTAGACTCCGGCAAATTTGACTGGATGGCACACGCAGATAAGTTCCCGGGACTTACAACTCCTGATGAATCCTATCACGGAATAACCTATGCCGAAAAATTCGGTAAGGAAGGGGCTTTTATCACAAAGGCTACCGCACAGCTGATGCGTGACCTTGGTTCCATCCAGGCTCCGATGAATGCGTTCTTCCTGAACCTCGGACTTGAGTCCCTTGCCGTTCGCATGAAACGGCACTGCGAAAATGCTCTGGCAGTAGCGAAGTTCCTGGAATCCTCGGACAAGGTTGCATGGGTGAACTATCCGGATCTTCCCGGAAACAAGTACTATGAACGTGCAAAGAAATACCTCCCGGACGGTTCCTGCGGTGTGATAGCTTTTGGAGTTAAGGGCGGGAGAGATGCCGCCGAGGCCTTTATGAGCAGGCTCAAGGTAGCAATGATAGCAACTCACGTGGCGGATGCACACACCTGCATACTGCACCCGGCGAACTCAACCCACCGCCAGCTCAGCGATGAAGAGCTTATAGCAGGCGGCGTCAGCCCTGACCTTATCAGACTGTCCGTCGGAATAGAAAATGTCGAGGATATTATTGAAGACCTTCAGCAGGCACTTGGATAATAAGACAGGGGACGGTCCCAATGTCATTTAGTTAGTGTTTTGGATATGGATTTGTATACTTGCCAACAAACAGCTGTAGGGGGAGGACTGACCATATGTACGGAACCGTTCGGCCTATGGCACAGAAAATGCGAGTATAGCTGCCCTTCCTTCGG
>JAFUCO010000094.1 GCA_017459635.1 Blautia sp. | reverse complement strand
CTTCCGAAATCTGCTTGTCTAAATTCCGCCCTGACTGCGTTGTCGTCAGTCGCCGTAGCCCGCTACGCCTCCTTCCTCCGCCTTGCAGGGCGAAATTTATCCTGCGCATCTTTCGGAAGTTATTCATGTACAGTGCCTTACTCACCGCCTGCACAGGCAACGCTTCTCTCTTCTTTTATATGAAGCCGTAAAAACATGGGGCTGTGAAAAAGTTTTACTTTTTCACGGCCTCTTTTCATAGTCCATTGCCAAAATGTGTATTGAAAGCTTTGTTAAAAATAACTATAATATCATTATATTATACAGGCATTCCAGATGCCTGGAAGGGGGACAACATGAAAGCCAGAATCGTACCGGCAGGCAGCAAATGGAATAATTTTCACACGCATACTTACAGATGCCGACATGCTGAAGGCGACATAGAGGACTTCGCAAAAAGAGCAGCAGAACTTAACATGGACATTATCGGGTTCTCGGAACACGCATACCTGCCGGGGGATGAAAACCCGTTTCATCTCAGCCTTTCAGAAGTACCTGAATATACAGAGGCCTGCCGTGCCGCAGACGGACAATACGGCGGAGTAAAAGTCCTTTGCGGCGTGGAATGTGATTATGATCCGTCTGACGAAGCTTTTTTCAGAGAATTCTATCTTGATAAGATGGGAATGGACTATCTGGTCGGGTCTGTACATGAGCTGAAAGATGGACGCGACATCCTGGACTGCTTTTCAAACAGACACTTTGGCCTTGAAGAACTTAAGATCTATACCGGTCTTTATATAAAACTGATAGAGAGCAGGCTGTTTACCTTCTGCGCGCATCCGGACCTTTTCGGCAGGCCTATAGAAATAGGAGCTGATCCGTCAGGATGGGACGCCAATGCAGAGAGTGCTGCAAAAGAGATCATAGAAGCTGCAGCCGCAAATAGCAGTGTACTGGAAATAAATGTTTCCGGTGCATGGAAAACGGCAACCAAAGGATATCCGGCAATTATTTATCCGAGAAGGGAATTCTGGGAGATCGCTTCAGATTATGATATACCGGTAATACTTAATACCGATGCTCACAGCCTTGAAAGGCTTGACGCATTTGCGGACTATGGAATGGATCTGATAAGAGAATACGGGCTCAGACGTGTTGAGCTTGGCTGTGACAGATTATGAATACAAAACTGCTTCATGATGAAGACATAAGAGAGCCGCTTTTTATGTTCCTTGAGGAGACTTCAGGCAAGGTACGCATTCTGGAAGAGAAACAGACAGGAAGAGCCCGTGCAGATGTCGTTATGGTGACAGAAAGATACCTTTACGGTATCGAGATAAAAAGCGATGCCGATTCCTATGTGCGCCTGAGCCGGCAGGTGAAATATTACGATCAGTATTATGACCGCAATATAGTTGTAGTTGGTTCCACACATGCTGCGCATATCTCAGAGCATGTACCGGAATGGTGGGGGATAATTTCGGCCGAGATCATCGAGGGAAAAATGGACTTTTACATTCTCAGGAAACCGGCTGACAACCCGAAGGTACAGGATACAAAAAAGATCACAATCCTGTGGAGGCCTGAGCTGAACAGAATCCTTAAGAATAACTGCCTTCCCGCTTATAAAAACCGGAGCAAGGCTTTTGTACAGAAGAAGCTGCTGGATTCAGTTCCCGGAGAGCTTCTGTGGCCGCAGGTAATGAATGAACTGTTTGAACGGGATTACAATACCATAGCGGATGAAATAGAACAGTATAGACATAGTTCATGAAGGAGGTAAAAAATGAACGAGATCATCAAAGCAATGGAGGAGCGCAGGTCGATCAATCACTATAAACCGGATATGGTACCGGAGGATATGCTGAAACAGATCATCGAAGCAGGGCTTTATGCCGCAAACGGCATGGCCAGGCAGGGAACCCTGATAATCGCTGTGACGAATAAAGAGCAAAGAGACAAGCTTGCTGAAATCAACGGAAAGATAGCAGGAGCACCTGAAGGCTTCGACACCTTTTACGGCGCACCCGCAGTTCTCATTGTGCTGGGAGACAAAAAGGTCCCCACATATGTATATGACGGAAGCCTCGTTATGGGCAACATGATGCTTGCCGCACATTCCCTCGGCCTGGGCAGCAGATGGATACACAGAGCAAAAGAGGAATTCGAGACAGAAGAGTACAGGGAGCTCCTTAAAAACCTCGGAATAGAAGGAGAATGGGAAGGAATAGGGCACTGCATTGTGGGCTATATTGACGGAGAAATCCCGAAATCAGCTCCAAGAAAAGAAAACAGGGTATTTTTTGTTAAATAAGTGTTTTCTTTTTACAAGATTTACATGATCTGTATTATCGTGCAGAATTCAAAAACCGAAAGGAAATGTGCTCTGACCAGTTATGCAGAGATGGCTGGCAGAGCCCGCTTCCTTCTAACCAAAAATGCAGCACATTTTTTAAGTAAAATTTGAATTTCCCTATTGACATTACGGTCAAATAAGGGTATTATGTACAGGCAGTCGCAAAAGACTGACAAATGCAGGAGTGGCGGAATTGGCAGACGCGCAGGCTTCAGGTGCCTGTGGTCGCAAGATCGTGTGGGTTCAAGTCCCATCTCCTGCATTTTTTTGTGCCCTGAAGGCACCGCAAAATCCCGAACCTGCCTGTAAATCCAGGAGTTTCGGGACTTTTTTATATAACTTTACATTCGTCACGGGGTGTTTCTGTCCCTCTTTTTTCCTGCTTTTGCCCCATTTTTGCCCCATGAATATCATACGCCTCTCAAAAGACTGATGCAGTAAAACCCTTTTGCGGTAATAATTACCTGACATGGTGATACGGCCAAAAATCTGTGCCTGATCAGGCGGATTATGGCGCTTCGTCAATCTGACAATAATAACGGATTATATTTGTCAAACATGCCTATTTCAATTTTTGAGGGTATTAGATATACTGTGTACAGTAAAAAAAGACCACACGCATTGGAGGAAATTCAAATGGCAAGTTTATCATTACAGCATATTTACAAAAGATACCCGAACGGCTTTGAGGCAGTTAAGGACTTCAACCTTGAGATCCAGGACAAGGAATTCATCATTTTCGTAGGACCGTCAGGCTGCGGTAAATCCACAACACTTCGTATGGTTGCAGGCCTTGAGGAAATTTCCGATGGTACACTGAAGATCGGTGACAAAGTCATGAACGATGTCGAGCCGAAGGATCGTGACATTGCAATGGTTTTCCAGAACTATGCTCTGTATCCGCATATGACAGTTTATGACAACATGGCATTTGGTCTTAAGCTCCGCAAGGTTCCGAAGGATCAGATCGACAAAGCAGTCCGTGAAGCAGCAAGGATCCTTGACCTTGACAAGCTCCTTGACAGAAAGCCGAAGGCTCTTTCCGGTGGTCAGAGACAGCGTGTTGCTATGGGTCGTGCTATCGTACGTAATCCTAAGGTCTTCCTTATGGACGAGCCGCTGTCAAACCTGGATGCCAAGCTCCGTGTACAGATGCGTATTGAGATCTCCAAGATCCATCAGAGACTGGGCGCTACCATCATCTACGTAACACATGACCAGACCGAGGCTATGACACTTGGTACCAGGATCGTTGTTATGAAGGATGGCGTTGTTCAGCAGGTCGATACTCCGCAGAACCTGTATCAGAAACCGGGCAACCTGTTCGTAGCAGGCTTCATGGGATCTCCGCAGATGAACTTCCTCGATGCACAGATCTCCGAAAAGGGCGGCAACGTTATCGCTTCTATCGGCGGCGCAGACCTTGTTGTTCCGGAAGACAAAGCTAAAGCCCTTAAGGAAAAAGGCGCTATCGGCAAGACAGTAGTTCTTGGTATCCGTCCTGAGGATATCCATGATTCCGCTGATTTCATCAAATCTACAGGCAGCGTTCCGATGTCCTCTACCGTTAAGGTTTATGAGCTGCTCGGCGCAGAAGTTTTCCTGTATTTCGATGTAAACGGAACTCAGGTTACCGCTCGTGTTGATCCGCGTACCAACAGCAGGACAGGCGACAAGATCAACTTTGCCTTTGATATGACCAAGACTCATTTCTTCGACAAAGAGACTGAACTGGTTATCTGCAACTGATATCAGTGTTGTCAGTTTATCCGGCAATCGTTCATACGATATTATGAAACAAAAATCGCCCGGGGATCATTCCCCGGGCTTTTTAGGTATGTGAGTACTGTGATTTGTTACTATTCACGGCCGTAAGGAAATATAATCTGCTCTGCCATGCTTGCATGAGCAGAGCAGATTATATTTCCTTACAGGGTCTGAGCCCTTCATGAGGAATCTTTTTCGCGAAGCGGCGTTGAAGCCCGTAAGGGCGAGATTCCGAATGGAGGGCTCAGACCCAGCCGTTTGCGGCTGGGCCGTGTACATTTACGGTATATGAACCGAGGATTTATAATGAAACTACAGCAATTATTAAAAACCTGTCTTTTGCGCTGGAAAGAGATCAGTGGTTTTGATTTCTGCCTGCTTGACAGCAGGGACCAGATATTTGTGACAACCGAAGATACAGATATTCCTGAAGGTACAGCTTTGCAGGATTTCCGGCAGAGCGGTAAACTGTCCGAAAGTCTTGAAAATAAAAGCATATACCGTATAAACGGAGAGGATGAAACCTTTTTTCTGCTTCTGGTATGGGGAAAGGAAGAATCTGCCGGAATCACGGGAGAGCTTGCGGTATGCCAGGTTGAAAGCCTTATAAACGTAAACTCACGCAAAAATGACCGGGGGCTGATCATACAGGACATTCTCCTTGGCAGGTTTTCGTCAGCTGAAATAACCAAACAGGCCAGAAGAATACATCTGGCTCCGGCGGCGCGCAGGGTAGTATTTCTTATCAGAACTCCGGAAGCAGATGATTCCGTACTTGAAGCGGTGAGAAATGTGTTTGTAAACCGCGGCAGGGATTATGTTTCCGCGCTCGACGAGGCGGTCTCGGTAGTTGTTCACGAGCTGAAGGATAATGAGGACATGGAGGATATCGATTCGATATCAGGACTGCTTATAGATGTCCTGAATACCGAGGTAATGACAAAAGCCTGGGTATCCTACGGCAATATCTGCGAAGACATTACAAAGCTTCATTATGGTTATACCGAAGCGATGACTGCAATGGAGATCGGCAGGATCTTTTATGCAGACCGCCATGTGTTTGGATATTCAAGGCTTGGCATTGGACGCCTTATCTACCAGCTCCCTGTGGAAACATGTGAAATGTTTATAGAAGAGATTTTCGGAGAAGAGCGCCTTGACACTCTTGATGAAGAGAGCATGAACATAGTACGCACATTCTTTGAAAACAACCTGAACCTGTCCGAAACATCCCGAAAGCTGTATGTGCACCGGAATACACTTGTTTACAGGCTTGAAAAAATTCAGAAAAAATACGGACTGGATATCAGGATGTTCGAGGATGCCCTGACATTCAAGCTTGCAATGCTCGTTACTGATTATATTAACAGTAAAAGATGATTGAAGCCTTAAATAAAAAATACGGCCGCCTGACTTAACAGGCTGTTGATCGTTAAGTCAGGCGGCCGTATTTGCATTTCGTTACTTACTTATTCATAGTTCCGGACTATCAATAATAAGATATCCAGTTCCCGTAGTCATCATAATAACCGTAGTTTGAATCTCCGACATAGCTGTCGTATGAATTATCGCTGTAATCGTACGATGAATAGCTGTCGTAATCATCATAGTAATCGTAGCCGGAGTCACCGGAACTGCTGCCGGAGGAACTGCTGTAATCATATGTTATCCAGTTGCCATAATCATCATAATAGCCGTAATTATAGTCACCTTCATGATCAGAGCTTCCGCTTCCGCTTCCGCTGCCCGGGCTGCTGTAATCCCTGGCCAGTATCTCACTGTATTCGGCTCTTGTTTCATCTCCGGTAGTGAGGCTGATATATGTCAGAACGGCGACATCGTTTTCGAGTGCGATCGTGCCGTCCTCGAAATCCGAAAGATTGACTTCGTAAATGGCATATGAATTGCCTTTTTTGTCAACAAGCTTGAGGTCATAAAGCCCCCCGGATGTATTGCTTGGGGTGTAGCACATCTGTACTTTTTCAGCCGGCTTTACCGTTGATTCTACGGGAAGCAGGTTTTTGCCCCAATCACCCTCGCCGGATCCCCTTAAATAAACCTCACGAAGCGCCTCGGCAAAACCGTTGTTCAGATAAACATATTTTGACTGAGGTGTTTTTGTACCGATACGCCGCGGAGCCGGTGTTGAAGTCGGAACCGGTGTGGGGGTCGGAGGTATCGGGGTAGCTGTAGGTTCCGGCGGCACAGTAGGTGTCGGGTCCGTCTCGGGCTCCTGGCTCTCTCCCTCTATTTTTGATACCAGTCTGTCTTTGATCTCGCTTCCTGAACAACCTGTCACAACACAGGCGGCAAGTGCTGCCATAAAAACAGCAAGATACCTTTTGGTTTTTCTCATTTGTACGCTCCTTTAGTTTTCCTCCCAGCCGAGAGTCCTTTCAACAGCTTTATGCCAGCCCTTCAGAAGGGCAATGCGTCTGTCGGTTCCTATCGAAGGAGTAAAAGTCCGTTCTGCTTTCCAGTTCATTTCTATCTCATCTGCATTTTTCCAGAATCCAGTTGCAAGACCTGACAGATATGCAGCGCCAAGCGCAGTTGTTTCGATACAGCTGGGCCTTATGACACTGCCGTCCAGTATGTCAGCCTGAAACTGCATAAGGAAATTGTTGGCGCTGGCTCCGCCGTCAACACGAAGCCTGCTCAGCGCTGTACCGGAATCCTTCTGCATGGCATTTATGACATCATACACCTGAAAAGCCAAAGATTCAACTGTTGCGCGTACAAAATGTTCTTTTTTTGCGCCTCTGGTGAGTCCAAAGACCGCTCCGCGCGCATACGGATCCCAATATGGAGCCCCAAGTCCGGTAAAAGCAGGAACTACGTAAACACCATTTGTATCGGGAACAGAAAGACAGCAGGCCTCAGAAGCAGCTGCGTCTTTCAGAATCCGCATCTCATCGCGCAGCCACTGTATGGCAGCACCGGCAATAAAAACACTGCCTTCAAGAGCATAACCCGGACTTCCATCGGGATTGACCGCGATAGTAGTAAGAAGCCCCTGTTCTGACGGGACAGGAGTATTTCCGGTATGCATGAGAAGAAAACATCCTGTTCCGTAAGTGTTCTTAACATCTCCGGGATGGAAACAGCACTGACCAAAAAGTGCCGCCTGCTGGTCCCCGGCAGCCCCGGCTATAGGTATGCGGGCGCCAACGATAGCTTCATTTGCGTGTCCATATATACAGCTGCTGGGCTTCACCTCAGGAAGCATGCATTTTGGAATCCTGAAATATGACAGGATCTCGTCATCCCACTGTCGTTCATAAATGTCGAAAAGCATCGTCCGTGATGCGTTTGTGTAATCGGTTACATGTGCTTCGCCTTTTGTCAGCTTCCATATCAGCCATGTCTCAACGGTTCCGAACAGCAGCTTTTCATTCTCTGCATCCTCGCGGGCACCGGGTACATTATCAAGGATCCAGCTGATCTTGGAACCGGAAAAATAGGCGTCAGGTATCAGGCCTGTTTTCTTCCGGATTACATCTTCAAAACCATCTGCCTTAAGCTTGTCTATCATGCCGGCTGTACGGCGGCACTGCCATACTATTGCAGGATAAACAGGCAGTCCGGTTTCGCGGTTCCACACTATGGTGGTCTCACGCTGGTTGGTGATTCCTATGGAATCTATGTCACCGGCGTCGGCCCCGATCATGCTCATTGCCTCAACAGCTACAGCCATCTGGGACGACCAGATCTCGAGCGGATCGTGCTCAACCCATCCCGGCTTTGGATAATGCTGCGTAAATTCTTTTTTTGCAAGGCTGCAGATATTGCCTGCCCTGTCAAAGAGTATGCACCTTGAACTGGTTGTACCCTGGTCAAGTGCCATTACAAATTTGCCCATCAGAAACCTCCGTTTTTAATTACGAAATAGATAAGAACTACCAGCCCCAGTACGATCCTGTACCATCCGAATATCTTGAAATCATGCTTCCTGATAAACTTAAGCAGGCTTCGGATAACAATGAGAGATACTCCAAATGCAGTGATACAGCCCACAGCAAGGTATGCTGCCTCTGCTGCAGAAAACGCAAAACCGAATTTTAGCAGCTTCAGGAGGCTCGCTCCCATCATAACGGGAATCGCCAGGAAAAAAGTGAACTCAACAGCGACCGTACGTTTGACCCCGAGAAGAAGGGCTCCGATTATAGTAGCCCCCGAACGGGATGTTCCGGGTATTACGGCAAGGACCTGAAAAAGGCCGATAATAAAAGCTGTCTTAAAGGACAAGGCTTTGAGACTCGTAGTAGTGGGCTTTCGGCCTTTGTTGTAGTTCTCGACCAGAATAAACATGATGCCATAAAAAATAAGGCAGATCGAGAGGACAAGATAGTTGTTAAGGTGTTCATCTATAAAGTCATCAAACGGAATAGCAACAAGAATAGTAGGAATACATGCGAGGATGATCTTAAACCAGAGAAGCCATTTGCCCCTGTGGCAGAACTTATAGATGAATGTGACTATCGGCCTGGCCCACGCAGGCTTTTGCTGAATGGCTGTTTTGGTGCGGGGAGTGAGCTCCCTGATATGAAACGGCCAGAGCTTATCCCAGAACAGTACCACGACAGCCAGTATGGCGCCAAGCTGTATTACCACCAGGAATACTTCTCTGAACTCGGGTGAAACATTGAGCTTTATAAACTCATCCACCAGGATCATATGGCCGGTGCTGCTTACGGGAAGCCATTCAGTTATGCCTTCAACTATTCCAAGAAGGATAACTTTCAACAATTCTATTATACTCATCATTGTTCTCCATCTCAGGCGCCGCATTCCTCACGGCAGGCGAAGTGAAAAGCGAAAGCGCATATATATGCGTATTTGAAATATCCTATTATATATAAACACTATATATAGAATATATCATAACAGATTTCCTTTGTAAAGAACCGTACCGGCGAGATTATGAATGCGGGGAGCGGACCCGGACGCTTGCGGCTGGGCCATGAATAGTAACGGATTTGGTGATTGTGAACCTGCCGTGATTATGCTACAATCATATATACAGGTATAAACTGCTCCGGCAGTTTTTGAAACCGTAACGGCCTGGTGCTTAAGGTGTGCGCCTGCTTCGGCGGGTATCTGATGTGTGCTTCTTATGCGAGTCAAAAGGCCATTGCTATGATACTGCATCAAAGGAGAGATGAAAATGAGCAAAGAGACGCGTGAATGCGGTGTTCTGCTTCCGATAAGCAGTCTGCCTTCCCGCTACGGGATTGGCTGTTTTGACAAAAGCGCCTATGAATTTGTGGATTTCCTTGCAGATGCCGGACAAAGCTGCTGGCAGATCCTGCCGCTGGGACCGACGGGATATGGGGATTCTCCTTACCAGTCATTTTCGACATTTGCCGGAAATCCGTATTTTATAAGCCTTGAGGATCTGATAGAGGAAGGAGTCCTTACCAGGCAGGAATGCCGGTCAGTAAGCTTCGGAAACGACCCTGATAAGGTTGATTATGCCAAAATATATGAGGGAAGATATAAGCTGCTTCGCAAAGCATATGAGCGCAGCGATATAAGCAAAAATGAAAATTTCCGTAAATTCCAGGAAGAGGAAGGATTCTGGCTTAAGGACTATGCACTCTTTATGGCGGTAAAGGGACGCTTCGGCGGTGCTCCATGGAGCGAGTGGGCAGAGGATATCCGCCTGAGATGGCAGTATGCTCTTGATTATTACCGCAGGGAACTCTATTTTGACATTGAATTCCAGGAGTATATGCAGTTCAAGTTCTACGAACAGTGGAGAGCCCTGAAAAGATATGCAAACGGTGCAGGTATCCGTATAATAGGTGATATCCCTATCTATGTGGCGATGGACAGTGCAGATACATGGGCCAGCCCCTGGCTGTTCCGGCTGGATGAGAAAAACATGCCTACTCTTGTAGCCGGCTGCCCTCCTGACGGTTTTGCGGCCGACGGACAGGTGTGGGGCAACCCCCTTTACAACTGGGATGTACACAGCCGTACAGGTTTCTCATGGTGGGTAAAAAGGATCGAGCATTGCTTCAAAATGTATGATGTACTGAGGATCGACCATTTCAGAGGGTTTGATGAGTACTATGCAATTCCGTACGGCGACAAAACTGCAGCAAACGGATGGTGGGAAAAGGGCCCGGGAATGGATCTGTTCCGGACGATATCATATCATCTTGGGGACCGCGAGATCATAGCTGAAGATCTTGGCTATGTTACCGAATCTGTTAACCAGCTTGTCAGGGACAGCGGATATCCCAACATGAAAGTGCTTGAATTTGCCTTTGATTCAAGAGACACCGGGAATGCCGCAGATTACCTTCCGCACAATTATCAGCGCAACAGTGTGGTCTATACAGGAACACATGACAATGAGACTCTTATCGGCTGGCTGAAGGACCTGCCGGATTCAGAGAAGGAAATGGTGCGCAGATATCTGAACAGAAGAGATGCATCCGATGAGGAGATATGCGAGAACATGATAAGCCTGGCGCTTATGAGTGTTTCAAAGCTGTGCATAATACCGGTTCAGGATTATCTGGCACTTGACAACAGCGCAAGGATCAACAAGCCGTCTACATCCGGAAGCAACTGGAAGTGGAGGCTGGTTGACGGGCAGGCCGACCATGCGCTTGCAGAAAGGATGCACAGCCTTGCAGTCCTGTATGGAAGGAAAAGCCAGGAAACCTTTAACTCGGGTGATGTAGAGGTAATAAGATAAGACAGGGGACGGTTCTCTGTCTTATAAGACAGAGAACCGTCCCCGGTCTTATAAAAAAGGCTGCCGGACACGG
>JAFUCO010000020.1 GCA_017459635.1 Blautia sp. | reverse complement strand
CTTCCGAAAGATGCGCAGGATAAATTTCGCCCTGCAAGGCGGAGGAAGGAGGCGCAGCGGGCTGCGGCGACCGACGACAACGCAGTCAGGGCGGAATTTAAACAAGCAGATTTCGGAAGTTATTTGTGGACAGTGCCTAAGGCTGATCATAACACGGAAACCTCCGTTTATGATCAGCCTTTTGTCATTATTCATTTTGTATCGTTTGGAACTTTGTATTCGTGCAGCTTTCTGAATTGTATTACTATGAGCAGTGACTGAAGTCCGGACAGCAGGAAACAGAGGCCAATAAGCAGCTGAGGCAGCTCATATTGATTCCTGACCACTTCCAGCGTACACAGGACAGCGCATATAAGCAGCAGTCCTGCATGGAACACAGGAGCCACCATCAGCTTAGTGCGGATATCCTTACAGTCCTGTTCGGTCATCTTTTCCTTTGACACCAGGAACTGTACGGAGCCGAAGATAACAAAAATATAAGGAGCAAGAGAGAGGAGCCCTGTCATGGAAACAAAACGGGAATAATTAACCGGTGAATTCTGAAGCGCCGCTGCCAGATACAGTACCAGCGAGCCGATACAGCAGCTCATGACATACCGCTTGCAGCGATTAACCTGATCACGTGGTTCTTTCCAGAGCCACCAGTCACCGATATAAACATAGTCTATCTTATACCCCTTTTTATTCCCGCACGGAACCTTAACTGCCTTATAATCTTCCTCAAATTTTTCCCGCATGGACTTAATCTTAAATTCGCTCATAGATCGATCGCTCCATAAAAACAAATAATCCGAAGCCGGTTAAAGCAGGTACGAGCCTTCAGTGTCATGACAATTATATGGATGTGAGCGAAGATGACGGGCTTCGCAGCTCTGAGAGTGCTTCCGCCCCACGCCTTATAACTGGTTGATCTCCGCAGCCTTGTTGCATGCCACCATATGGCCGGGCCGCACTTCACACAGTTTTACACCCTGTCTGCAGCTTTCGTCGGCGTAAACGCACCTTGAACAGAAACGGCATTCCTGTCCGGGGTCGATGGGAGATTTGATCTCGCCCTTCAGAAGGATACGCTGCTTTTTCTTGTGTATATCCACCGTAGGGATAGCGGACAGAAGCGCTTTTGTATAAGGATGCAGCGGATGGGCGAACAGCTCATCCCTGTCACAGAGCTCCACCATCTGTCCAAGATACATGACACAGATCTGATGGGATATATGCTTAACCACCGACATGTCATGGGTGATGAACAGGTATGTGAGGCCCATATTATCCTGAAGGTCCATAAGAAGATTTATGATCTGAGCCTGGATAGACACATCAAGGGCCGACACAGGCTCATCGCATACTATGAACTTTGGCTTAAGCGCCAGAGCCCTTGCGATACCTACACGTTGTCTGCGGCCGCCGTCAAGCTCATGGGGATAAGACATCCGCAGCCGCTTTTCGATTCCCACAGTATCCATCAGCTCTATTGTCCGTTCTTCGACCTCGTTGCTGCTCATTGTTCCAAGAAGCTTCATGGGTTCCTTGATAATGTCTGATACGGTCTGGCGCGGATCCAATGAAGAATAAGGATCCTGAAAGATCATCTGAACATCGTTGCGGAACGCCTTCATTTCTTTACCCTTCAGCCGGGTTACGTCTTTTCCCTGGAAAATGATCCTGCCCTCTGTACTTTCGTTCAGATGGATAAGGGTACGGCCCAGAGTGGATTTACCGCAGCCTGATTCACCGACCAGTCCCAGGGTCTTTCCTTCCTCGATACTTAGTGTTATATCATCCACGGCGTGAACCATTCCGGCGTGGCTTTTAAAGTACTTTTTCAGATTCTGAACTTCCATTAATGCTGCCATCGGTCACACCTCCCTGCCATGATGTTCTTTGCCGTGATGGCCGCCCCTGTGGTGGCTGCCGTCATGCCGCGGGGCTTCTGCCAGTTCCTGCTCTGAAGCGGCGGCTCGCCAGCAACGGACAAAATGTCCCTGGGTCTTTTCAATCATTTCATTGTTGTATTCGTCACATTTGCGGCAGGTGTAAGGACACCTTTCTTTAAAATCGCATCCCTCACGGAGAACCGAAGGATCGGGCGGAAGACCTTCGATAGGAGAAAGCCTGTTCACGTTCTTTTCAAGATCCGGGAGCGCTGCAAAAAGGCCGCAGGTATACGGATGCGTCGGGTGATCGAAAAGATCCTCCCGGGAACCTTTTTCAATGATTCGGCCGGCATATATTACCGCCACATTGTCACAGACATCGGCCACTACACCCAGATCATGGGTGATCAGTATCATCGCTGTTCCCAGCTTGTCCCGCAGGTCCTTGATAAGATCCAGCACCTGTGCCTGTATGGTAACGTCGAGGGCTGTGGTGGGCTCGTCAGCCAGAAGAAGACGGGGCGAGCATGCCAGTGCCAGAGCGATAACAACCCGCTGCTTCATACCGCCTGAAAACTGGTGAGGGAATTCATTGGCCCTGTCAGGACCGATCCCGACCATTTTGAGCATCGACAGCGCGTGTTCCTTTGCCTCCGCGCGGGAACATCCCTGATGCAGGCGGTAGCCTTCCGCAATCTGGTCAGCTACAGTCTTAACCGGATTCAGGGCAGTCATCGGATCCTGAAAGATCATGGAGATTGCCTTTCCACGGATGGACTGAAGCTCCTTGTCAGACATCTGAAGTATATCTTTTCCTTCAAACAGGATTTTGCCTTCAACATTCTCTACTGAATTCTTTGGAAGGATCTGAAGTATTGACTTTGCTATCGTCGTCTTTCCCGCTCCGGTCTCACCAACCAGTCCCAGCGTTTCACCCGCGTTGAGCGACAGAGAAACATCATTTACCGCATGAATGATGGAATTGCCTGAATGATACTGTACGGTAAGATTCTGAAGTTCAAAAAACTGTTCTTTATTCTCGGACATAACAGCACCTCATCATTCCTTGAAATTGGGGTCCAGAGCATCCCTGAAAGCATCCCCCAGGAGATTGAAGCTCAGAACGGTCAGCACGATAAAGATACCCGGGATGATAACCATGTATGGGAAATCACGAATATAGTTACGGGTAGATGCAAGCATGGCGCCCCATTCCGGTTTTGGCTCCTGAACACCAAGCCCCAGGAAGCTCAGGGAAGAGGAGGCAAGGCCATTCCGGCTGATGCTCATGGCGATCTCTACGATGACCGGAGAAACCGCGTTCGGGATGATATGCTTCAGGATTATCTTCCAGGTAGGGCAGTTGACTGTAGTAGCTGCCTCAATATATTCTGTGTTGCGGATGCGCAGGATGTTGGCGCGCATCAATCGGGCAAAGCCGGGGATACCGGTAATACCAAGTGCCAGGATACATTTGTCAACGCCTGTTCCGAAGACCGCGCAGAATGCCATTGCAAGCACCAGTGAAGGGAACGCCTGGAAAATATCCAGGAAGCGCATCAGAAAAGCATCGATGACGCCGCCGAAGAAGCCTGCGATGGCGCCCATCAGAATACCAAGCACAGCTGAGAGCAGTGTTGACAGAATTCCGATGATAAGAGTGTATCTTGCCCCGAAAAGAATACGGGAAAGGATATCCCTTCCAAGATCATCCGTACCGAAAAGATGCTCTGCGGACGGCCAGGATTTCATGTTGATAAAATCTGTCGCCGAGTAAGAGTAACGGCAGATGTACGGAGATAGCAGTGAAAGGATGATGATCGCTGCCAGGAAGATCATGCCGAAAACGGCGCCTTTATTGTGCGAAACACTGGCCCATATGTATTTAAATGAACCTGGCTTTATGCTTGGATCAATATGATGTCCGCCTCTTTTTCCGCGTTTCTTCTTTTTGTCAGCCATTCTTTTTCACCTTCTTCCCGGAAGCCACATACTGCGCCTTGATCCTCGGATCTGCATAAGCATACAGAAGGTCGGTCAGCAGCATGATGATAGCAAACGCAAATGCGATAAAGATGATACAGCCCGTGCAGGCATTGTAGTCACGGTTGTTAATGGAATTTACAAGATACTGGCCTATTCCCGGAATGGAAAATACAACTTCGATGATGGTCGCGCCTCCAAGCATGGAGCCGAAACGCATACCGATGACGGTAAGGATGGGGATAAGCGCATTTGGAAGCGCATGCCCGTAAATTACGTCCTTTTCAGGAAGTCCTTTGGATCTTGCCGTGGTAACATAGTCGGAGGAAACCACCTCCAGCATGCTCGCCCTTACCTGCCTGGTGAAGCCCGCAAGCCCTCCCAGGGAGTTGGCAATGGTGGGCAGGATAAAATACTCCAGTGATTTGGCACCTGAGGAAGGCAGCCATTTCAGTTTGAGCGAGAACAGAAGAACCAGCAGCAGTGCTGTCCAGAAGCTTGGCATACAGTCAAACAAAAGGGTTACAATAAGTGAAATACGGTCTCCCACGGAGTTTGCGTGAACTGCTGTATATATACCCAGCGGAAGACCAATGATGATCGTCAGCAGGATACTGAATACCGCAATCTTAGCCGTATGCGGGAAACGTTTCATAAGCTCCCATTTGATATCGGTTCCGTCTACCAGGGATTTCCCAAAATCAAACCTCAGGAATATATTGGAAATGTACTCTCCCAGCCGGACGATAAACGGCCTGTTAAGGCCCAGAGCTTCCCTTTTCGCCTCAATCTCCGCTGCTGTATGAACACCGGATCCAAGAGCGAGCTGTGCGGGGTCGCCGGGAACAAAATTCATCAGAGTGAACATTATTATTCCGACCGCAAGCAAGGTGGGGATCATAATCAGCAATCGTTTTATCACGTATCTAATCATGCTAAAATCCTCTCTTCTTTTCGGGATTGGTCAATGGAACAGCCAATTAGACATGAAAATGTCTGCGTGTCAGATATAACGACACAAAAAACCATCGTTACAGATGAGTAAAAAAGGGGCAGCATAAGCTGCCGCGATATGCTGCCCCTTTAATTCCGGTATTATCCTACAGAAGCATAGTCATCAGCGAATGTCATTGCGTTCAGTACAGGATTCAGTTTTTCAAGTGCGATATCAGTGATTCCGTTGGTGGTTGCGATGTGCTTTGTCTCGGTGTACAGACCTACCATGTAGCAGTTTTCAATTACATAGTCATGGAATGCGGTCATGTTTTCTTCACTTCTGTCTGCGATTGCTGCCTGAAGGAGCTCCTGAAGTTTGGCGTCATCTGTGAAGCCCTGGGTAAGTCCTCCGTTTGCCTCTGCTCCGAAAAGGTCATTCCAGTATGAGGTGGTGAAGTCAGCTACAGAATCAGAGTACTCTGCGATATCCCATGCGGTCGGGTCATTCTGAACTGCCTGGCGGGCTGCACGGTCCTGTCCGTCGATGGTAAGCTGAATGCCTGCCTCTGCCAGCATGGCCTGCAGTGCTACGTAAGGCTGCTGCGGAGCCTGTGAAGTAACAAGGATGCTTACCTGAAGCGGGTTGCTGGAATCATAGCCTGCAGCTTCAAGGTACTCGGCTGCCTTGTCAAGATCTCTGTTGAAGTATTCCTGGCCGTCCCAGGCTTCTACATAGTCTGGTCCGATGTTCGGAGCCACGTCATAGCTCATTACGCAGTTGCCCGCGGTAAGGGACATGGTGTAGGTATCGAATGCGTAGGCAATAGCTTTACGTACATTCTCATCTGCTGTAACTCTGCCCTCGCTTGTGTTGAAGATCAGGTACTGTGACATCCAGTTGAGATATTCGGTTACGTTAAAGTCGTCATTTTCCTCAAAGCGGGCAAGGTCATCTGTGGAGATCTCGGCCATATCGATCTCACCGTTCTCAAGAGCGATGGATCTTGCGGAAGCTTCTGTGATGCAGCGGATCTCGATCTCATTTACATTCTGTGCTTCGCAGTCGGCCAGGTCTTCGGTTTTCCAGTAGTCCCATGCTTCCAGGGAAACACCGGAGCCGGCTGCCATCTCGGTTACTTTGTAAGGACCGGTAACTGCCGGATCGGAATTGATCTCGTTCTCATCGGCGCCTTCAAACCAGTCTTTGTCAGCTATGGAGCACATGGTAAGAACTGCCTCGGCTGATCCTTCGCTGCTGTCTTTAAGGTGAATGGTCAGGGTGTAGTCGCCGGTCACTTCCGCGCTGTCATAGTAAAGGGAGATCTCGGAAACATAGCCCAGCTCCTGAAGCTTATCATAGCTGTACACAACGTCCTCTGCAGTGATCTGATTGCCTTTGCTGTCCACGATGTTATCATAGATTTCTACATCATATGTGGCATCATCAACCTTGGTGACCGATTTTGCGGCTACCATCTGTACTTCGCCTGTCTCCAGCATGGCTCCGGTGAAGGGCCTGTAGCACAGATGAGCCCATATAGTATTTTCAGTCCAGTCACGCACCGAGGAATCATTTCCCCAGGGGCCGATGGTAAAGGAATCATCGTCTACTGCTACGATAACCTTGTCGGCTGCGGCCTGTGCGCTCATGCTCATTCCCATGATAGCGGCTGCTGAAATACCAAGTGCCATTGCTGCCATTCTTTTCTTCATAGTGCTAATCCTCCTTTTACTTTGAGTGTTTATGAGTTTTTGCTGTTGCTTTTGCGGCTGTTTCTCATGAGTTAAATGTAAATTGATTTTTAATTTCAATCAATTCCTTTACATCAGGCATTATTTCCGGAAAAGAAATGATCTTCTATCCATCTGTCTACATAATCATGAAGGGTTTTCATGGTGTCTCCATATTGTCCGGTGTATTTTTCCAGATGCTTTGCCGTATTGAATTTGTGTGTTGCTCCTTCGACGAAGGCCAGATCCTTATCCATTGACGCGGTATGCTCATAGATCGTTTCCGATGCCAGGAATTCCCATCCTCCGGTCATTCCCATGATAAGGGCGGGCACATGAACATATTCCATGTTGCCAACCGGGCAGCTGTAGGTCGATTTCCAGTCGATACCCCATACATGATCTTCATCAAACCCGTAGTCGTTCTCAGTACGTACCGCATAAGAAGAAAGGTAAGTCCGCACAGAGAGGAAACGGGCTCCCTCCCAGAATGAGGGAGTGAAGGAGCGGTTGTTCTCCGGTGTTCTTAAGGAATATACCCTCTCAACGGTACAGCTTCCGTCGGCATGCAGAAGCTTATGCTCATTTCGCGTGCGTGACATAAGCCGGATGTCCTGGGCGTAAAGCTTATTATTGAAAAAGCCCTGGGCAGAACCGGAAATTATCATCGGTTCGTCATCATCAAAATTCGCGCTTCCCTGCTCAAGCAGCAGAAGCCGGTTGAGTGCATAGTCCAGGATACCGTTATTCCGTTCGCTCTGGGCCTTCTGGAATTTCTTTATAAATTCATCGGGATAAACAGATCCTTCAGGCAAAAATCCGTTGGCGGGAGAAAACAGATTCAGCTCTTCGTTGATCATTTTGCCGCTGTTTTCATCCTCAACGGCAGGGTCGAGGCTGAAGAGCTGCATTGCGGCATTTCCCCAGTTGCTGTCAAGAAGCATGATACCATCCGCCGGTGGAAGCTTTTCATCATCCGGGTAGGGATAGATCATTTTTTCTGGATCACGGAAGATTGAAGGGCCGTTCTCCGCAACTGCCTGGTATGCGCTCATGAGGGTTCCCCCTCCGGAATGCCCCATCAGAATGATTTTTTCCACATCGGAAATGGACCTGAGGTACAAAACAGCCGCCTTCAGATTTTTCATTTTTTCGATCTGGGTATAAAGGATTCCTTCTTTCCCGGCAACATTGGCGCAGAGCACCCTGTATCCGCGTTTTGCAAGCTGTTCGCCTGTGGGAAATGACAGATAATCTTCATCCGAGTGCATTACGAGGACAGCAGCTTTCGATTTGGCTGATGGCTGCATTGGCTCGTACAGAACTCCCGGCACACGGGGGGCAATCTGTACAAAAGTCGTTCTGATCTGTTCCATTTGTTTTTCTCCGTCAGTGTAACCGGATCAGTCTTCATCCAGCGGTTTGTCGTGATATTCCTCATACAGATCCGGAAGAACCTGGTAGAGGTGTTCTCTTTCGATCGTATTGTGCATTATTACATTCTTCAGATAGTTTTCATCAACGGGAGTAGATTCGTCCCGGACGATCTTGCCGTCCTTCGGCCAGTATCCCATCCATTCGCAGTTGATGCTTTCGCGCCCTCCAAGCGGGCAGGGCCTTGAAAAACGGAGCACCAGATGATGACCAGGGCCGTCAAACTCTTCATAGACAGCCTCGGCTCTGCAGTCGGCTGCTTCAAGCATGTCAATTCTTTCCTGTGAAAGTCCGTAATCCCTGAGGTCAATCTTATGGGAGACGGCCGCTATGCCTTTACGGGGATCGCCTGTGGCGCCAAGATCCAGAGTTTCAAGTGACCAGACACCGTCCTTATCATTTTCTCCGTTTATAAACTTGTGATCCCAGTGATCAAGGGGCATCCAGATTTTGTACCGGAGATTCCCCTGTCCGGGAACCATGCCCTTTGAATACCGGTTATACCAGTTTCCATACCATCTGCGCCATTTTCCCTGCCATGTGACAGGAGATGTTGAATACTCGATGTAAAAACCGGAACCGTCCGGCATCATGGTATATCCGTAAACAACCTTTGGATAACCGGTCACCTGCAGGTGATCAAGCCAGTGCTCAATGGGGATGGCATCTTCGACCGCAATAGGACCGGCGCTCAGGATCTGCTGCTGAAGCGGCCCCGGAGGGCACAATGGATAATCAGTGTAATAGCGGGAAGAGGGCATCGCCTTTTCTTCCTTTGTAAGCTCAGGAACCTTGTAATAATAATCCTGCATTGAATTCATAAGCCTTCCTCCTTTTATCCCACGATCATGCCGCCGTTCACATCGATCCGGGCGCCGTTGATGAAGCCTGATTCCTCACTTGCCAGAAGGCAGAAGGCTCCTACCACATCCTGCGGAACGCCGAGGCGGCCTACCGGAGTATTGGAAAGAAG
Organism: Blautia sp.; assembly: GCA_017459635.1. Classification (GTDB taxonomy): domain Bacteria; phylum Bacillota; class Clostridia; order Lachnospirales; family Lachnospiraceae; genus Blautia_A. The sequence continues at coordinate 12,528 of JAFUCO010000020.1, read as the reverse complement.
ACGTTCCCTGGTCTCATCGGACAGCTTGTCCTCGGCCGGTACATCCCCTTCGATATGGCCAAGAAGAATGCAGTTGGTCGTGATGCCTCTGGGGCCGAGTTCTCTGGCCATTTCGTAGGTGAGCGCTTCAAGGCCTCCCCTTGCTGCGGCGAAGGAGGGATCGCAGGCCCATCCTCCGTTCCGGGCATCGCATGTGGTGATATTGATAATGCGGGCGGCTTTGCTCTTTTCAAGATACGGCAGACAGAGCTTTGCATTTACAAAAGCGGACTCTACCACTTCCATCGAATGACGCCAGATGGTCTTGTCGGTCTCGTCAAAACCGTAGCGGATGTGGCCGCCTTTGGCATTGACGCACACGTCAATTCCGCCAAAATGCTCTGCAATGCGGTCGATCACATCTTTCATCCTGGAATTTTCATTGTAGATATCCGGAGCGGCTTCCATGTTTTCTTTCAGGCGTGCCTGCGGGTTCTGCGCAAAACCAAGCACCTGATCTTTGTATTTGGGGTCAAGCTTCGCGATGGCTGCCTGGGCTTTGCTGTGCAGACCGCTCAGAAATGCCACATTCATCCCGTTCTCAAGAGCTGCATTTATCATTGCAAGCCCGTTGTTGCCGGCTCCGCCGGTGATAACCATGGTTCTTCCTTTTAAAGTAAGCATAATTCCTCCTTTTCGTCAGTCGGCATCTACGGGCTGGTCATGGTACTCTGCGTAAAGCTCCGGAAGGAAGGTATACAGGTGTTCCCATTCAACCAGAGTGTGGATAACAACCTTCTTCAGGTATTCTTCCGTGCAGTAGGTCCTTTCATCCCTGACAAGCTTTCCGTTAACCGGTCTCCAGCCTATCCATTCACGGCTGCGGGTCTCGATGCCGCCAAGTGGACAGGGCCTCGAATAGGCCAGGCAAAGGTGGGTTCCGGGCTCATCAAAGGTCTCGTAGGAGCCTTTTCCGGTGGTCATGCAGCCGGCAGCCTTAAGCTCCTGCAGCTTTTCATCCGTAAGCCCGAAGTCCTTCAGGTCAAACTGGTGGCGGATGGTGTCGTACATGCGGTCGCCGGCTCCAAGGTCCAGGCTTTCCGTGGTGTGGATGCCGTCTGATCCGTTCTCCCAGTTCACATAGTAGTGGTCGTAATGGTCGGCGTAGTTCCAGATCTTGTAGCGCAGGTTCCCGTGTCCCGGGACCATGCTTTTTGACTTCAGATTTCTCCAGTTGCGATACCAGCGCTCCATTTCTTCGGTGATATGGGGAGGACGTACACGATAAGTGGCAACATATCCGGAGCCGTCCTCAAACATGCAGTATCCAAGCTCAACTTTGTCATAGCCGTAAGGCTTCAACAGGCTCATAAAATCATGAGGCTGTATCGCATCCTTCGGGTCGATGGGGTTCATCGTGTTGATGATCTGCATCTCTACCGGGTTAGGGTAATGCAGGGGATATTTGTAGAAATACTTCGCCAGAGGCATTTTTTCCTCTTCCGGGAACAGACGCTGCCGGACGTTTACCACACTCTTGTCGTCGGTCTCAAAGGTATATCTTTCAATATCGTTGTACATGGATCTCCTCCCTTTTATACCTGAACTTCCTGGGTTTCCTCTTCCTGATGATGTCCATGGCGGTGTCCGCCGCGTTTTCCATGCTCGTGGTGCTCGCCATGCTCACCGTGCTTGTGGTGTTCGCCATGCTCACCGTGCTTGTGGTGCTCGCTTTGTTCGTGTTGCTCACAATGCTCACCTTGCTCATCGAGTTTATGGTGTTCACCGCGTTCATCATTTTCATTATGCTTTCCATGCTTTTTGCTTTTGCTTTCGTCATGGGAATGTCTGCCGTCTTTTCTGCCTTCGTTTTCTGACGGACCCTTCCAGGTCCCGTTTTCTACCTCCAGAGCCATCCTTTCACCTTTGCCGCATTTCGGGGCGGAAAGGTCGCACTCGTTGTGGCAGTAGACGCATTTGCTGAATTCTTCCATAGAACCACCTCTTTCCATGCTTGTTAAACTGCTTCAAGTCCGTCCCGGCTTACCTGTGCAGAGCTGAACTCTTATGACTGAGCCTGTTTTTGTTTGTCGATCAGCTTAAATACCTGTATTCCAAGCGGAATGATAATAACCGCGCTTAAAAGATCGGCAAGTGCCTGAGTCATGGCGACTCCGTTGATACCCCAGATCATCGGAGCAAGGAAAAGTACCGGGAAGAAGCAATAGCCCTGCCTTGCGGTATTGATCGCAAGCGCGGATCTTGCCCTGCCGACACCCGCATAGAACATGCCGACGACCGACCCTAATGCGTGAATTGGAAGCGCAAGACACTGCAGCCGCACGCTCAGAAGTCCAAGGCGAAGTACTTCGGCGTCAGCCTGCTTGTTGAAAATACGTACCACAGGCTTTGCGAATATTGCCAGGATTGCTCCTATGATCACACCTCCTGCAATTGCAACGAGGCTGCTGAACACATAGCTTTCTTTTACACGCTTCCACATCTTTGCGCCCCAGTTGAACCCGACCACAGGCTGGTAGCCCTGTCCAAAGCCGAGAATGATCGCGAACGGGAACTCCATGACACGGTTCGCAACTGAAAGAGCAGCAAGCGCTGCGGTCGAATACCCGCCTGCCACACGGTTGATGGAAATGGAAGCAACAACAGTAAGTGCGGAGCGGAAGAAGGAGCTCGAACCGATGGCGATGACTTCTTTGATATCTTCTCCAACAAGCTTGAACTTCCTGAAGGCAATGTCCACGGAAGTATTCTTCCTGAGATAGGGGAAAAGCAGAATGATGAAGCTTACATATTTTGAAATAGCGGTCGCCATGGATGCACCGGCCACTCCGAGACCGAATTTGTAAATGAAAAGCGGGTCAAGGAAGCAGTTCAGGATACCGCCAAAACCGATGCCTATCATGGAATAGGTTGCACTGCCTTCGCTGCGGAGGCACATATTGAGTATGAAGCTTCCGATCATTGCCGGAGCGGCATACAGTACATAGTTTGCGTACTGCATGGAGTACTGGGCACATTCTTCTGTAGCGCCAAGCCAGAATACCATCCGGCCGACCAGCATCCGCCCGACTACCATGAAGATAAGTCCCAGCCCTACACCTGTAAGGAATGATGTGGACAATACCCGGTCGGCCTGTTTATCCTTCTTTGCGCCGAGAAGCCGGGAAATATAGCTGCAGGCACCTGCTCCTATCAGGGAACCGATGATCGTTATCATTCTTTCCAGTGAGCTGTTAACGCCTACAGCGGCAGTTGCGTTAGTCCCCAGAGTACTGACAAAATAGGTGTCCACCAGGTTGTAGATAGTGGTGATCATCTGCGCAATGATCGTCGGGACAGCCATTTTGGGGATCAGTGTTTTAATGTTTTCTTCAAGCATCATCTGCTTTTTCTCAGGATTCACATTCCTGCTCATCTTTGCATCACCTGTCCTTCTTTTAATATTTTCAAATCCTTTTCGCCTTTTTTATACCATTCATAAAGAAAATCAATCAATTCAGTTTCAACGGGCATATTTTCCAAAGAGGAAAAAGAAAAGTGCACAGGAGACGGTTCTCTGTGCATTTCTTGCATAACACAGCCCGGAATGATATGATTTGGTTACAAAGCAGTTTTTCTTATGAGAGGTAGAAAAAGTGATAAAGGAATTCATTTCGCAAAGAGCAAAAGAGAAATATTTTCGCAGTCTGAATGAAGAGCAGAAAAAGAATGCGCTGAATAATATTTTTGACGAATGCAGCCATATTGTTTTTCTTGGAGGGGCAGGGGTTTCGACAGAAAGCGGAATTCCGGATTTTCGCAGTAAGAATGGCCTTTACCGTAAGAGAGATAAAAAGTTCGCAAGATACCGTCCGGAATATTTGCTGAGCAGCGATTGTCTGTATCAGAATCCAAAGGTCTTTTTTGACTACTTCCGCAGCAATCTGGACTGCAGAAACGTGCAGCCCAATGCCGCGCATAAGAAGCTTGCAGAGATGGAACAAAAGGGGAAGCTGGACGGTATCATTACACAGAATATCGACGGGCTTCACCAGAAAGCCGGCAGCCGGAATGTACAGGAGATACATGGGAGCGCGCTGAGGAGCCACTGCGTGATATGCCGTAAGGAATACGGGCCGGATTTCATCTTTGAAAGCAGGGATCCGGTCCCGGTATGTCCGGAATGCGGAAAGATGGTGCGGCCCGAAGTAACCCTATATGGAGAAATCCTCCCGGATGAAGCATATGGAAATGCGATACACCTCATTCAGGATGCGGACTGTCTGATAATCGGAGGCACCTCACTTGAAGTGGGCACAGCCGCGGGACTGGCACACCAGTTTCACGGAAAGTATCTGGTGATCATCAACAAGGGAAAGACAAAGATGGAAGGGAAGGCAGACCTGGTATTTCACGAGAGTATCAGTAAGGTGCTGTGTGAAATAGAATGATTTTTACCTGCAGAACAGAGGCTTGGATAATACACAGGGGATGGCTCTCTGTGTTCAGAAATGAACACAGAAAACCATCCCCTGTACATAGTTACATTTTTACATGATTGTACATCTTTGTGACTTCTTCATTCATGTTTACCGGAGTGATTACTATTTCGGGATGTTCATTGGCAAATACTACAAACAGCTGATGGGAAAAACCCTGCCCCATCCAGCTGATCTCCGCAAAATCAATCACAACTTCCCTGAACTGATCCAAACGGTTGCATAAACGCTTTGCCTGAGAACGGGAAACAGGGGAGGAGTCAAAAATATTCTTCAGGGGAATACTGGTTTTTATAAAACATCCATCGATATCTGCGTATTCATCAAATACCTCTTTGGCAGTCTTATGACTGAAATTGGATAATTCCATAAAAACACCGGTTCCTGTATAGTTGTTGGATGCCAGGCTGATAATTCTGCTGTCATTATACTTATTATTGGTAAAAACTCTGCCGCTCGAAACAATATAAAAATCATCCATAAGCCTGGAAGTGAAGAAGATTCCCTCACCGGAATGATTTTTTGTATCTGTTGTCAGCTTTCCTTTAAATAACTCACAAATTGCGTCATCAATGGATGCGAGATGGAAATAGTCCTTAATCTTAGTAAAGATACCGATTCCATTATCCAAAATAAGAACTCTGGTTGAGAGATAGTCCTGATATATTATTATGCGGACATTTTCAGCCATGGAATGATCCATTACATTATTTATCATTTCACTGAAAGCATAATTCCAGATACTTTTGATATTATTTTCAAAACTCCGTATATGCTCAATCAGACACGCATCAAATGCATACGTGTCGTCATCCAGGTCACCTGCACTTCGGCTCAGGTCATAGACAGTCTCATAGCTGACCAGCCGGTACTCATCGCGTTTAATCCTGCTTATTATCTGTTCCTCTTCAAGTTCCTTAATATACCCATGTATAGTAGACGGGTTGATTCCAAAGGTCTGAGCAACTGTTTTGGAGAGGGATTTTGTATTTTGAGAGATCTTTTCCAGAATATAATTCTTGATAGTTCGCTTTTGATCCGCACTGAACTTCATCGCAATGTACCTCCTCTGACATCAATATAATGAATATTTGTTTAAATGTCAAATGCTACTTGCTATAAACTGATATATAATTGTTAATATAGACATGGATAATTGGAATAAAATGGTTTGTTCCAATACTATTTTACAGCCCATGAACTAAACCCGGTAGTGAACAGGTGACATAGGGTTTTGGATACACATGGGTTGGTTCTCTGTGTTCAGCAACGAACACAGAGAACCGTCCCCAGTCAACAGCGATGGAATAACCTGGGCTGCGGCAACAGATGAGCAGAAGGCGGCCGGAGGCTTTGTCAAAGATCAGATAACCTATGATGGAACCACTTATTATATGACCGGCCGGGTAACCTCTTGGACAGAAGCAGATGCAAGCGGGAAGGAAATAGTAAGGCATGGTATTGCGAAGACGTATTATACAGATGATACATACACGACCGTAAAATCGGATGTGGACTTTGCCGGTTTTGAAAACAGGTTCACACCTGATCTGGGAAATGTCGACTTTAAGAAAGTTGACGGGGCCGGAGATCCGCTGCAAGGCGCGGAGTTCACGCTTTACAAGGATGAGGCATGTACTGTCCCGGCTACTGATCTTGATACAGAGGGGAATCCGGTGTGGACAGCTCGTTCCGATTCAAATGGCAAGGTTTCTTTCGAGAATGTTCGTGTTGGAACTTACTATATGAAGGAAACAAAGGCACCTGAGGACTATGAACTGGATGAAACCATCTACAAAGTGATTATCGAAGATGAGAAAGACACGTCAAAGACTTCGAAAATTACTATCCTGGGAGATGAAACTGAGACAGCGGTAAATTCAATCGCAAATGCAAAGTCCGGAGAAATAACTGTACTCAAAAAATGGCTTAATGCAGCCGGAACAGAGATTGAAGGTGGCAGCAACTCCGCCACTGTATGGCTGAAAAGAAAACATATGGTTGCAGAGGAGGGAACAGCTTCCGGAACCCATACAGTCACAGTACAGATGACAGTCGAAGACGGAGGAGTTCAATCCGGAACTCCTGTAACGAAGACCGTCGAAGGTGATACGATCGTCATTGAATGGGATGATGAATGGCAGAGAAACTTCGACTGGAACCTGACGATCGGCGATAAATCTTATAAAGGCTGGATCGGTGATGAGATAGTAACGACTGATAATTATATCTTTGAGCAGGTCAATAATAACGGAAGAAGCAGAAGACTGACGATCCCGGAAGCAAAGGGTGACGTTACTCTGACAACAAAATACTGGGTAAACTGGCTTCATTCAGACGGAAATCATTGGAATAATCTGAATAATCCTGTTATCAGCGCAGTGTCAGGCGAACCAAACTATGTGACAGAAGATGATACAGCCTTTAACAATGAAAAACATACACAGGTTTTAGGCGGCAGCAGCTGGTCACACACCTGGAGTATTGGCGGATCGGAAGGATCATATGCAGGTTTTGATTACCCGGCGATGGACAATGACGGCAAGAATTATCTATATTATGTTGTAGAACTTGATGCTCAGGGAAATGCCATAGAAGTTGGCGGATCTCCTCTGGAAGGATATGTTCTTAAGGGCTATTCCGCTAATAACAATATTGGTATTTCGAATCAGGGCACTATTACTGTTTTTAATCAGTCAACAGCTCCTGCTGTAATTGATGTTATAATAAAGAAAACGGATAATGCCGAAAACAGCACGAACTATCTGGAAGGCGCAGTTTTTAAGCTGATGTACAGATCAGACAGCAGTGGAACATACTCAAATGTGTCCAGTGAAAGCGTTCCTGAGTTGGATTCTGAAAGCAAATTCACTGTGCCGAAAGCGGGCATTACTCTGACCGGACTTGTAGATGGACAGTATCAGCTGCAGGAGATTTCTCCTCCGTCAGGATATGTCATTACTAATTCTACTCCGGTAATCTTTACTGTATCAGGCGGAGCAATTACCAGTACTGATGGCACGATAACAGGTGTGCGGTATACAGCGGCATCAGAAACAAGTGATGCAGAGTTTATTATCCCGAATGAACCTGGCGCCGCCCTTCCGAATACCGGTGGCCCAGGAACCCGGATTTTCATAATTCTCGGAACGATCCTGTTCGCAGGAGCAGGACTGCTGCTTTTCAGAAGGCGGAGAACAGTTTGAACTCATATGAAAAAAGCCGTCCGGCATTGTATGCTTTCAACATACAAGTCTGACGGCTTTTTTTGCGAAGACTACTGACACAGAGAACCGTCCCCTGTGCATACTTCTTTGGCAGTCTTATGACTGAAATCTGATTTTTGACAACTATTGCTTAACACAGTCCGGCGCAATTCAGACTCAAACGTGAATGGAAGGAAATGCGGGCCTGGTGTTTCAAGAGAAAATCTGCAAAGTGATATGCGATATGCAATGACATTAAGAAACCGTATTACAGAGGGCACTGCAATCTTTCATAAATCCGGTTTTCATGGATATATGTTTTTGGTATAATATAATTGAGCAGTTAGTCTGGGAAGTTTATTAGATTATATAGTATATAGTAGCTGAGTAATTTTTCGGAAGTGAGGTTATCGTATGGGTTTTGCAGTTGGAGTTGGGGAAGCGGATTTTGAGGCTCTTCGCAGAGAAAATGCATACTATGTGGATAAAACAGAAATCCTTTATGAACTTGTACATGATACAAAGAACAAGGTGACTCTTTTTACCAGACCCAGAAGATTTGGCAAGACGCTCATGCTGAGTATGATGGAAAACTTTTTCAGCATACAGAAGGACAGCAGGGATATTTTTGAAGGGCTTGACATATCTGAACATGATGGCTTCTGCAAGGACTGGATGAATCAGTATCCGGTACTTTTTATGTCGTTCAAAGATGTTGAGGCTGAAACCTTTGACGGCGCATATAAAATGCTGATGATGAAGCTGGCAGACTTATGTAAGAACCTGGTATCAATATTTGATGATGGTCCGGTTGATAAGGATGATAAAGAGATTTTTGAAAAGCTTAAATCCAGAAGTGCGGGAGAAGATGAAGTAAAGAATTCCTTAAAAACACTCATGCGTATGCTCTATAATGTATATGGCAGGCCTGTGATTCTGCTGATTGACGAATACGATGTTCCTCTTGCTAAAGCGTGTGAAAAGGATAGTAAAGCGAACAGATACTATTCAGGGATGTTTGATATGATCAAAGGGATTATGAGTACAGCCCTTAAAGATAATGAGTTCCTGAAGTTTGCTGTAATAACAGGGTGCCTTCGCATCGCAAAAGAAAGTATTTTTACAGGAACTAATAATTTTGCTTCTTATTCGGTTCTGGATGAAGATTTTTCGAGTTACTTTGGTTTTTCTGATAAGGAAGTAAAGGAGATACTTGAGGCGGCAGGGCGTACAGAGAAGGCCGGTATTATCAAAGAATGGTATAATGGATATGTTTTTGGCAATAGTTTTATCTATTGTCCGTGGGATGTTATAAACTATATTTCTGCATTGAAAAAAAGAAAAGACGCCAGACCAAAGAATTACTGGAAGAACACGAGCCATAATGGCATTCTGCTGACATTTGTAAAACGCACGGAGTTTGATGTTGCAGATAAGTTTGAGATTCTCCTGAATGGTGGAACGATCACTCAGACAATTTCGGACGAGCTGACATATGACACGCTGCATTCATCGGAGGACAACCTGTGGAGTGTTCTTCTGATGACCGGATATATAACCAAGGCTGATCCGGACGAGAACGATGATACAGTTTCCCTTAAGATTCCTAACAGGGAGATATTTTCCATTTTTGAAGATACAGTAGTAATATATTTCAACGAGTCTGTAAATACAGAAACCATCAACGATCTTTTAAGCGCTTTGTGGGAAGAAAATGAAGCACTGGCATCTGAACTGTTATCTGAACTGCTGTGGGATACCATCAGTTACAATGATTATCATGAAGACTACTACCATGCATTCCTTGCGGGAGTTTTTGCAGGCAGAGGCTATAGTGTTGAGTCTAATAAAGAGAAAGGACTCGGCAGGCCGGATATACTTCTTAAAGACAGGAAAAACAGAAGAGCCATCATTATAGAAGCTAAAAAATCTGAAAAAGAATCTGATATGGAAAAGGATTGTGACAAGGCAATAAAGCAGATTGTTGATGAGAGGTATGCAGACGGGATTAAAGGATATGAGCAGATACGCTGCTATGGAGCCTCATTCTTTCAGAAACAGGCAAAGCTTAAACTTTGGAGGCAAGAAGGTGATTAATATACAGGGGACGGTTCTCCGTGTTCAGCAATGACACAGAGAACCGTCCGGCGTCTCACTGCTCATAATCCAGATATGCACCTTTCATCGGTGAAGCAGCCAGATCGGAGAAGAGTCTCAGAACTCCTTTTTGATATTTTACAGGCCTGGGTTTCCAGGCTTTTTTTCTTTCGGCCAGAATGACATCGATTTCTTTGGGAGTCTTCCTTTCACCTTTGACTCCTACGATGTCCAGAACACGTTCCTTTACATCCAGCCGGATGAGATCGCCCTCCTCCACCAGAGCGATCGGGCCGCCGGCCTGTGCTTCAGGAGAGCAGTGGCCTATGACAGGACCTGTGGAGGCGCCGGAGAACCGTCCGTCGGTGATCAGTGCAATTGTCCGTCCGAGTTCTTTGTCGGAGGAGATAGCCTCAGAGGTATAGAACATCTCGGGCATGCCGGATCCTCTGGGGCCCTCGTAACGGATAAAAACCGCGTCGCCGGGCTTCACTTTATGGTGGAGCACCGCATCAATGCATTCCTCTTCGCTGTCAAAGGGACGGGCGTTCAGAACGGCGGAGAACATCTCTTCAGGGCAGGCGGTGTGCTTGATGACTGCTCCCTCGGGGGCAAGGCTGCCTTTTAGGACTGCGATGGAACCGTCAGTCCCCAGAGCCTTATCATATGGGCGGATTATGTCTTCTTTTTTAAGGTTTATGCTGTATTTCCGGTTTGCCTCATCCAGCCATTTCCGGCAGTGCTCATAGAAGCCGTTTTCCTTCAGCTCTGCCAGGTTTTCACCCAGGGTTTTGCCGGTAACTGTCATGACATCCAGATGCAGACTGTTCTTTATTTCTTCCATTATCGCAGGGACACCGCCTGCATAGTAGAAGAACTCGGCAGGCCATCGCCCTGCGGGGCGAAGGTCAAGAAGGTAATGGGCACCTCTGTGGAGACGGTCAAAAGTGTCGCCGTCAATGTCCAGGCCGTATTCGTGTGCGATCGCAGGCAGATGAAGCAGTGTATTGGTAGAACCTGAGATTGCTGCGTGTACCATTATGGCGTTTTCAAGGCTGTCCATCGTGACAATATCAGAGGGCTTCAGGCCTTTGAGAGCCAGGTATACCGACTGCCGGCCTGCCCGGTAAGCATAATCGATAAGGTCAGGGCTTGTGGCTGGCAGCAGGGCGGAACCGGGGAGCGTCAGCCCCATGGCCTCGGCCATGATCTGCATGGTGGAAGCGGTGCCGATGAAGGAACAGGCCCCGCAGCCCGGGCAGGCATTCATCTTGGCCCAGTTGAGCTTCGCCTCATCAATTTCACCCCTCTCATACATAGCAGAATACATGCCAAGCTGCTCAAGGGTCAGCAGATCAGGCCCCGCTGCCATGGTACCTCCGGTGACCATCACAGATGGGACATTCACCCGGGCCATGCCCATAAGGTTGCCAGGCATACCCTTGTCACAGCTGGCAATGAACACACCGCCGTCGAATGGGGTGGCATTCGCCTGAATCTCGATCATGTTCGCGATCATTTCACGGCTTACCAGAGAGTAATTGATACCGTCAGTGCCCTGACTTTCGCCATCACACATATCGGTACAGAAATATCTGGCTCCATGTCCGCCGGCATCGGCAATTCCACTTCGTGCAGCTTCTACCAGTTTATCCAGGTGTCCTGAACCCGGATGGCTGTCTCCGAAGGTGCTCTCCACAAATATCTGAGGTTTGGACAGATCTTCCGCTTTCCATCCGGTCCCCAGACGCAGCGGATCCAGTTCGGGTGCAAGGTTACGCATTTTCTGGCTTGTCAACATTATTCAATCCTCCTCCTCTATAAAAGCGGTTTTCCTCCGATCGCTTTTATTTTACACTTGATACATATAAAAGACCAGTGATATAGTTGTTTTCGTAAACAGAAGTTATAAAGATGTTACTATTCACGGCCGTAAGGAAATATACTCTGCCCTGCTCTGCCATGCTTGCATGAGCAGAGCAGGGCAGAGTATATTTCCTTACAGGGTCTGAGCCCTTCATGAGGAATCCAGCCGCAAAGCGGCGGTGAAGCCCGTAAGGGCGAGATTCCGAATGGAGGGCTCAGACCCAACCGCTTGCGGTTGGGCCGTGAACAGTAACATAAAGATATTATTTACGGTCATAAGGATGTTTATTCTGCTCTGCCATGCCTGCTCAGGCAGGACTTAGTAAAAAAGGATTGAAGCGATCTCTTATGAATATCCGCATGCCAGAAGGGAATTGATATAAATGACACATGAAGAACAGAGAGTATGGCTGACTGAACAGCTGCTGGCGGAGAGATCAGATGCATCTGACGTAAAGATACCGGCAGACGAACAGGAACAGAAGAATCTGCTGAGAGGTCTTATGAATATCCGTATGCCGGAGCCCGTCAGTGATGAGTTTTTGAGGATTCAGGATGAATACCTGACTGCTGAGAATAGAGCGGAAGGCGAAGTAAGATTAGAGAATCTGTCTCCGGTCGAATCAGATGAAAGGATCTATCTATGGCAGGGCGATATGTCCAGACTTGCGGTGGATGCGGTGGTCAATCCTGCAAATTCGGGCTTCACCGGCTGCTATCAGTGGCTGCATTCGTGCCTGGACAACCCGATACTGAACTGAATCACACACTTAGCATAAATATCATCAAAAAAGACATACGAACATTACTGGAGTTGACTATTCCGGTCCTGAAACCGTCGATACATTCTAGCCCTGGCGAAAAGCTGCGGTATTATCGAG
>JAFUCO010000019.1 GCA_017459635.1 Blautia sp. | reverse complement strand
TACTCGCATTTTCTGTGCCATAGGCCGAACGGTTCCGTACATATGGTCAGTCCTCCCCCTACAGCTGTTTGTTGGCAAGTATACAAATCCATATCCAAAACACTAACTAAATGACATTGGAACCGTCCCCTGTCTTATTTTAAGAAGGCGTGCCCGGGGAAAGGGGGGTGTGGGGGGAAAACGTCGGGCTTCGCAACTCTGAGAGCGTTTTCCCCCCACTCTTTTCGGGGCCATCTCAATCCCGCTGAAAAGAAAAAATATAGAGGCGGAGAAAAATATTTCTCCGCCCCCATTTTTTATTAATACCAGATATAATTTGCGTTGCTCCAGCCGATTGTGTTGCCATATTTAGCCTGGATCCAGTTGCCCTGACGGTTTGCCGGATTAACAAGGATAGACTCACCGTTCTGCCATCCCATCGGTTTGCCTGCTGCTGTGTACATTACATTGCCGTTCGGGCAGTCGCGAAGTGTAAGGCAGGAGCCTGTTCCCGGGCCATAGTCAACTACATCATGTACAGTTCCGTATGTCCAGCTTCCGGCATAGCCATAATCGTTACCACCAGTAACCTGCTCAAGATTCTCATCGTTCATTTTGTTAAGTTCGCTCATTTTTTTCTCCTTTTCTTATCATATACTCCACGTTATTATCGTGGTGACCTGTAATGTACCTGTTTTCTGCAAAAGCTTTATCTCTTGCTTACACTGCTATATACGCATGACATAACAGGCATCCACGCAGCCGGACAAAAAAGCTTTTCAAAGTTTTTCAATTATTCCGACCTTGTTTATTATGAATTGGTTTACGTAATATGTCAAGTGAAAGAAATGTGAATATAAGAGCCTGTCTTATTTTGCAGGTCACAAAAGACTCCCTATTTTGACCTGCTGAAAACTCAAAAGGTTATAATCGGGGATGATAAAAGTTCTCTGAATATAAGTTAACAGACGACAGTTGTAGTAGTATTATTAGTTGGAAGATAATATGTAACTGTTCAATAAGAATGAACAATTACCATATCTTAAATGGAAAACCAGCGATTGGAGGTAAATGCAGATGGAATATCGTATTTTGACGGTAAATCCGGGGTCCACATCAACAAAGGTCGGATGCTTTGAAGGGGAAAAGGAGCTCTTTACCGTAAACGTCTCACATGAAGCTGAAAAACTTAAAGAATTCGAGTCGATCAGCGCCCAGCTTCCGTACAGGAAGGAGACTATTCTTGCCGCGCTTAAGGAAGCGGATATCGACCTGTCTACCATTGATGCCTTCGTAGGACGGGGCGGCGGACTTCTCGCGGTAGAAGGCGGAACCTATAAGGTCAATGAAACTCTTCTTGATCATGCGCGCCGCGGAGCAAACGGTGTCCAGCATCCTGCACAGCTTGGATCACAGATCGCCTATGAATTTGCTTCTCAGTACAACAAGCCCTGCTTTGTTGTAAACCCGCCTGACACCGATGAGCTTACCCTCTGCGCAAGGATAACCGGTATCCAGGGAGTATTCAGGAACGTACACCTCCATGCGCTTAATCTTAAGGAAACAGCGATCCGTCACAGCAAGGCAAACGGCTGGAAATATGAGGACAAGAACTATATCGTATGCCACATCGGCGGCGGCATTTCGATCTCCGCCCACCAGAAGGGCAAAATGATCGATGGAAACGATATCGTAGGAGGCGAAGGCCCGATGGCTCCGACACGCTGCGGTTCCATTCCAGCAGCTGAGATGATCCGCTACTGCTTCGACCATCCGGACAAAAAAGAAGTCCTCGCCCTCACTACAAAGACCGGCGGTTTCGTCAGCCACCTTGGCATCTCCGATGCCCTTGAACTTACAAAGAGAGCATCCGAAGGCGATGAAAAAGCTGCCATCGTATGGGATACAATGCTTTACCAGATCGTTCGCTACATCGGCGCCATGGCCGGAGTACTCTGCGGTGAGGTTGACGGCATCCTTCTTGGCGGCGGCATGGTTCACAATAAGGATCTTGTAGCCCGCATTACAAAGGACTGCTCCTGGATAGCTCCGGTCACCGCATATCCGGGCGAATTTGAGCTTGAGGCAATGGCAGCAGGCGCGATCCGTGTCCTGAACGGTGAAGAAAAAGCAAAGATCTATTCCGGAAAACCTGTATGGGTACCGAAGGATCTGGGCTGAGCATATTCCGAAAAACCGGTGCGGGTACCGAAGAACCTGGGCTGAACGGAAAGATGATGCCTGCATGACTATTGAATCTCTCACAGCCCGGCCTCTGCAGCCGTCTGCGAAACAGACCAGAAAGAGATAAACTGATACCCTGCAGTATGCTGCGGGAAGTGTTTGATAAAATGTTGCAATACAATAACAGAACTGGTAAACAGTAAGCCAAAGAAAGGAGAACCTGATGAACCAGACAAAAGTGAACAAGTACATGCGGAGCGTTTCCATTATCGGCGTGGGCTGCACCCCGTTTATGTACACTGTTGACAAAGAAGAAACCAACGGACTTACCGAAGGCGAACTTTTCGGCTATGCAGCTCTTAAAGCAATGGAAGATGCCGGAGTAAACCCGCAGGATGTTGACTTTTACTTCCATGGTGAGGCAAGCCCCTTAAACGGATCAAACTACCTGACCCCGAACATTCAGATAGCCAACTGGTTCGGCATGAAGGGAAAAGCTTCTATTCACCATTCAGAAGCCTGCTGTACTGGTTACTATGCCATTGAGCAGGCAGTCAATGCGGTGGCATCCGGCAAATACAACTGTGTGCTCACAGGCTGCGTGGAGTTCGGCGATGGCGTTTGCGTTCCGGATCATCCGTATAAGCGCGAGAAGATGACCATGGATCGTTTCCTCAAAACAACGGCATGGCTCTATGACCGCAACTACACCAGAAGCATGATGGCAGGCCAGGAGCTGATCTATGATGACGCGGCAGAATGGTACAAGAGAACCCGCGGAATCACCGACGAGGACATGGATGATACACTGAACTGGATGGCAATCAACAACCGCAGGAATGCATCCGTTAATCCACTTGCTCTTGAGAGGACTACCTACGAGGAGATCGCTAAAGAAAAAGGCTTTGACAATGTCATGGACTATATGAGATCCCCGTTCAACCCGAAGATGGGTGACTTCCTCCGCGCAGCAGACATTGAGCTTAAGTGCGACGGTGCGGCAGCAGTCATCGTCTGCGCTACCGACATGGTTGACAAATACATGGGCAACAAGAGCCATAAGCCGATCGAAGTACTCGGAATCGGATGCGCGGCCCTGGAAGCCTCCAACCCGCATTTTGAAGTACGCGCGACTGAAGAAGCGGTTCGCCAGGTCTACGAAGTGACCGGTGTGAAGCCTGAGGAGATCGACCTGTTCTACGCTAACGACTTTATCATTACCTCTCACCTTATCTCTGCTGAGATCGCTGGATATCTTCCCTATGGCGAAGGCTGGAAATATGTCTGCGAAGGACGTACAGCTTATGACGGTGACAAACCGATCAACACCAATGGTGGACGTACCTCCTTTGGACATGCGCATGCAGCTTCCGGTCTGGCAGACCTGTACGAAGCAGTTAAGCAGATGCGCGGAGAAGCCGGCGAAGGCCAGGTAAAATTCGATGCTAAGACTGCCATGCTGAGAGGCTACGGCGGAGCACAGAACATCTGTACATATATAATCAGGACCATCGACTGATAAGGAGGGAAAAGATATGGCAATCAAACTGGAAAAAGTTGTTGAGACATTTTACCAGAAGCTGGAAGAAGGAAAGATCATGGGCAAAAAGTGCACCAAATGCGGTGCAGTAGAGTTCCCTCCGGTTTATGCCTGCAATTCCTGCGGATGCTGGGATATGGAATGGGTAGAGATAAGCGGCAAGGCAAAGATGCACTCCATCGTTATGCCGGCTCCTCTTTCCACAAAGCCTGAATACAAGAACCTTGGCAAATATGCCTATGGCGAGATCGAGCTTGAGGAAGGCAGCCGCTTCAACGGAGTTGTCCGCGGGATGACAAAGAAGAAAAGAAAAGAGATCCTTGCAGCAGGAAAGCTTCCGGTTCCCTGCCATGCAGCGATCTATCAGAGAGACGGATATAAGACGGTCGTTTTTGACCTCGACGAAGAATAATTACAGTATCTTTAAATGTAAGGACTGTTATGCTTAATCGTGAAGGAACCTGAGCGCATTTACTCCACAGGTGAAAATATCTGTACAGTAAATGTGCCGGTGAAAAAGGCGCAGTGCGAAGCAATCCGGGCTGTGCAGACCTGAGCACGAATAAAACATTAAGATAAGAAGAAAAGGAGAAAATCATGGACAGAAAAGAACTTGAAGCAAAGGTAATCGAACTGGTAGAGATCTCTTATGGCAAAGCTGCAGGCGAAGTTACGCTTGAGACAAGCTTCAAGGATGACCTTAAAGGCGCATCCGTTCAGATGGTAGCTCTGGTTTCCGAGATCGAGAACGAACTCGACGCAATGGTAGCTCTTCAGGATGCTTCCGCATGCGAGACAGTCGGCGACCTGGTTGACAAAGTAGAAGAAGAAATGTAATTCATGCCTGTAAAGGAGATAAAAAATGAGCAGTATTCTGGATCAGATCTACGCAAAAGCGAAAGAAAATCCCCAGAAGGTAGCTTTTCCGGAGGCGACCAATGAAAAGATGATGCAGGCCGCATATGAGACCGGAAAAGAAGGATACATTATCCCGATCCTTGTAGGAAATGCAGAGGAGATCAAAGCCCTTGCAGCTGAAAGAGGGTATGATCTTTCGGTCTTTACAATTGTTGATATCAACGAGGAAGAATATAAAAACAAGATCATTGCTGACTATGTGGCACTCCCGGATACCCGCCTGAAAGAAAAGGCTCTCGGACGCCGCATGCAGGATCCGCTGTATTATGCGATGGCAATGCAGGCTGTAGGCGAGGCGGATGTTACATTTGCGGGCATCGACAATACAACAGGCGATGTGCTCCTTGCCGGACAGATGATAATCGGCCTTAAGCCGGGCATCAGCACAATCTCCAGCATCGGCCTTGCGGACATCCCCGGATATGAAGGCTCCGAGGGTTCCCTCCTTGCAGTCGGTGACAGCGCAGTCTGCACAAACCCGGATCCGGAGCAGCTGGCTTCGATCGCTATCTCCGCCTGCGATACAGTCCATGAGCTTCTTGGCTGGGAGCCCAGATGCGCTATGGTCTGCTACTCAACACTGGGAAGCGGACAGGGCGAGCTGATCGACAAGGTGACCGCAGCACTTAAGATAGCAAATGAAAAACGTCCGGATCTTGCAATCGACGGTGAATTCCAGCTTGATGCTGCAATCGTTCCGGCTGTAGCTGCAAAGAAGGTCAAGAGAGAGAGCAAGGTAGCCGGCAAGGCAAACGTCCTTATCTGGCCGGATCTGAACGTTGGAAATACAGCTGTCAAGCTGATCCAGCAGTTCGGCCATGCTAATGCATACGGACCTATGCTTCAGGGCTTCAACAGCATCGTGTGCGACTGCTCAAGAGGAGCGCCTGTTTCCGAGATCAAAGGAAATGTTGTTATTTCAGCAGTGAGGGCAGCAGGAAGCAAAGCCTGATGAAAACCAGCTTTTCTTATTAATAAGGCACAAGATGAGTACCGGGGCTGTGAAAAAACGGTTTTTCACAGCCCCGAAAAGATAAAAGACATGTTATCAGATACAGAACCCTTCACGGAAAGGAGAAAACCATGACAAATAAGGAAGTAATTCAGGCTTTCTATAAAGAGTTCTTCAACGATCATATCGTGGAAGCGGCTGACAAATATGTAAATGAGAATTACATACAGCACAACCCGGGTGTTGACCAGGGTCGTGAGGCACTTAAAAGTGCTTTCGCAGAGAAGTTCATCGCCCATCCGGAATTTCATCTTGAGATAAAGATGATGATCGCCGAGGACGATATGGTGGCTGTATATCTGAAAAGCGTAAATCCTGACGGGTCAACAAACACCCGCGTGGTAGATATCTACCGCTTTGAAAACGGGAAACTTGCAGAGCACTGGGATGTTCTCCAGCCCTGCTGAGTACCCGCTGCGAAGCAGCCTGCACATCCTGCCTGCCTTTTCCCGGATTGGGCCGGGGCAAAAGACCTGCATGGTGAGTATTTAAGGAGAGGTCAAAATAAACAGTATTTTTTGACCTCTCCTTTTTTTGCACCACTTAACATGTCATATACTTCAAATTTTAAATTTCTATAACGAAAGTGTAAAAATAACTGTTCTGATACACTGTATACAGCTGATAAACAAGTATAAAACAAAACAGGAGGAAAAACATGAAAATTCTAGGTGTGTCTTTTGGTAAGAAGAATGCGAATTCCGATATTCTTGTTAAGGAAGCTCTGTTCGGGGCCAGAGAAGCCGCTCCGGATGCGCAGATTGAATTTATCAACACGGTTCGTATGAATATCGGACGCTGCACGGGCTGCGGTGCATGTTCTACAGCTCTTGAAAAAGGAAAAGACAACGTATGTGTACAGGCAAGAAATGATGACTATCAGATCCTTGAGGATAAGGTACGCGAAGCGGACTGCATCATCCTCGGGGCTCCGGTATATGCACTTCAGCCTGTAGGACAGTTCAAGGATTTTGTGGACCGGTTCTCCTGCCGTCATGACTATTCCGCAATCACCTGGGTGCTTGACAAGAGACGCACCGGAGAATTCCCCGGCGATCCGGATGCTTTCCCGATGGAGAGACTGAAAAAGAGAACGGTCTCCTATATCTCCATTGGCGGAGCCTCTACCGACAACTGGACCTCAATGGGCACAGCTTCCCTGCATATTTTCGGCTTCCCGCCAATGATGAAGGTGATGGGCAACTACAATGCCAACAGCATGGGCACCATCGGCAATCCTTACCTTGACCAGAAGCTGATCGATGACATGCATGAGCTTGGAAGGCGCACCGTAGAAGGATACAATGATGATTCCGTCAAATTCTTCCAGCCGGAAGGAAAGCCTCAGGAGGTCTGCCCGGTTTGCCACCAGAGGCTGATCACCATCCTTCCTGGCACAACAACAGTTGAATGCCCGATATGCGGAATTGAAGGACAGCTTTCCATAGTAGACGGCGCTGTCAAGGTAGAATTCTCAGAAGCACAGCAGAAGCGCGCACGCGGAACCTTCGCCGGCCTTCGCGAGCATACTACAGAGATCCAGGGCTTCGGAGCTATCTGCGGACCGAAGATCATGGCCAACAAAGAAATGCTCGACGGCCTCATGAAGGAGCGCATCAAAGGATTTGAGACTGCTATCGGCAATCCGGAGAAATAAGAATCACCCAAACGTATGAGGATGATTGGGTTCGGGTGCATTTCTTTATGCCGGCTCACAGCACGGACAGCTTTAAGGTCAAAAATGAACGCCTTTTTTTGACACGCTTTTCAAAAAGGACTTTAAGAAGTCATTAAAATAAACAAAGTGAATTTCATGAGTGATAGAGAACAAAGGTGATTGTTGCTATAATTTGCATAGCAAATGAAACAAATGTTTAAATCAACAAGGAGGATGAAACATGAAGCTTAGGAAAATCGCAGCATTTGCACTCGCGGCAGCTATGACGGTTTCAACTGCGTTTACTGCATCCGCAGCAGCAGTCGGAGCCAATGAAGATGCCCCCAACACTGAGAAGACAGACGAGACCCTCACTATTGCTCTCGCATCTGAGCCTGCTACACTTGCTCCGTCTCTTTCCGGAACAGCAGCGAACGAGGCACAGATCGTCAGCTCCACTTACCTGGATACTCTGGTACGTCAGGACCAGAACACCGGCGAAGTACTTCCGGGACTTGCAACAGAGTGGGAGTGGATCGATGATACACACTGCAAGTTCACCATTCGTGACGATGCAAAATGCTACAATGGCGATATGCTGACAGCTGATGATGTTGCATGGTGTGTCAACGAAGTATGGGTAGCACTGAATGCTTCCAATGATACAGGTATGTTCGTTACCGGCGCAGAAGCTGACGGCAACACCGTAACGATCGAATACAATGTTGCTTCTCCCGCCCTTCTGGGCATGATGTCCTGGACAAACTTTAACATTATGTCTCAGGCAGATGTGGAAGCAGCAGGCGGCATTGAACAGGCTACAAAGACTCCGTTCATCGGAACAGGCCCGTATCGTTTTGTAGAGTGGAAGAACACCGAGTACATCAAAGTTGAGAGAAACGAAGAGTACTGGGATCCGGACTATAACGGATACTTCAAAGAGATCATCTTCAAATTCATCGGCGAGCCGGCTTCCCGCGAAGCTAATGTAGAGTCCGGTGACATTGACGTTGCAGCTGATATGCCGGTTATCCAGGCATCTGCATTTGTCGACAGCGATGCTGTCAAGACTGTTCTTTTCAACTATGGCCAGAACGGACATCTGTGGTACAACATGACCGAGGGACATCCGACTGCAGACGTAAACGTACGTAAAGCAATCGACCTTGCGCTTGACTTTGATAATATCGCAATCGTAGGTACAGCAGGAACTGCTCCGTCTGCTACAGGCTACATTGATGAGGGATTCTATCACAATGACACCTATACAGCTGAAGAAAGAGCTGTGAACATCGAAGAAGCAAAAGCTCTTCTTGAAGAAGCAGGCTATGGCGACGGACTTACCCTCGAGACCACTTACATGCAGGAGACCGAGACAGTTCACGCTGTTGTTAAAGAATGCCTCCGCCAGATCGGCATCGACCTTGTTATGAATCCGACTGACGTTCCGACCTTCGTTCAGACTGCAAACTCCGGTGATTATGATATCATGATGATCGGTGAGTGGATGAGAGACCGTATCCCGAGTGCATTCCCGTTCATCAGATGGGACAACATCCATGGCTTCCATATGGGTGGACCGCAGACAACCACAGACGAACTCGATGGACTTGTTCACAGCTTCATCGAGGAGTCCGATGATGATGCTGCAAAAGAGATCCTTGTTCAGATCGAGCAGATCATGAAGGATGACTGCATTGTCTCCAACCTCTATCCGGAAGTAAAAGCTGCCATCATTAACAAAGACCTGAAGGGCTTCACCACTCTTGAACGTGGTTATGTCAATCCGATCAACTTCTACAAATAATTATTCCTGAAGCATAACAATCCGGGGATTATGGCGCCATGCGGATTCCCGCATGGCGCCTTTCCTTTACAGAAAACATATCTCTGCAGGGTTTATCTTCTGCAAGGGGTTTTAACAGAAACAGTTATTGTTTAAAGGGGAAAGCATATGGGTAGATATATACTTAAAAGACTGCTCCTTCTCATCCCGATCCTCCTTGGTGTCTCAGCCATCATCTTCGCGCTGAAGACGGTCACACCCGGAGATCCGGCCCGTCAGATCCTTGGAAATGACGCAACAGAGGAACAGGTTCAGGCAAAAAGAGAAGAACTGGGTCTGAATGATCCTGTAGTCGTTCAGTACGTAAGATATATCGCCGGTATCTGCCATGGGGATTTTGGTGAGTCCTATCGTACAGGCGAGCCGGTTATCAAAGAGATCATTCCAAGACTTGGCACTTCTGCAAAGATAACTCTGGGCGCAGTTGCCATAGGTGCCGTTCTGGGTGTCCTGCTCGGCGTCATATCGGCTCTGAAAAAATATACTTGGGTAGACTCGCTGGTACTGGTCGTATCGATGTTCTTCCAGTCGGTTCCGGAGTTCGTTGTCGGTCTGGTTCTTATCATGATCTTTGCCGTTAACCTTCACTTACTGCCTGCATCAGGTATTGAAACGTGGAAAGGTTATATTCTTCCGATGCTCACGATCGGTGTTTCTTCAATTGCAAACTATACCCGTATCACTCGTTCGAGTATGCTTGAGGTTCTGGGTGAGGATTATATCCGTACAGCAAGGGCAAAAGGACAGACTGAAGCCAATATAGTGTATCGTCATGCAATGCGTAACACCATGATCCCTGTTGCACAGTCAGTAGGTACCCATCTTGGCAACGCTCTCGGCGGTGGAATGGTTCTTGAAACCGTATTCTCCGTTCCCGGTGTAGGTAAGTATATCGTTGATGCCATCACAGCAAGAAACTATCCGTCAGTTCTTGGCGGCGCTCTGATGATCGCCATCATTCTTGTTGTGATCAACCTGATCGTTGATATCAGTTTCGTCGTGATCGATCCGAGACTTAAGACAACTATCATCGCCGGCGGCTCCAAAAAGCCGAAAAAAGCGAAAGCTGCATAAGGGGGGACTAAAAAATGGCAAAAATGCATACTCCCGCAATGGAGAAAATCGAGAGAAAGAACGCAAGACGTAAAAAACCCAGGAGATCAACTCCGAGTTATGAAGCGTGGAAGCGTTTTAAGAGAAATCCAACCGCTCTGATCGGCCTGGTCGTTGTGATCCTGCTTCTTCTGGTTGCAATATTTGCACCACTTATCGCACCGTATGACTATCAGACACAGGATTTCCTTTCCATGAGCCAGAAACCGAGTGCGGCACATCTGTTCGGTACCGATCAGCTTGGCCGTGACATCTTCAGCCGTTGTATTTACGGTGCGAGATATTCACTTGTCATCGCTCTGTTCTGTACGATCGCAGCATTCTTCAGCGGCGGACTTCTGGGAATCATCGCCGGATATTTCGGCGGCAAGGTAGATACCATCATCATGCGTATCATGGATATCTTCCAGGCCATCCCGATGATCATGATGGCTATGTGTATCGTGGCCGTACTTGGCAACGGTATCCCGCAGCTGGTAGCGGCTATCATGTTCGCGTCCATGCCTACCATGGCACGAAACAACCGTGCAGCTATCCTCCGTGTCCGCGGAAGCGATTATATTGAATCCTCCGAAGCCATCGGCGTCGGCCAGGTTGCAATGATCGTTAAGCATATGATTCCGAACGCTGTCGGCGTTATGGTTATCTATTTTGTAGGTTTCCTTGCAGTTTCAATCATGATGATGTCCTCCATGAGCTACATCGGCGTTGGTCTTGCGGCACCGACACCTGAATGGGGACTTATCCTCAATGACGGCAAGGCTTACATGAGTCAGTCACCGTACATGATGGTCTTCCCGGCTGTCATGATCATGATCACCTGCTTCGCGTTCAACCTCATGGGCGACGGTCTGCGCGACGCGTTTGACCCGAAGATGAAATAAGGAGGACCGGATAATATGAGTGAAAATATTCTTGAGATCAAGGATCTGGTCGTTCATTATGAGACAGATGAAGAAGTAGTAGAAGCTGTCAACAATATCAATCTGGAGATCGGCAAAGGACAGATCCTCGGCCTGGTCGGTGAGACCGGCGCCGGAAAGACCACCACAGCCCTCTCGATCATGGGCCTGCTTCCCGCAAAGGTTGGTCATGTCATCCAGGGAAGCATCAAGCTGGAGGGCGAAGACCTCCTGCAGAAATCCCCCAAAGCCATGCGCGAGGTCCGCGGTAAGAAGATCAGTATGATCTTCCAGGACCCGATGACTGCGCTCAACCCGGTAAAGACCGTCGGCGACCAGATTTCGGAAGTAATTCTTCTCCATGACCACTGCTCCAAGGCAGAGGCACTGAAGAGAGCACAGGACATGCTGGCAAAGGTCGGTATCGTTCCGGAACGTTACAAAGATTATCCGCATCAGTTTTCGGGCGGTATGAAACAGCGTATCGTTATCGCAATCGCGCTGGCCTGCGAGCCGGAGCTTCTGATCGCAGACGAGCCCACCACGGCTCTTGACGTTACGATTCAGGCTCAGATCCTGGATATGATGAGAAAACTCCAGAAGGAGAAAGGCACATCGATGATCATGATCACCCATGACCTTGGTATCGTGGCTGAAATGTGCGATCACTGTGCGGTTATGTACGGAGGCGAGATCGTGGAGTACGGTACTGTCGAGCAGATCTTCGACAATCCAAAGCATCCTTATACCAAGGCACTGTATCGTTCGATCCCGTCCCTCGATCAGGATGTGGAAAGGCTTCATGTTATCCCGGGTATGGTGAGCGACCCGTCTAACCTGCCGAGCTACTGTACTTTCTGCGACCGCTGCGAGGAGAAAAAAGGTATCTGTTCCGAGAAGGATCCCTGGGTTATCGATGTGGAACCGGGACACTGGACAAAGTGCTTCCAATATACACCGGAATGGGAGGGAAAATAAATGGCAAATCTGATTGAAGTAAAAAATCTGAAAAAATATTTTTCCACTCCCCGCGGCATGCTGCATGCGGTAGATAATGTTACCTTTAACATCGAAAAGGGAAAGACAATCGGTATCGTCGGTGAGTCCGGCTGCGGTAAATCTACTCTTGGAAAGACACTGATGCGTCTGCACAATCCGACTTCGGGCGAAGTTCTTTACAAGGGAGCCGATATTGCCTCCATGGATATCAAAGACTTCAAAAAGAACTATCGTTCCAATATTCAGATGATCTTCCAGGATCCTTACGCATCTCTGGATCCCCGTATGAGCGTGCTTCAGCTGATCGAAGAGCCCATAAAGGTCAACAATAAAGGAATGGCCAAGGCTGAGGTCACAAAGAAGGCAAAAGAGATGATGGAGCTGGTAGGTCTGGCAAAACGTCTGGAAATGTCCTATCCTCATGAGCTTGACGGCGGACGGCGTCAGCGTATCGGCGTTGCCCGTGCATTGTCCCTCAACCCGGAATTCATCGTCTGCGATGAGCCGGTCTCCGCTCTGGACGTTTCGATCCAGGCACAGATCCTCAACCTCCTTCAGGATCTGCAGAGAGACAGAGGCCTTACCTACATGTTCATTACCCATGATATGTCGGTCGTTAAGCACATTTCCGATGATATTGCGGTTATGTACCTGGGCCAGATGATCGAGAAATGTCCCGCAAAGGAAATCTTCAAAAATACGATCCACCCGTATTCTCAGGCGCTGCTTTCCGCTATTCCGATTCCGGATGTTCATCTTAAGAAAGAGCGTATCGTGCTTAAGGGCGAGCTGACAAGCCCGATCGATCCGAAGCCATGCTGCCGTTTCGCAGCCCGCTGCCCGTATGCAAAGGACAGATGCCTGGCAGAAGAGCCGAAGCTTCGTGAGCTGAAGGAAGGACATTCAGTTGCATGCCACTTTGCAGAGAACTTTATGCACTGAGTAAGATACAGGAAGTGATTCCTTTTACTGGCTGTTCAGAAACAGTTTTGAGACGCTCTTCCCGGCGCTTCAGGAGGAATCTGTAACGAAACAATATATCAGGATACACAGCAAGCGCCGTAAGGCGGCTGCGTATAAGCATAATGTTTCATTGCTGCGGACCCGGAAGCTTATGCTTCCGGGCCTGTCAGTTTTAGCTGCTTTTTACAGCTTACTTCATTAAGGCTGATTTCCGTTCAGCTGTGAACAGCAGCTTATTATGAGGATTTTTTATGAAGAGTTTCCAGGACCGTCTGTTTAAGGATTTTGATGTGCAGGATGTAAAAGGGCGCAACGGTAAAACGCGCCGGGGGTATGTTTATGTAGGGGACTACGCGGTATGGAACCTGCGCGATGACGAGCTTAAAAGGCATAAGCGCTTATATGCATTATCAGGGCTTCTGATGATCGCTGTCATAATCTGGAAATCACTGATAAGGTCGCCGATAAACAGTTCCCGTTTTGTGGGCGCTTTTACATTGCTTTCCATGGCTGCCCTGATTCCGGTAGTGATGGGCATATGGGGATTTGTGCGGGCAGAGAAAAAAATGTACATGCGCGACTGCGTACAGACGAAGGACCTGATCCTCTGGGGAAGCACCATATTCATGATACTCCAGCTTGCCACGGTATTTATGGGTATAGTATATATGATTTCACTGGGCTTTTCAGTGTGGTCTCTTATTGTGACACTTGCGGGAGTCCTGCTGGCTGTAATGGCTTTTATTATTTTAAAAGCCCAGCTTAAGCTCACTTTTCTGGAAATCCCGGGTGAAAAAAAGAAAGAAAAAGAAAGGCTGTGAAAAAGGGTTATTTAGCCCTTTTTTCACGGCCTTTCTTGTTTCTGTTCACGGCTCGTCCGCAAACGGCGGGGTCTGATCCCTACGTTCTGAATCTCGCCCTTATGTCTGTAGACGGCAATATGTTAACAATATATTAAATTTGCATTAAAAAAGTGCTTTTTACAGTAATCTGTGTTATGATATAACATACGGTAATTTTCGGAAAATGAATTCTGATACTTAAAACAAATGCTTGCTTTTCCGATACTGTTTGCAGGGCTGCGAATGTTTCGACAGTTTATAACCGTGAAATTTTGAAATTGCATCATCAATTTCAACAACCTGTACCGGGCCGACGTCCCAGGCGCATGTCCGTTTCAGCGTGTTTTGGGACGGCCTTCTTATGTGCCTCGAAAGGTAAATATCTGAAAGGAAGTATCCGGTTTGCTGAAAAAAGAAAGATTCCAGATGTTTGTTGTCGGAACACCATCTGAGGAGCCTAATACACATTCCGAGGTTGAAATCCTCTATGTGATGGAAGGTGCTGTGAATGTCCAGATAGAGCAGAAGAGCACTTTTCTTAAGGCCGACGACATCCTTGTTGTTAATTCGAATAAAAAGCATACTTTAAAACCTGTCGATAATCCGCTTCTGATGCGGCTGATGATCGACTATATGATGATATGCGAAAATTTCCAGGGGCAGGATGTCCTGTTCTGGTGTGATTCGGCAGGATCAGAGAATGAGAGATATCAGGAGCTCCGCAATATGCTTAAACGAATGCTCAAGCATTATGTGGAGTCGGCCGATTTTGCCCATTCATTCCGCTTCCGGGCGGACTGCTATGCCATACTTGACCACCTGACAGCCAACTTTATGGTAAAGACAGCTGACATTCAGGGCAGTGAGGAAGGCGACCGTTATGAGGAACGCCTGGCACAGATCAATAATTACATTAATCTGAACTATGACCAGCCGATAAGCATGAAGGATCTTTCCGAGAAACTATACTTATCCAACGGCTATCTTTCACGCTTCTTCAAAAAGAATTATGGTATGAGCTTTGCGAATTACCTTACGAATGTAAGGGTTCTGCACGCCGTAGATGAGCTTCTGTATACCGATATTCCGGTGACAAGGATAGCTTATGACTGCGGTTTTACATCAGCAGCGCTCTTTAACAAGATTTTCAAAAAGATCCATGGGGTCACGCCAACCGAATTCCGGAAAAAGGCAAACGCAAAGAACAAAGAGGAGCCGAAACAGCGGGAGAATTCCGCGCTTGAGAAAAGGATAGAACAGACGGTCTTAAGAGCGGAACAGCCGGAGCTTTTTGAAGAAGAGCCGGGTGTGATGGCGCGGATAGAGGAAAGCATCCGTGTGGATGATACAGAAGAAATGGAGCCTTTCTGGGGAGACACGATCAATTTCGGAAATGCTTCAAATCTGCTTCACTCTTCGATGCGTGAGCATCTGATGATACTGAAAAGCGCGCTGAATTTTACCTATGTAAGGTTCTGGAGCATTTTTTCAAAAGAGTTTTACATTCTGCCTGACCAGACCAGCTATGACTTTACCCAGATTGACTCAGTACTGGACTTTGTGCAGGAACAGGGGATGAAGCCTTTCATAGAGCTTGGAATGAAGCCTAATACGATTCATTATGAGATTGGAAAGGCTCACAAGATCGAGGAAGAATTCTTTAATCTTGAACAATGGGAAAGGCTGCTGCGTGCCTTCATGCGGCACCTTGTCACAAGATACGGTCCGCACATGCTTGACGGATGGAGGATGGAGCTGTGGTTTGATGAAGACTTCCGCAATGATGAGAAAAACTGGGAGGAATATTTCCAGAGGTTTGATCTGACCTGGAAGATAATAAAGGGCGTAAATGAAAAGATAATGGTAGGCGGCTACGGAATACGTATGGATTACGGGGCCGAAGAACGCAAGAATTTTCTGAAACGCTGGAACAGCAGAGAAAACCGTCCGGATTTTATTTCGGTAATGTATTATGCCTATCAGCGCGGGGCTGACGGCAGGGATATTTTCGCCCGCCGGGTGGCGGACAATGAGAATTTCATCCACCTGCTGAACCGCGAAAAAGCAGCCATAGAAGAAGCCGGATTTGGGGATCTGCCATTGTTTATAAATGAGTGGAATTTTACACCCAGCGTGCGCAACATCATGAACGATACCACCTTTAAAGGGGCTTACATCATCAAGAACATAATTGATATTTACGGCAAGGTGCAGTCAATGGGGTTTGGGGCCGGCAGTGACCGGATGTATTCATACTATGACACACGGGACATGCTGTTTGGAGGAACGGGACTTATCTCCAAAGAAGGAGTGCTCAAGCCGGCAGCATTTGCTCTGGACTTTATGAATAAACTGTTCCCCAATTATATTGGAAGATCAAAGAATTATATCATAACTACAGACAAGCATAACAATTATTCAATAGTATGCCATAACCAGCAGGTCCTCAATTACAACTATTTCCTGACTCCCGAAACGGCCATCTCAAAAGAGGAGACATGGAAGTATTTTGAGTCGCGCAGCAGCCTGAAGCTTAATCTGTATCTGGATGGATTAAAGGATGGCTGGTACAGGATCAAGACCTATCGGATAAGCGATAAACACGGCAGCGTACTTGAGGTATGGGGCGAAATGGGCTTTGACAATGAGCTCTCCAGGAACGATATCAAATATCTCCGCCGCATATGTGAGCCGTACCTGACTATTCAGAAAAGAGAGACCTCCGGCGGCAGGATGATGATAGATGAGGTGCTGTCGCCCAACGAAATATGCCTGATACGGATACGGTATATTGGGGACAATAACGGATAAAGAGGGTTTAAGCAGCTGTTCAGAGAAGCAGCACCTTTATACCGGCATGCTTTTACTGCGATGATGCCGGAAACTGTTTATTTTGATACGGATGGAATCTGGAAAGTAAGACAGGTGACTGCAGAACGGTCACCTGTCTTATATTATTATTATGGGGTCAATAAGGTCAAAAATGACAAATTATTAATGACTTTTACGTACCTCTTTTTTGCAAAAAGGCGAAAGACAGTGAAAAACAGGGCATAATTGGAAAAGAGAAAAAAGGGATGACAGGATACAATATACAAAGGTGGAGTGATATATGCGCATCTGCGCAGGTTTTTTGTCGGTTTAAGTGATGAGAAACCTGAAAGCTCACATTAACCGGAAGTTTATTAACAATACTGGCCGGGAGGCCGGGGAAAGAGGGCAGTTATGGCAGATTTTGAGACACAGGTAGTTGTTATCGCAGGTGGTCCGGCAGGACTTTCAGCAGCAGTTCAGGCAGCAGAGGATGGCGCTGAGGTTATCCTTATCGAGAAGAACGCCGCAGTCGGCGGAGCAGCCAACATGGGAATGGGCCCCCTGGCAATCGGTTCCCACTATCAGCAGAGACAGATGATCGACATCACTGTTGAAAAAGCGCTCAAGATGTTCATGGAGTATACCCACTACAATGTAGACGGACGTCTGGTAAAGAGATATTTCGAGCAGTCGGCCGAGACCATCGAGTGGCTTGAGGATATGGGCGTTGAGTTTGAAGGTGCTTTCAAGTATTTCACCAAATCCGAAGCAACCTGGCACATTGTCAAGACAGATCAGGGTATCGGACCCCGTGCGGCTTCCTTTATGAACAAGGCTCTTTATGCAAGAGCACAGGAGCTCGGTGTTAAATTCATGCTTGAAACCGCCGGCAAGAAGATCCTGAAGGATGACGAAGGCAAAGTGTGCGGCGTTGTTGCCGTTGACAAGACCGGAAAAGAGATCGAGATCGCCTGCAAGGCTGCAGTTATCGCATGCGGCGGCGGCGGAGCAAATCCTGAATTCATCAAAGAGCAGACCGGCTATACCTTCGGCGTTGACATGTTCAACTTCGCAATTCCCGGCAACGTAGGCGACGGAATCAAGATGGCGTGGGAAGCAGGCGGAAACAGGCTTCCTGTCCGTATTGAGCATGCAGCAAACTTCGAAGGAATCGACGAGCTTCCGCAGAGCGTTCCGAACGTTCTCATGCAGCCGAACCTCCTTGTAAACAAGGACGGCAAGCGTGTAATGGATGAGGAGCAGATGCAGAATACAACATATCTCAGCAATGCCTGCTCACATGCAAAGGGAAGAGTGCTTTACAGCATAGTTGACTCCTCCATCGTTAAATATTATATGAGAAACGGCGTAGACGAGATCAGCATGGTCCGTTTCAACCCGGATGTCTCTGACTTCGCAGAAGGCGTAAAGATCGCTGAGGATACTGGAAACAAGGGCCTGTTCAAGGCTGATTCACTTGAAGAGCTTGCCGAGAAGTGCGGCATCAACGAGGAGAACCTCCTTGAGACAGTTGACAACTACAATGACTACTGCGACGGCTATGATGAGGAATTCTTCAAGAGGAAAAAATATCTCCGTCCTCTTACAAAGGCTCCTTACTATGCAGCAGCTGTACGTCCCGGAGGATATGGCACAGTAGGCGGAATCCATATCAACGAGAACTGCGAAGTACTCAACACAGAGATGGATCCGATCCCGGGCCTTTATGCAGCCGGCGCTGACGCCTGCAACATCTATGACGACAGCTACATGTTCCTGCTGCCCGGCAACTCAATGGGCTTTGCCGTTAACACAGGACGTATCGCGGGAATGCAGGCTGTAGAGTACATCGACGACGAAGACTGATAATATCAATGATGAAGATCAGCCACAGCATTGATGAAGGCTGATAACATCAGTGATGAGGATTGATCACATAGACAACGAAGGCAAAATGCGCTGAAAACGCAGACTGACCGGGCAACGATGTGATCGATCATCTTGAACAAATATAAAACTGACCGCAGCCTCCTGAGGGGCTGCGGCTGTTTCATGAACTATTTTTTCTGGAGGTAGAGACGATGGCTGTTATTACAATAGATGGCATAAGGCTCGAGGTTCCGGATGGCAAAAACGTTCTTGAATGTGCACTGGATGCGGGAATCTATATCCCGCATTTGTGTCATCATAAGGATCTTCTGCCGCTTGGTTCCTGCCGTATGTGTATTGTGGAGGTTGAGGGTGAAGAAAACCCTGTACCTTCCTGTAAGCTCGAGGCAAAGGATGGTCTGGTCATTAATACACAGACCGATGAGGTAAAACGCCTGCGCATGCTGGCACTGGAGCTTCTGCTTGCCGGACATCCGGAGGACTGCTCCACATGTCCAAAGTATGGCAACTGCGAGCTGCAGATGCTTATACAGTATATCGGGCCGAAAACCGGACGTCTTAAAATGCGTACTAAAGGCTTTGCCCCAAACGACAAGAATCCGCTTATCCTGCATGACATGAACCGCTGTGTGCTCTGCGGCCGCTGCGTGCGTGCCTGCGGTGACCTTCGCGGTGTAAATGTACTGCAGTATCAGAAGAGAGAGGACCTTGAGGTCTATACAGGCGCTCTTCATCAGAGGCTTCTTAAGGATGCCAACTGCCGCTTCTGCCAGGCCTGCGTTGAAGTATGTCCAACCGGTACTATCCGCGACAAGCTGGCAAGCTCTGAAGTCCGCAAAGAAGACTATGTCGTTCCCTGCCGCAAGGGATGTCCGGCACACATTGACGTTCCGAGATATATCCGGTTTATCGAACAGGGTAATTACTCTGCGGCAACCGCTACAGTACGTGAGAAAGTGCCGTTCCCGCACAGCCTTGGTTACATCTGCGTCCACAGCTGTGAGCTTGAATGCAAGCACCAGTATCTGAACGAGCCGGTTTCGATCCGCAACCTTAAGAGATACGCGGCAGAGCATGATGACGGTGCCTGGAAGGAAAAAGCCTTCCATAAACCGGCAACAGGCAAGAAGATCGCTGTTATCGGCGGCGGTCCTTCCGGACTTACAGCTGCATATTACGGAGCAAAGCTGGGACATTCGGTCACAGTATTTGAGGCTGCTGAAAAACTTGGCGGTCAGCTTCGCTATGGAATTCCGTCCTATCGCCTTCCGAGAGATGTTGTTGATAAGGAAATCGCAGACATCCTTGAAGCCGGCGATATCACCGTAAAGACAGGTACAAAGGTCGAGAATGCTCCTGCCCTCCTTAAAGAAGGCTTCGATGCAGTGTATGTTGCAGTCGGAACCCATCAGGGCGCAAGGCTTCCGCTTCCCGGCAACGACCTTGAAGGCGTACAGGTCAACACCGATTTCCTTCGCGCATTTGAAGAGGGGACAGCTTCTGTAGGCGAGCATGTAGTTATCCTCGGCGGCGGCAATGTTGCCATCGACTGCGCAGGCGCAGCTTTCCGCCTTGGCGCAAAGACGATAGATATGGCCTGCCTCGAGGCTTATGACGCCATGACCGCCACAGATGAGGAAAGAGCCTGGGCAGAGGAAGAGGGAGTTGTCCTTCACAACTCCAAGACCTTCCCGCAGATAATCGGCGAGAACGGCCATGTCACAGGTGTAGAGATCCAGAGCGTCGGCAATTTCCGCAAGGAGAATGGACGCATGGTATTTGATAAACTCGAAGGAACCAATGAGATCCTTCCATGTGATACAGTTATCTTCGCAACAGGCCAGAGGCCCACTATCCCGATGGATCCCGAAGCCTTCGGTCTTCCGCTTACACACGGCAATTATGTGGCTGCCGATGAAAAGGGCGCGACCACGGTTGCAGGCGTATGGGCCGGCGGCGACTCCATGACCGGAACTACTTCCGTCATCAAGGGTATTGCCGGCGCCAGAACAGCCATCTCTGAGATCGATAAGTTCCTGGGCGGTGATGGAAACATTGAGGAGAGCCTTGCGCCTGAGCAGGTGAAAGATCCTTATATTGGAAGCATCGAAGGTTTCGCTGACATTCCGAGGACTGCCCCGAATGTTGTACCGGTACCGGAGCGTGTCGAAAACTGGAAGAACTGCGGGCCGATGGATCAGGGCTTTGACGATTCCAAGGCAAAATGCGAGGCCGGACGCTGCCTGCAGTGTGACCTGAGACTGTGTATTTCCCGCCCGACAACCTGGGGCGATTTTGCAAAGGAGAGTGAAGCTGTATGACGACATTTGAGAATGCAAAAGCTATTGGCTATGCCCCCCTTGTCGAAAAGATCCAGGCGGCTTCACTTACAGAGTACGGCCTCTGTCCGGAGCCGTTGATGGATAAGGTTTACCGTGCGGCTGCCAAAGAGGGCGATGTATATGTATACGCCGGGCTTAATAATGCGGACGTGGACTGTGCGCTTCTTGACCTGCTGCGTGAAAAACCGGACAAGGTGCTTTCGGGAATTGAGATTGCCGGTTTCCTTACAGGTGCAGCGGCGAAATTCCTGTATCTTCCTGAAGAAGAGAAAGAACTGACTGACAGCTTAAGGCCTGCAGCCCAGGCTCACAATGTCATCCTGGTCAATGACATAATAAATGTGCGCGAGGCCGAGCAGGACATGATACTTCACATCGCGACAGCCTGTGACCTTGCCGGGCTCGTGGACGGCGAATATGCCGAAGGCGCGTATGTAAAGACCGCCGATAAGGCTCTCGCTAAGGTTCCGGCTGATACACCGGTTGCCGACCTGGTTTCACTGGACGGCGCTAAGGCGGTTTATCTTGGATACCAGTACTACACTCCTGAAGAGGCAAAGAGCCTTACAGCTAAGGACGCCACGACTGCGCTGATCCGCGTCATTTCCGAAAAAGAGTGTATAGTTAACGAGACAAACAAGATCCTCGGCAAATACCGCATCCGCAGCTGCGGAAGGTGCGTGTTCTGCCGTGAAGGCCTTATCCAGCTTGAGTACATGCAGAAGGAGATCACTGCCGCGAGAGGCAAGACGAACTACGCGGATCTCACAAAAGAGATCGGCGAAGCAATGATCACCCAGACCCTCTGCACGGTCGGCCAGGATTCCTCAAAGATCGCTCTCAGCGCATTTGAGAAATTCGGTGATGAGTTTACCGCACATATTAAGAAAAACAAGTGCCCGGCAGGAGTCTGCGGTGCGTTTGTACATATCTATGTTGATCCACAGACCTGCAACGGCTGCGAGGAATGTACTGATGTATGTCCGGCAGACTGCATTGAAGGCAAGTCCGGCTTCATCCACATGATCGATGAGTTTGAATGCACCAAGTGCGGCAAGTGCATCGAAGTCTGCGAAGAAGAAGCCATTATCATGACAAGCGGCAAGCTTCCAAAACTGCCCAACCGCCTGATGAAGGTAGGAAAATTCAAGAAACACTGATAAAAGTAACCGAAAATCAAGCAAAGGCGGCCGGATTCCGGCCGCCTATTGTATAAATAAGACAGGGGACGGTTCTCTGTCTTATTTAAAAGGAGGTTTATATGAAAGCACTGTTTATAGGGGGAACCGGGACCATCAGCACAGCCATTGTTAAACGTCTTGTGACTGAACTGGGCTGGGAAGTATGGCTTTTGAACCGCGGAAACCGGAATAATGTGATACCTGAAGGTGTTCATCAGATAACGGCAGACATACACAATGAAGAAGACGTTTCAGAAAAGCTTGGAGATATGACATTTGATACCGTATGTGAATTCATAGGTTTTCATGTGGAAGATGTTGAAAGAGATTACCGCCTTTTCAACGGAAGAACAAGGCAGTACATCTATATAAGCTCAGCCTCTGCCTATCACAAGCCGGCAGCAGGGTATGTGATAACTGAAGGAACGACACTTGCAAATCCTCACTGGCAGTATTCCAGGGATAAGATCGCGTCTGAAGAATTCCTGATGAAAAAATATCGGGAAGACGGGTTCCCGGTGACCATAGTACGGCCCAGCCACACCTATGATGAGCGGAACATTCCGGTAGGCCTGCATGGCAAAAACGGCTCCTGGCAGGTTCTGAAAAGAATGATGGAAGGCCGTCCGGTGATCATACACGGCGATGGAAGCTCCCTCTGGACATTGACCTTCAACACCGATTTTGCAGTCGGCTTTACCGGACTTATGGGAAACAGGCATGCCATAGGAGAAGCATTCCAGATCACAGGGGATGAGACGCTCACCTGGAATCAGATATATGCAACCATCTCAGATGCTCTGGGAGTAAAACTGAACGCTTATCATGTTTCGTCCTACTTCCTGGCCGAAGCCGGAAAGGCCTGCGGATATGACCTCGAAGGAGCTCTTCTTGGAGATAAAGCTGTTTCGGTAGTATTTGACAACCGGAAATTAAAAACCGCAGTGCCTGACATGTGCACTAAAGTAAGATTCGACCAGGGTGTAAGAAAAGCACTCGACTACATAATGAGCCACCCCGAATGCCAGAGAGAAGACCCCGAGTTCGACGAATGGTGCGACCGGGTGATAGTTGCAATGGAAAAGGCTGTGAAGTCATTCACCGGGAGCCTGGAATAGGCAGACAGGCCCAGCCGCTTGCGGCTGGGCCTGTGGATAACACAAAAATATGGAATAAGACATTTGTTACTGCATCAGTTCGAAGAAGCTGAATTCAGCCTTATTCTGTGAATCATTTCCATTTCCTGTGGCGTACATGCCTATCATGGTTCCGGTCATGCAGCCGACTTTTTCGGGATTAAGGATGTGTCCGTCAAATGTGCAGAATTCCTTAAGGTCATCCTCGGAGGAGCCGATGAAGAGCTTCCAGTCTTCTCCGTCCATGGCGATACGGAGCACTATATCGGCAGACGCCCATTCCTGTTCGGCGACGATGCAGCTGTTTTGAGAGCTCTCAAATCCTGGAAGGAATGGCAGCCCCTTTAGATCTGAAGTGGAAGCAATTGCGCGGACAACCTGCTTTCCTTCTGACTGACACAGACACAGACGAAGCTCATGGTTAAAAGCCTGCATAACTGCGATGCCCGCCTCCTCTTTGTTCTGAGGAACAAAATGCAATGAGGATGTCGCCGCTGCCTTGATCTGACGCTGCCTTCTGGCAATAAAAGCATTAAAGGCAGTGCAGTCCTTTGGTGCGTCCATTTTGACCGGCTTCAGTTCTTCTGTCATCGTACGGGAGATGCAGCGGATACTGAGCTTTCCGTCACCTGTGCTGTAGTATTTGTCATACGGCCTTCCCCAGAATGTCCAGTAAAGAGGAAGTGTCGGAGTGTCAAATTCATCTCTTACGGCCTCCGGCGGATAGACTGTTTCAGGAAGGCTTGCAGGAGCGTCATATTCCCACTCGACCTTGCCTGTCTCAGGTGTAAATACAGGCCAGTCTCTCTCCCATATCACCGGGCAGATAAATGTTTCCCTTCCAAGATTCTTGCATTCCCCGTCTATAAGGCGCGAGCCGAGCATAACAGCATACCAGCTTCCATCGGGAAGATCTATAAGATCGGCATGTCCGATGTTGATAATGGGACTTCTGAATCCCATATGCCTGTGTGTCAGGACAGGGTTTGCGGGATTCCCTTCATAGAATGAGAAGAGCTCTTTGCTGCGCGCGACAGTTACGGAGTGATAATGCTCGGTGCCGCCTTCTGCGATCATAAGATAGTAATAATCCCCGATATGATAAAGATGGGGAGCTTCAGGTGAAGCAGCGCCTCTGAGCGCACTGTTCCAGATTGTATATGGTTCGCTGGCCATCTTATAGTTCTCGATATCATATTTTGCAAGCCAGATGCCGCGCTCCTTGACGCCTGTGCCGTTATCCCATACATTTCCCGTGCCGATGATATAGCACTGTCCGTCGTTGTCGAAGAAGATCGAAGCATCAATGCCGGGCACATCATCCAGCCAGTGGATCTCCGACCATGGACCCGCAGGATCTTTGGCGGTTATGATATAGTTGCCCTTGTCGCAGAAATTGGCATTAATAATATAGAAGGTTCCATTACAGTAACGAATGGTCGGAGCCATGACACCGTTTGCGCCATAGGATGCTTCCACATGAAAATCGTTTTCCTCAGTCACAGCATTACTGATCTGCTCCCAGTGCACAAGATCACGGCTGTGAAAGACCGGAATACCGGGAAAAAGTTCAAAGCTTGAGCAGGCCAGGTAAAAATCATCACCGACACGGCAGATACTGGGATCCGGATAATAACCGGGAATAATGGGATTCTTAAGTTTTGACATGGCTGGGGTCTCCTTTCCGTTTATAATCAACTGAAAGATATTTTACCATGCTTTGCTCCGCCCCGACATGTCTATAAAGACCTTTTAGGTGGTGAAAACTAACGTAAATAAGACAGGGGACGGTTCTCTGTCTTATTTTGGGTTCTGGTTTTAACTCAGGATGTGAATAAGACAGAGAACCGTCCCCTGTCTTATTGTTGCCTGAATATATCCGAAAAAGTTCCTTTAAAATAAAACTGGTTTAAGATGAGACAGAGCATCATTCTTCAAATGGATATAAAAAGGAAATATAGCGGTCATGTATTGACTTTGAGGATATAAAATGGTATTATTTGGAAATAGAAGGGAGAGGGCGCAATGACGATTAAAGAGATGAATGACCGCAAACGGGAGCTTGGCTATTCTTATGAACAGATTGCAGGACTGTCCGGTGTACCTTTAAGCACAGTGAGGAAGGTACTGGGAGGGGTAACGAAGTCGCCGCGGTATAATACCCTGAAGGCTCTTTCTGCGGTTTTACAGAAAAGTACTTCAGAGAAAGCAGCAGAGGAGACAGCAGAGGAAACCGTAAAGGAAACGTCAGAGGAAGCCGGAAAAAAGGCCGGAAAGGACCCTGTGATAGAAGGCATGAAGGAGACTGCCGTCCCGGTATCTTATCATATCAGGGAAGATACTGATATGCTCCGCGACTCTGCTGCTGTCCATGCATGGAGCACCGGGAAAAAGCAGGGTGAGTATACACTTGAGGATTATCTGGCGCTTCCGGATGAAAGGCGGGCAGAGCTTATCGATGGCGTGATCTATGATATGAGTGCGCCAACAGGGTATCATCAGCTGACAGCAGGCAGGCTCTATATGATGATTGTAGAGTGGATCAGTAAAAGAAACGGGAGCTGCATGCCCTTTATCTCTCCTGTTGATGTGCAGCTTGACTGTGATGACAGGACGATAGTGCAGCCGGATGTTCTGATACTGTGTGACAAAAGCAAATATACACCGGCCAGGATCATAGGTGCTCCTGATTTTGTGGCCGAGATCCTGTCAAAATCCACTCGCAACAAGGATATATTCATAAAGCTGAACAAGTACAGAAATGCAGGTGTAAGGGAGTACTGGATAATCGATCCTGACAAAAAGAAGGTCATGGTATGGCACTTTGAGAAGGAGGACTACGAAACCTATACTTTCCGCGACACAATTCCGGTCGGGATATATGAAGGTGCTCTGACCATCGACTTCGCAATAATTGACGATTATATAACACCATGGATGTGAGCTGCTGTATACGCGAAGTGGGATTTCTGATGCTGAATACACACATTACTATTCACGGCCCAGCCGCAAGCGGCTGGGTCTGAGCCCTCCATTCGGAATCTCGGGGTTTCCATACTTGAAAACGTATCAGCTTTCCTTTATATTAACAGATAAAGTAATCTATACTGATATAAGGAAAGAGTGCACATACATGAATGAAAGACGTGACATGACAACAGGTACTCCGTGGAAAAAGATACTTATATTTGCAGTGCCGCTTTTTATCGGCAATGTTTTTCAGATGCTCTACAATATGGTGGATGCCATTGTGGTGGGCCGGTTTGTGGGTATAAAGGCACTGGCGGCTGTCGGTGCAAGTTCATCGAGCTACAGCCTCATCATTGCGCTGGTAAACGGATTCTGCAGTGGGGCTTCTGTTGTGATAGCTCAGATTTATGGCAGCGGCGACAGGGACATGGTGAGAAAGGCCTACATAACTACCTGCAAGATTTTGCTCATCATTGGACTTGTGTTTACCTGTGTGGGCCTGCTTGGCTGCGGAAGCCTCCTCAGGCTTCTTGGTACTCCCGGGGATGTTTTTGATGATGCGCTTACCTATGTACAGCTGATGTCCATAGGCATTCTTGCAACCTGTCTGTATAATGGTATGGCATCGTTTCTGCGCTCGGTAGGCAACTCGTTAATTCCGCTCATTGCGCTGATAATCTCAAGCCTTGTAAACATTGCCCTTGATCTTATTCTGGTGCTGGCTTTTTCGATGGGCGTAGCCGGGGTTGCGGCAGCAACTGTTATCTCACAGCTGATCTCCGGGTTATTTTGTCTGGTCTATATAAACCACCGGATGCCGGATATGCGTTTCCGCTTAGGCGAGCTCAGGGCTTCATCCGAAGTCGGGCAGGAGATGATACGTATCGGCCTTCCGGCAACATTTTCTACCGTGGTCGTGACGGTGTCCACTATGTTTATCCAGGCAGCAGTAAACAGCTACGGTTCTACCGTTGTCGGGGCATATACTGTTGGTATGAAGGTTGAAAACTTCTGCTTCGTCCTGGCATTCTCCATAGGCATGGCGACAGGCGTATTCTGCGGCCAGAACATAGGAGCGGGTGATGAAAAGAGAACAATACAGGGACTTCGCTCGGGGATAATTCTCTCTCTTGTCTATACA
Organism: Blautia sp.; assembly: GCA_017459635.1. Lineage (GTDB taxonomy): Bacteria > Bacillota > Clostridia > Lachnospirales > Lachnospiraceae > Blautia_A. The sequence goes on along the minus strand of JAFUCO010000019.1, from coordinate 466 downwards.
GGCATTATGGCGATAGTCTGCCTGCTGTTCATAAATCCGATGATAGGGCTGTTTACAGACGAGCCGGAAGTATTTGAGGTCGCGGCGCCTCTTGTAAGGCTAACCGCATTCTTCGGACCGGTGCTTGGCCTCGTTTTTATCTTCCAGCATTTTCTGCGGAATGTGTCTGACGTGCGTCCGACCGTTGTTATGAGCTTTGCGGAAATCCTTTCACGGGGAATCCTGCCTTTCGTTCTTTCCTCATATCTTGGATATTTCGGGATATGGTGGGCAACACCGATAGGCTGGATGCTCTCACTCCTGATAGGGGTCATCCGCTTTGTCTCCGGAAAATGGAGGGGAAAAGCCATGACTGCAAAGAAAGCAGTGCCTTAAACCTGATGCAGAGAGTGCTTAATTAATTATGATTGGAGCTATGTCATTAAGCTGAGCCTGCTTCCGTTCTTGATTTCAGGACGGGCAAGTG
>JAFUCO010000093.1 GCA_017459635.1 Blautia sp. | reverse complement strand
TGTAGGCGTCATCTTCATCGTCAGAAGAGCCATTCCCGTCAGCGCTGTCCTGCTCATCCTCATCTCCATCAGGATCAAAATCATCTGCCGCATTGGGTTTCTGATCGTAAAACGCGGTACATCCCGCGATGGCTTTCCGCATGGTGAGTTCGCCATAAGTGCCGTCACCGCGCCGCTCGTCCCATGTCTCACGATATAAGCCTGAATCCCGGAACAGTCTGTCCATCTGTTCCATATCGCCGCGGCAGAAGAATGCCAGCCGGCGGCACACAGAAAGATCAGCCTGTAAGTGTGACCAGTTGGGATCTTCCGGCTTCGTCCAGTCTCCGTCATAATATCTGGCAAATGTCTCACCGCCCTGGGAACGGTAACACTTCACCATCACTTCCTGGTCAGAAAGTATCGAACCGCCTTCCGGCACCTGGATCTTAACCCTTTCCAGCGCAGGATGTTTCATATAGGTGTTTTTGAAGGAATCCAGATTCCCCTCTGTGACTGTCATGTCGCCCGTCCGGAACACGTTTCCGGTCATGGTCAGGAAATGGCTGGTCTCCCCGGCGATATACATCTCAAGACCATACCTGTTGCAGTTGATGTAGTATTCTTCCTTGTCGTACACATATCCTGCCCGCGCTTTGGTTTATTTACCACGACCAAAAGAGCCGTCTCCGGCTCCTCTGGCTTTTGGGATCATCCCTCCCCGGTCAGGATGAAGTGCACGTACTCTTTCGGATGCTCCTCCCGCTTTTCCGTACTTGTCATTTATTGTACAACAAAAGCGGAAAGTTGATATGACCTCGTTGAATAAAACAGCCCGGCCGGTTTCCTTCCCGGATGCTGTGTGAAATCAGCATGCAGGATCGTGACCGGCCGGGCTGCAAATTGCCTCGTATCTGTTAAGAACCCGTCCTGAACAGATACGCAACGGGCGATGCTCCGCATGCAAAATCACCCGTTGCCTGCTAAATCTACGTTTTCGTACGCCCTCAGCAGCAAGTGCTTCGGGCTGTTCTGAACAGTTACATTGCCTATTTAAATTATAGAGAAAGGGAAGTGATGCCGATTTTCTTAGCAATTGAAGCAATTTTCTCCAATGGAACCTGAGTGTACATTATTATTTTTTCAACTGGTTCATTTCCCTGGAGCATTTTCTCAACGACTTCTTCCTTACCTTCTGTCTTCTTCTCATCCATTTCCTTTTTAAAAACTCTTTCAATAGCTTCAGTCATAATACCAGCCCCCTTTATCTCATCAAACAGCTTTTCATTTACAGCAATGCTCACATGAAGAACTGCGCTTATATAGTCAGCTATCTTTGGATTATCCGAGCTGTCCATCATTCCAAGCAGCTTCAGGATATCTTCTTTTGAGGCATTCTTCGCCAGTACCTTGAATGCCTCATATTTTCCTCTCGGCAATCTTGATGTTACTACGACTTGTGTGGGTATGCGGATCGCTCCAGTCACCAAATAAATACCTTTGGACTTTTCCTTAACGGACATTCCTGACTCTTCCAATGCCTTGAACATTTCGCGAGGATACGCATGCCGGAAAATCGAAACTGTCATCTCTTCCAGAGGAATTGCATTCACAGTTTTACCGAGGGATTTGTAAATCAGAGCATAACCATGAGCTTTATAGAAATCATCTATAGTCAGGCCATCTTCAGGTGATTTATAGTCAAGTACATTGTGTGTACGGAAGAAAGAACCAATCGGATCAGTGAGTGGAGCTGATTCCGGCTTTATTACAAGCATATCAAGCCTGACCGGCTCATCTCCCAACTCATGCTCCTGGAAGTATTCCATCTCAACTCCGGAGGATTCATATTCCGTGTGGACTGCTCCATAAAAGCCGTAATGATATTGGACTTTTCCTGTTTCTTCTTTCATACCCATGAGCACCACCTCCTTGATTGCATCAAGATAGAAATCACCGACCTCCTGTTATTATGATAAATCAAATTGACTGAAAAATCAACGATAAGCAAGCCCTAAACAAGTGGAGTTTTCTTTTCCTGACCATATAGTAAAATAGAAAGGCTGCGAAAAAAGCCTTTTTTCTCGTAAAGTTGTCAGGAACACAGAAGGGGACGATTCTCTGTGTTCATTGCTGAACACAGAGAACCATCCCCTGTGCACTTCCCTGTCGTTCGTGTTATGCTGCTTTTCTCCTCCGCTTCATAACCGTACCTGCACCGGCAATTCCTGTGAGCATCGTACCTAAGAGGTAGATCAGGCTGGTACCGGGGCCGCCTGTATTTGGAAGGGCTGCGCCGGGTTCGTTTCCAACTTTAGCTATGGCAGGATCATTTCCGCTTGCTGCATTGAAGACGAAATTGTCATTGTCAGAGCCCGGAAGCTAGGTAACGTGTCTGCTGCCTTTGTCATCCACTGTTTCCGTTCTCTCGACGTGTGAAATCTCTCCGTTCTCTACCCTGACATAGAATACATCGGAACCGGTCTTAATATATCCGGCCGGCGTCTCAGTTTCTTTAACTTCATAATATCCGGGAGCAAGTCCTGTGAATTTTGCCTCACCATCCGTTCCGGTCTTATGGTCTTCTCCGGTTGTCTCGGGTAATATAACAGCCGAATCCTGATAGCTGAGCGTCAGACTGTCAGGAACAATTTTGCGCAGTTCGAACTTTGCTCCTTTCAGCTTTGTTGTCATGCCGTTCGAATCGACCTTAACAATCGTCAGATCCAGGAGTCTGGTATAAGTGTTTGTGATAGTCACTGTACTCTGATATCCGCCCATTGTTATTTCCGTAGACGGATTGGTCTCTCCGGCATCTTTCTGATCGAAGGATGCCGGATCTCCGTCATCTGCCCTGACTGTCGTCACACGGATGTATCCGTCTGTGTTCGCATTATTCTCAGTTACGGTATAATGTCCGCCGACAGCTATACCGTCACTTCCGTTCAGAACCCACTGTCCTTCGGCGAACTCAGCATAAGTCCTTGTCAGACTCTCCGCACTGTTTCCTGTACTGCGATCCTTTAGTCCGGAACCTGTCACCGTGAAGGTTATTTTATTCTTCTCGGCATCTGTCAGTGAATCCCCTTCAAACGACTTGATTATGGTAAGGCCGGCTTCCTTTTCCGTATTTTTGATCGTATAGCCGCTTTCTGCATTTCCTTCAATAACAGTATTGAAGTGTGTGCTGTCAAGTCCGGTAACACCTGCCTCAACTACACTGTATTCCAGTTTGTTTTCACCGGAATACTCGGGAAGTCCACTAAATGTATATGTTGGCTGATCCGCGGTAAGGTCAACTGTATGGTCGGTCGGTGCAGGATCACTTTCACCTGTCTTACTGTAAACAACTACATGGACCGTAACACCTTCCGGCCATTCCTTTCCTTCGGCCTTTGTTACATTTGACATTGGGGCAAATGCCCAGGCTTTGGTGACGGTAAGGTCAGTCGTCTTTGGGGTATTGATGATCTCCAGGTCTGTGCTGCCGTCCTTTAGCCCGCTTTCCTGTCCGGTATAAGTGGTATCGTATCCTGTTGCCGGCTGTTCAACTATATAGTATTTATACTCCTTACCATATTCGTTGTATTTTGGGAGTCTGGAGAGATCCAGCTTCCATTGATCGGCTGCGCTGATGGTATATTCACCCAGTTCCTGCTTATAAATACGGACTGCGCCTTCCGACTCTTCACAGGTTGCCTCATCTTTGTTCTTCAGTCCGTCAAGATATGCCTGCAGGGCTTCTGTGGTCATTGAAGAATTCGACGCTGCACCGGACAATGGGGCTCTGTTTCCGACGGCTGGAAGATCATCCGGCATTTCATCTGCGTCTGTGTCCGCTGCCCGGCGTAGTGCTGAATTGCTGAATCTTAAGGCTTTATTCATAGCTCCGGCAGCGTTAGCCTGTATGCCTGCGAAGGAAGGCTGATAGATCAGACTGTTGTCTGTTCCCGTCCATCCGCCATTCCGGATAGTAATATAGATGGTAAGATCCTTTGTAATATTGCTTATCGTAAGTGTCTGGCGTTTTCCTCTTTCCACACCGTCGCTGTTATTATAGTTTTTTCCATCCGTGCTTGAATAAGTGGAATAACTGTTTCCGCCTGAAAGGCCGTCAACATCGAATGGCTGCACCGATGTCCACTGGTTCCAGTCCCACTGAATGGTCATATCTCCAAACCCGGTTCCGCTTCTCTGTGTAATGTTTGTTATCTGGCCCGGAATCTCTGTTCTTCCGCTTCCGTTCCCGGTACACCGGAAATAAATCTTGACGTTAGCGGGCAAAGGATCGATAGGCTGTGTCTTTGTATGCTTCGGATCATGTGCGCAATAAGCGGTCTCTTCTCCTGGCACATTTATCTGTGCCGGTGTTGTCACCTGCCATTCTCCCCATTCGTGATCATAATGTTCAAGGGAGTTTTCTTTTTCCGCACCGCAGAGAGTACATCTGACTACAGAATCGTAACAATAACCCTCTGTGGCTGACTCTGTCTCCTGAGCTTCACCCCAGGTATGCTCACTCATTGGAACATCCGTATGTTCTGTCGAGATGATAGCGTTACAAACCTTGCATCGGACCACCGTGTCATAGCTGCCAGGTGTCGTGCACGTTGCAGCTGTTTCGTTCTCACGGTGCGGCTCTCCCGGAGTATGCCCTGCGGCCGAAATGACGTGAGTGTCTGTTTTCCCGCATATCTCGCAAGTGTATTCTTCTACGCCGGTTTCTGTGCAGGAGCAGGGCACAACACTGCCTTTCCCCCACTTATGATCTTTCTCGCCGACACGATACAGCTTAACCGTGATTGAATCAGGAGTCTGCTCCTGTGTATTCCATGTCTTATGAACATGAACGCTGATGTCTCCGCCAATATTTTTCACCGTATGACGGAAGGAAACAGCTTTTTTATGGGAAACAAAGGATCCATCGTTTACTGCGGCAGTTGAACCTTCTGTCTCGCCTTTTGTTATCACGACGACCGGCTGATTTCCATCCAGCATTACCCGTGCACCCTGATCCCAGTTGAACGGGTACATGTCGTCTGTTACGACTCCGTTTTCCTCACTGACAGGGTATGTCCTGCTGTAGATGGTATTCCCTTCAGTATCCGTAAACTTTCCAATTTCAGTCTGTACTTCAACCGTCCATACTGTATTGACCTTCACGAATCCCGTCGGTGCCGCGGACTCGACCAGATAATAGGTCTCTCCCTGTTTGAGACCATACGATTCATCACCATTTTTCAACTGTGCAATACCGTCATTCCCGGATACTCCATATGCCACCTGAACATATTTATATGTATCACTCATACCCGGGACTGCTGATCCGTTTTCGTCATCGATCTTATACAGTTTGAACGATGCGCCTGCAAGTGGAGCATCATTCTCGTCTGTCTTATACACATCAAGCGGCACTTCATAAACATTAATTACGTGAGTGTTCGTGCTGTAATCTTCGCCGGCTGCGTTGCCCTGAAAAGCCAAACCGTAGTCGCCTGTGTGGTAAGGCTTCGGGTCTGTTCCGCCCTGACCTACAGGAACGTGTACATAATCAGGCGAAAAAACAACCGTCAGATCATATTTTTCAACGGCATCCCCTGTTCTGGTTGTGGTATGCGGATCATATTCTGCCGTTTCACCGGTCTTAGTCAGCTTAATGTTGATCGATCCGGGGCAATCCTGACCATACCTGTCATAAGTAAGTGTAATGCCATCCTCACCCGCTGCGATCATTTCATCAATCGTGATTTCATCCCCGTTATTCAGATTCTTAAGGAAATCCTTAAGCCTGAAGGTCACCTGTTCACCGGTTGCTGAGGACTCTCTTACATCACTGATCGATTCCAGCAGAGGATAGTACATATTTGTGCCGGTCATCCTGTCAGGAAATCCATCATTATTTACATCTTCTGCTGCAGTGACTACCTCTTTAACAAGGATTTTGTCATAAAGCGCTTCAAGCTGTAACTTTGGATCTACTTCCGTGCCCAGATATACAGTCCATTCTGTGCTGCTGTCTGTAAAATCCAGTTCATTGACGTTAACGCGCGGAGTCTCCAGAGTCTTCGATCCCTTCGTCCGAATTTCCGGCTTAAAAACGATTGTAGGATCTTCCGGTCGAATCTTATATCCTTCTGAAACGATGCCGGCAGGTTTTTCAGGATCGTTTGTTCTTACGGCATTTCCGCCAAGGAAATCTTCTTTCGCTTTTTCGTATACCGTTCCATGCCATCCGTCCCAGGTGAAGTTCTGTCCGTTCCAGGTTACAGTATAATTCCCATTGTCAGCGGTTCCTATCACACCATAGCCGTCCGCCTTCTGTGCATCCGTCAGACTGCTTTCGTCGTCTGCGATCTTAATGCCTTCCAGATTGATCACATTCCCGGTTTCCAGAGGAATGCCTGTATTCTTGTCTACCGGATAGAATGCTTCATTCACTGTATCTGTGACATTACCAACCACAATTGCGTCAGCCATAACCTGTTGGATAACTTCATAGAGGACATACTGAAGTTCGTCGCCGGTGTCCGCCTTGTAGAAATACGGATCGCCGTCGGAATCCTTTGTTGCAATATCGTACAGCAGCCTGGAGCCTCTCTTAACATCACCCATGCTAAGACCTACCGTGACAAGCTTGACACCCCCGCCCTTCAGTGTGTTCGCGGCAGCTTTTACTTTCGCGTCAAGCGTCGGTCCGTCGACCCCTGACTGCTGCGGAGCACCGTCTGTGATCAGCACAGCGACTTTTGTCGCGCTGTCTGACCAGTCAAAGCTCTGTGCATCGATCAGTGCTTCTTCTGTGTCCGTACCGCCCTTATAATCATAACCGATTGCAAGGCCATCGTCTGTGACAGAAACAAAATTGTGGTTCGTGTGATTATAATCAACATCATTGGCAAAGGTATTGTATGCTACCTTTACATCCGCAGCTTCACTTGCATCGTTAGCATAAGCCAGGTCGGAAAGAATGCTGTTAAGCTCTGAGATGGTTCCTGCAATACTGCTTTCAAGATATTCCTTACGGCGTTTTCCGTTGTCACCAACATCGTATAACCGGAAAGGCCCTTCATCTCCGTTAAACAAAGCATTTCCTGCCTGTAAATATCTGGTAGAAGAAGTTCGTGCCTCTTCCGTATCATATCCAAGTCCACATACTCCCCATCCGCTGAGCCACTGTGTACTGCTGCTGTTTGGATTACCGGTCGGCCAGCCGGTGTGGTTTGGATAAGCTGGATTAGCTCCATCGTTATACCTCAGTCGCAGAACATCAGCCCTGTTGGTTCGGTCAACGATGACATAATACTCCTTGCCTGTATCAAGCTGATGTTTCGTGGAATAATTATCATTAATGTGATACAGGTCTACCGATTCCAGCCCCGGAACAGGAATCAGCTTCGACGGGAACTGCATCGAGCCGGAAACGTCAATAATAAAGCCCAGATCAATATCTCCATCGAACATTGAGAGATTCGACTTTGCAGTCAGGTCAACCCTGTAGATCCTGTTTTCATAGTCATACAGTTCTGCAGTCTTAGTACAGGCATCCTGATCAAGCGGAATATTTCTTTCCCTAAGTTCTTTTAGCCATGCCTGGAAGGATTCTTTGTCTATTACACGGCCTTCTTTTTCCTCATCTGTCGCTTCATAGTTCGGATCCTTCTTAAAGTGCGCTGTCAGTTTGCTTCCCTGATAAGGAATGCTCAGAGTACCTGCGGGAATTGTTGCTCCATTTTCAATCCTCTCGCCGTTCAGGTCCCAGTAATCGAAAATATAACGCGCAGTCTGAGGAACAGCTTTGATCTCATCCCGGTTGAACTTGTCATAATTTGTCAGAGCGTCATATTCCGCATCTTCTTTATACTGTCCCGAATTGTTCTTTCCGCACACTTTGCCCATCGCATAATCATCAGAATTAACATTGAATGCATACTGGGCAAGCTCTGCAGGTTCATAAATTGTTATTGGGCTCGGATCATGCTGATCTGCATTATACGGGCTATGGGAAAGTACATTCAGACATATCCCCTTCCGGTGCAGTCCATTAAATTTGTTATCCTTCATTGATAGTGTAACATGATTGTACCCGTAGAACGCAAAGGCATCTCCATATGGCGCAATTACAACCTGGTTATCGTTCCCATCTTTTACCAGCGATTCATTAAACCAGTTCAGTGCCAGTGATTTGTGGCTGTCAGAAGCCGGAATCACATGGTAATATTCATCCCCGTTCCATTCAGTATAGATATGAGAAATCTTCCATTTATACTGTATATCAAGGGTATCCAGTTCATTTCGTGTCTTGACTTCTGTACTACCGTCTCCCTTAAGAACATAATATTGTTCTCCGACCTTAGTGTACAGAATGTATTCCTTATCTCCGTCGATTTCGGAAAGAGCGGAAACCTGATCGTCCGTCACATTCACCGTCCATACATCCCCGTTTTTCATGGTAACGGTCAGACTTTCCTCCGTATCAAAAGGTTTCAGGCTGATAAGCGCCCAGTCCCCGGCTTTTGCCTCCCGGGAATTGATCTCGTTGATCTGATCCTCGTTAAGTTCTGCCGAATACTCACACTCCAGGCCAAGAGTGGTCTTTATATCCCCCACTGTTGTATCCTCTGATACCTTACTTACGCTTAATAGTTCAGGATTAGAGAATTCGATGTTCTGAACATTGTCTACCAGCTCCCGGATCTCGTCCTTTTCGGTATCCGCATCATCTGCCGCAATACCGAGCGTCTTAACGAGATCATAGAACAATACAAACCCACCGCCCGGAAGGCTGAATTCAAATGTTCTTCCACCCATCTGCCAGTGGAAATCAACAGTATATGAAACAATCGCAATGTATGAGAAACTGCTTACGGTGAAAGATGCCTCCCTGCCGTTTTCTGCTGTTTCAAATACTTCCGGCGCTGTTTCCTTTAAAGGTTCTATGCTCTCTTCCGGCACGAAAACTGTATCGCTTTCATCGGTCAGATTTGCAGACAAGTCTTCCTCTGAAACTGCAAATGGTTCTGAAGGAACAAGGTCCGTGTAAGTGTCTGTTATATCGATCAATTCGTCCGAATTATCAGCCGTCTGGGACAGAAGCCCTGCTGCTTCAGGAACATATCCTCCCGGAACAAAATCTTCCGGAGCATAGCTGTCTTCTTCAGGCATCAACTCGTCGTCAGATGATTCTTCCTGCAGAACATCGGTCTGCTCGTTGTACTGTGTATTATCCTCTGCTTCAGCCGGATCCGGCTGTTCTCCGGTTCCCGGGAAATGAACGGCATAGATCTTTTCATTTTCCGGAATTTCCTCCGGGAACTCTATCGTCACCTCAACCTGACCGGTTGGAGCGATTACACGCCCATCTGCAGAAACAACCAGGTCAATAAATCCGATAAGGCTTGCTGCACCTTCTTTGACCGCTTTATTCTCAACCAGTTCAATTGCCTGAGATTCGTAGTCCTCATCGCTCACAGGGATGGCCGTAAACACAGCATCCGCAGGAATACCTGCATCCGCACCATATGTAACACGAAGTTTGTAGTCTTCTCCCGGTACAGTTATAACATGTGACCCAGCTGCACCTGCACGGGTCTCCTGCAGTATTTCTTCATCATGAGCCTGTTTTTCGGGCTTATCCGAATCCGCCGCATCTGACAGCGTATTCTCTTCCGGATTCTCTGCTCCTGCTGTTACTTCAGAATCCTCCTCAGTTTTCTCTGTTTCTGTTTCCGCATCTGCGCCTTCTTCTATTTTCTCTGTTTCTGTTTCCGCATCGTCATCCTCTTCCATTTTCTCTGACCCTGATGCTGTCCCGGCATTCTCATTTATCTTCCCATCTTCTGCAGGAACCTCCGGGGCATTTTCTGTGTCTGCTTCAATAGCCTCCTCTTCTTCTGAATCTTCCGCTGTATCTACTGTTACATCCGATTCTTCTTCATCATATGCTGCGCTTTCGTCTTCATCCTCCGGAAGTTCTTCTTCGGCAGCATTCTCATAACCATCTCCCGGCTCCGTTTCGTATGCTGCCGTTTCATCCGTTACTGCTGCATTTTCCTCCGCTGCATCGTCTTCTGATGCGACATCTTCAGAGACGGCCTCTTCAATGATCAATTCAGATGATTTCTCATCAAACCCGCCTTCATCTGTGCTATAATCTGTTTTTCCGAAGTTATCTTCTGAATTATCGTCATATACAGCTTCTGCCGATGCTTCTTCACTGCTGTCTGCTTCCAGCTCACCATCCCCTTCAGGGTACAGGGTTATCACTCCGAAGCCTGCGTTTCCTTTGTAAAGTGCATCTGTCTCGAAAGAGATTTCATACACCGCTCCGTCTCCATAGCGGAACACATCTGTTTTTTCAGGATCATACAGGTGCCACTCACCGTCACACCAGTCCATGACAAGCACTTTGTTCTCTCCGGCCTGATATTCCGAAACAGGGGGATCAAATTCAAACGAGGCTCTTACCGCTGTCCTTCCGTACGGAATTTCTGCAGAATAGAACAGCCCGTCAGACATTTCATAGTCAGGGAATGACTTTTCAAGTTCATAGCCTGCGCTGACATAATAGTTGTCATAGTATTCCTGATCCACCTCGCAAAGTGAAAGCACCGACTCGCCCGGCATGGCTTCATCGAATTCAAGGCGCAGCTTTACTCCTTCGAGTTCAGCTGTAAGGCTGTTTGTGTCTGCGTGGATTTCACCCATATCATCATACGATGCGTTCGTATCTTCCCTGATATCAGTTGAAGCTTGCGCATTGATCACTTCATCTGCTGAAGCAATTCCCTCATCGCTGCCTTCCCTCAATGACCCTTCGCTCACAGTCACTTCGTTTACAGTCTGATCGTATGCAGATCCCTCAATGCCGTTTTCCACAATAAGGCCATCATAGTCTTCCAGGCTTATATCAAGACCACTGTCTCCCGGCTCCAGTTCTCCTGTTCCATAGTCATCATACTGCAGGTTGTCCCAGGCTTCATCATATGTCAGTCCGCTGCTGCCATCAGCATCCGTTTCCACAATCTCACCTGAAAAGTCTGCCTCCTCCTGCCGGCTCTCCGGAACATCCAGCCCTGGCATGCTCTGCGCTGTGTTATATTCGATCGATATTGCAGGCAATATCAGGCTGTAAGTCGTCGTAAAAACCACAATAGCCGCAATTACAGTTGAAAAGCCTTTAAAAAACTTATTTCTTCTGAATTTTTTCATATTCTGTCCTTTTAAATGTATTTTTTTGCTGTTTTTGATTGGCATTATAAACAAATGAAAACTATTTTATTATACCATATGATTACCGTTTGTTTCAATGTAACAATAAGAAATTTTAACAGAAGATATGGATAACTCTTTGTGCATGTATAAAACATTGCTCATCAGAGCTGCTACATCCACTGTCAATCACCTTCACTTATCTCGTGCAGCTCCGCTATGAGTGTCTGGCAGTCTGCACCGCGCCAGATTCTGAAAGTGCCACTTACAGCACTGCTTTCTCATTTCTGTATACAGGCCATTTGAAGGACTTTATCTGTATACCTGATCCCCTCAGCTTGTTCTCATTCATACATCATTTCCAAAAAAATAAGACAGAGAACAATCCCCTGTCTTATCCCCTGTCTGTTAAAAGTCATCCCTGCACTTGCTTATTACAAACTCTGCAAACATCGGAAGTGTAAAGGACAAATATCCTCTTGGTTCCCCACTCAGAAGACCGCGTTTCAGTAATCTGGAACGGTAATTTGAAAAATAATTCTTCTCCATATTCAGGTCCGCCATTATATCACTTACTTTTCCTGTAGAAGAGCGGGCTATCGCATAAGCTACTGTTTGATCTGTTTTAGACAACTCAGACCATAGTTTTTCATATACGTAGTCTTCAAGATATTGTCTGTAATCATCTAATACAGCGTTATAATTTCCGCCGACTTCCCATGAAAAATAACCGAGGACCTGAAAAGCAAAAGAATATCCTTTTGTCAGATGTGCCATTTTAATTCCTGAACGCTGATCTACAGATAATGTACGGACATATGATTTGGCAATAGAATCCAGATTTAACGGTCTCAATTCTACCTTAGGCGCACGGTAAAGAAATGTCATGCTCTTTTCGTTCTGTAATTCCTGTACATTTTCATATAACCCTGTCATCAAAAGAAAAACTGGTAATTTCTGCCGTACAAAAATCTGATAAGCACTTGCAAATATACGCATATTCCGTGTATTCGATACTTCATCAATCGTAATCAGCACCCGTTTCCCCTTTTTTTGGATAGCCTCCAGCATTTTAGTAATTGCTGTTTCAATATTTGTTATCGGTGTTATGCCGGATATTTCTACTCCAAATCCCAGCAAAGAGAGGTTAATATTTGCATTTTTGAATATAGCAGCCAGACTGTTTTCGCTGCTTAGTTTTGAAGCAAGACCTTCCAGCAGATCTGTCTCCGGATTGAGTTCCAAAACTATCCACTTATCGTTTTTTTTCAGCCTGTTCGCAATTTCTGTCATAAATACTGTCTTTCCACAACCTCTGATTCCTGTAATCATGTAAACCTGTTGTACAGGGTGATCTCTCTCGAAGCTGTCGATAATAACAGAGGATTGAGAAAGCCTTGAGATAACCTGTTCCGGCTCAACTCCAAACAATAATGTATACGGATTTTCCATCATCTGACTCTTCCTCCTGATATTTTTGTTTTTATACTTTCCCTTGGATTTTATACTCCTTTATACTTTAAATCAAATTTTATACTTCTTTATACTTATGTCAAGAAATTCCATTTAACTGATCACATATATAAGAGCAGCCGTCTTCTCTCTATTTTAAGTCTCCCCTAGATGTGACAATCTGGACAGATCTGGTCAATCTTGAAAGAATCTGGGTTCATTTAGGAGAACATCGGCTTTTTAATCGAGATATTCATGTTATAAGTCATCAAAGAGCAGCTATCACGCCTCCTAAATCAATGTGATGAGCTGCTCTTTTTTTTGCGTCATAGTAGGCAAACAGTAGGCAAAAATGAAATTTGGACATTTTGACGAAGATGCCAAAACGCCCAAACCCCTTGATTTTACTGTATTCTTGAAGTGGAGCATACGGGATTCGAACCCGTGACCTCCACACTGCCAGTGTGGCGCGCTCCCAACTGCGCTAATGCCCCTTGACCCTGTAATAATATCACAACGAGCCTGAATACACAAGAGTTTTTTTATTTATTTGTTACTATTCACGGCTGTAAGGAAATATACTCTGCTCTGCCATGCTTGCATGAGCAGAGCAGAGTATATTTCCTTACAGGGTCTGAGCCCTTCATGAGGAATCCAGCCGTCATGTAACTCTGTATACCTTTTCAGGTCTCAGCTGCATGATAATCCCAAGAAGAGTCTCATCCGGTTCAAAAAGAGCCTTGTACTCCGTTCCCCGCTCATCCTTCATTATTATACAGTAGTAGGGCGTTCCTGTATGAGATGTGCAGTCCCAGGTCTTCATCTTCCTTCCAACCCAGGGCTGCACAGGATTGCTTCTGGACGGCGCAAGCACAACAAGCTGTGTCCGGATGTCAAGGCAGAATAAGGTTTTCCGTATGCTTCCGCCTTTGATCACCGTCACCTCAAGCTCACCATTGCCGAGTGTATAGTCAAACTCCTTCCGGCTCTCGCGCAGATACCATAGGGTCAGCATTGCAAAAAGGAAAAAAGGAACAAAAAAGTACAGAGAAACCAGAATGGCAAAAGCCAGCCCGGTAAGCGCGGTCATGGTGATCATGACCGCGCGTATCACTGTATCCATGGGTGGTTTCCTGCGTTCTACATGTTGTTCATAGTAAAGTCCTTCAGGCATCTCAGATTCCCTTGAATATAAAGCTTACAGATAACTCTTTGCTGTTGTCTAGCAGGTACTCGGGATGTGTCCGGGCACCCCATGTATCGTCGCCGCCTACGCCCATCTGATACCCGACACGGATAAAAGTATAATGCGGCGCCGGAAGTTCTGTCGGATGCATGGCATTATCCAGCTCATGCGGACTGTAAGGAAGAGCCGAAAATCCACATGGCTTATCCATGCTGAACCTTAGTCCCTGTCCTTTCCGGTCTGTCACCTCAGCATAGCGCACCTGCTCTTTGTTGCCGCACTCCTGAGGCACAAGATAGCGGGCAAGATTGTCCGATACTTTGTTTCTGTACAGGCCGAGTCTGGAATGGCACCGGTCAGCATATGTCTCCTCCGGTCCGAGTCCGTACCATTTCAGTTGATCGAATGAAGCATCCATTTCGAAAAGGACGCTCAGTTCAGGCAGTTCTCCAACTTCCGAGGATGGCGGGAGCACCAGAGTGGTTTTGACAGAGCCGTCACCGTAAACCTCATACGACAATGTGCATGTAAGTCCCGGCGATGTGGGCAGTATGTACTGATAGCAGACCTTAACATGATCTTCCGCTTCCTCAAGTTTACAGAATGTATCGTTTCTACCGTACATGGCCCTTGCTGTCGCCCAGATGCTGGCTGTTTTCCATTGTCCCGCACGGAAAGGAAGAAGATTTGCCCTGTCATTCTCAGTCATTGATCTCCAGAAATTTGGGCCGGGAATGGTTTTCAGGAGTTCTCTGCCTCCGTATTTATAGGAAACCAGGCCTCCGAAGATCCGTGAGAACAGGATTTCAAAATCGTCGGAACGTACACCGATGTTATGGATTCCCCTGACAACAGTCAGCTTCTTTTTTACCGGCTCCGGAGCGCGGTATTGTCCGATCACACCCTGTCCATATGCTGCTTCATGTCCGGCGGCTGCCCAAAGGCTGTCCTCCCTCAGTAAGAAGCTCACAGTCACTACATATT
This sequence comes from Blautia sp., assembly GCA_017459635.1. Taxonomy (GTDB): domain Bacteria; phylum Bacillota; class Clostridia; order Lachnospirales; family Lachnospiraceae; genus Blautia_A. The sequence goes on along the minus strand of JAFUCO010000093.1, from coordinate 13,184 downwards.
CCTCACCGCTGCGCGGCTCAGGAATGGCAAAAGGATAGTTAAATGTGCCTTCAGAGAGCGGCGGCAAAGTGATAACTGTCTTCTCTCTCCTCAGGATCCTTCCTTCCTTTTCCAGTGTAATGACCGTATCATATGCCGACAGGTTCCTGAACAGGTTCCTGTTTGTGACTACAAAGGAATCCGGGTGGACCTCGGCAAACACATCCTGATAGCAATACTTGACTTCTGCCATTTTCGGAGATGGCTCACGATCCCTGCCGCCGTATACGATCCCGTTTCCGGAGAAGCTGTAATCACACGGCCTGTCGCCGAAATCCCCCCCGTATCCCTCATATTCGTTTCCATAACGATCTGTCAAGGTCAGGCTCTGGTCAATAAAGTCCCAGATAAAGCCGCCCTGATACAGTTCATCCTCGTAGGCAAGCCCGGTATATTTATGCAGCGCGCCTGTAGAATTGCCCATGGAATGCGCATATTCGCACTCAATAAAGGGCTTGTCACGGTGCGTTTTCAGGTACTCCTTAACATTAGCGACCGGGATATACATCACGCTCGTTATATCTGTCGTGTCATAATGCTTAACCGGACTATACGGATCATGAGTCACACCCTCATAGTGTACAAGGCGGTCAGGATCCATTTTATGGAAGAAATTTGACATCTCATAGACATCGTCTCCTCCATAGGATTCGTTTCCGCAGGACCAGATCAGGATGCAGGGATGGTTCTTATCGCGCTCATACATGCTTTTCGCGCGGTCCAGAACAAGTGACAGCCACTCCTTTCTGTCGCCCGGTACCAGTTTTTCAAAAGGAATCTGTCCCATCAGATAAGCATCCCAGGATCCATGGGTCTCCAGGTTTGTCTCATCGATCACGTACAGCCCATAGCGGTCACACAGACGGTAAAGCGTTGTCTTGTTGGGATAATGGCTTGTCCGTATCGCATTGATGTTGTTTCGCTTCATGGTGATGATGTCTTTTTCAATAGCTTCATCAGGCAGTACCCGTCCGGTCTCTGAGCAGAATTCATGGCGGTTGACACCCTTAAATACGATACGCTTGCCATTAATATGCATTACATGATCTTTGAGTTCAAAACACCGGAAGCCAACCTGTTCATGTATCACTTCCTGTGGATTGCCCTGTTCATCAAACACCGTTATCTTCAGTTCATACAGGTTCGGGCACTCTGCACTCCAAAGCCTCGGAGCCTTGACGGGCAGCTCCACATGCGTGCTCTTTTCAAGGGCACACTCCCCAAAAAGGATCTTCTCCCCCTCGTCCCAGAGTTCCAGCAGGTACTTCCCCTCAGCTGTAGATCTCATGTCCAGAGAAAGTATCGCATCCCGGTAATCGTCGTCAAGGACGGTGCGGATCTTCATATCCTCAATGTGTACCTTCGGCACAGTGTACAGATAAACATCCCTGAAAATCCCTGAAAAACGGAAGAAATCCTGATCCTCACACCAGGAACCTGCGCTCCATTTAAACACCATTGCAGCAAGCTTGTTCTCGCCTTCCTTCAAAAAAGGCGTCAGCTCAAACGCAGAAGGAGTAAAGCTGTCTTCGCTGTACCCAACGTAGGCGCCGTTCAGCCACAGGGCAAAGCCACTTTCCACTCCTTCGAAGCAGATATAAAGAGGTTTACCCTTCAAAGAAGCGGGGATCTCGAAATATTTCACATAGCACGCCGTTGGATTATAATGCTCCGGCACCTCACCGGGTTCTATCTCGTCCCGGCCGTCCCAGGGATACTGCGTATTTACATACGCAGGTACATCGTAACCTTCCATCTGGATATGGGCAGGCACATGGATTTCACCGAAATGCCGGCAGTCAAATGTCTCTTTGTAAAAATCCTCAGGCGCCATGCTGTAATTCGGCGCATAGCAGAATTTCCATATCCCGTTCATTGAAAAGCGAAAGCCATTTACTGAATCCGGAATCCCGTCATCCTCCGGAGGCACAAACAGGTGGTCCGAATGGGCTTCTAACCTGTTCTGCGCAAATATCTCAGGATTCTTTACTATCGAATAATCAAATTCCTGCATCTCTAAGACTCCCCCTTATTTCACTGCTCCGGTAATACCTTCTGCAAATTGTTTCTGGAGAATGAAGAAAATAAGCATCGTTGGGATCGAGCAGAACAAAACGCCCATCATCAGCAGGCCGTAGTCAACTGTATAACCGTTAGAAAGATTGGCTACCAGCATCTGCATTGTCATAGCCCTGTTATCTGTCATGACGGCGCGCGGCCACATATAGGCATTCCAGGCATTCATAAAGCAGATAACGGCTGCAGCCGCATATGTGGATCTCATGACCGGCATATACATCCGGAAAAAGATCGCAAACTCCGAAAGCCCGTCAAGACGCGCCGCTTCCATAATATCTGTTGGAAAGTTCCTGGAGTTCTGGCGGAACATCATGATCATAAACGGTGTAGCAATTCCCGGAAGGAAGAACGCAGCCGCCGTGCTCAGTAAATGGAGCCTTGACATCATTGTAAAAAGAGGGATCAGTGTCGCTACTCCCGGGATCATCATAGCCAGCAGGAGGACCCCGAACAGACGGTCTTTATTCTTATCGTGATAAAGTTCAAAACCGTAGCCGGCCAGTGAACAGATAAAAATAGATATAATCGTCTGCAGACCCGCATATAGAAACGAATTCCACATTACACGTGCCAGAGATGCCTTGGAAGAATCTGACGCAGCTTTAAGAAGGGCTTTGAAATTCTCCAACGCATAACCTCCGAAGACTATCCGGCCCTGGGAAACATCATACGAAGTGTTCGTTGCGGCAGTAAGCATCCAGTAGATCGGAAAAACCGAAATAAAGCATACAATGATCAAAAATATATAGCTTGGGATCAGCCTTCTCTGAATGGCCGATGAATTCTTCTTTGTCTTAGTCACGTGTATCACCTACTTTCATGTTAATGAACGCCAGAATGCCCACCATGATGAATACGACGAAAGCAAGCGCGGAGGCATAACCGAATTTCGCGACACCCTGTCCAAGTGACATGTTCCAAATATAATGGGACATTGTGATAGTCGTGTTGGCAGGTCCGCCGTTTGTCAGGTTGACGGATTCGTCAAACAGCTGCAGCGTACCATTGATAGACATGATAACTGTCATAACGATGGTCGGTTTAAGCAGCGGAACTGTAATGCTCCAAAACGTTTTCCATCCATTGGCTCCGTCAATCTTAGCCGCCTCATAGACGGAATATTCGATATTCTGAAGGCCTGCCAGATAGAAAACCATATTATAGCCGGTCCAGCGCCATATCAGGCCTATAATGATGACAGCACGGGCTGTGGCCGTCGTGCCCAGCCAGTTGATATTTTCGCTGATCAGGCCAAGATGCATTAAAGCCGAATTGATCAGGCCCTGTGTGGCAAAAAGAGATTTGAAGATCAGCGCATACGATACAAGAGAGACTGCACAGGGCATAAACACCATTGTCCGGAAAAGTCCCCGGAATTTCAGATCCCGGTTATTGAGGATCTGCGCAAGAAGAATGGCAAGGATCAGCATGATCGGCACTTCTACAAGCAGATAAAGGAAGGTATTGCCCATGGCCGTCTTAAATGTAGTATCCTGAAGTATCCTTTCATAATTGTGGTACAGCGGTTCCTGCCAGGTCATGTTCGCCGAGGAACCTTTTTTAAGGGAAATAATAAAGGCCTGTATCATCGGCCAGAAGCTCATGATAAAGATGAGGATTGTAGCGGGAGCCAGGAACATCCAACCCGCTCTGCCCTGTTTTGCCTGAATGGATCTTCTTTTATTCAAGAGAAATCCCTCCTTTTTGTTTTATTTCGTAAAAATGGGGGGAACCGTTTTAACCGATTCCCCCCCGGTATTTTTGACTGGGACTGTTATATTCTTCAGTCTGTTATTCTTCCATCTCAAACTCAACCTGGCTCTGTGCATTTGCGATCTCGCTGTCAATGTCTGCCCCGTTGATAATATTTGTGATCGCGTTGCCTACGTATTCACGCATACGATAGTGATAGTCATTCTGCTCGATGACCGGAACATGGGTTCCCATCTCTACGATTGCGGTATAGATCGGCTGATCATTGAAGAATGCTACGCCTTCCTGATAAACATCAGACTCAGAAGCGGATACGCAGCATGTGATGACACCGCCGTTGCGGAGCGCATTGTCATAAGTATCCATAGCGCCTTCTCCGCCGCCGAATGTGTAAGCCAGGAATTCCTTTGCAAGGTCGGCTTTGCCGCAGTTTCCGGTAATGTAAAGTGAGGATCCGCCGTTAGCAGCATAGCCTTCTCCGCCGTCAAGTGTCGGGAGTGTTGTGATCTCCCACTTTCCGGAAGCACCCTCGTTCTGCTCGATTGTCGGAATGATCCAGTTGCCGTTGCATACGCCGGCTACCTGGTCGCCGATGATGGTCTGATCTGTATAATCGGACCAGCTGTTGGCAAGGATGATAGTTCCATCGTTTGCACCCTGAACAATCACTTCAATGATGCGCTTAAATGTTTCATTATCAGCGATGTTCGGCTGGCCGTCAGCCCACTGGGACTGTCCTTCAGCCTGCATGAACAGATAGGGAAGGTCATCGCCGGAATGATCCATGGAAAGAAGAGCATAGCCTGTTTTGTCCTTGACATTGCGTGCTATCTCAAGCCACTCATCCCATGAGATTCCTGTCACATCATCAAGTGTATAGCCTGCCTCTTCGAGGACATCTACTCTGTATGCGAAAATAGCGGTTCCATTATCTACCGGAACGCCATAGTGCTCGCCGTCGATCGTGCTGTACGAAAGCTTCTCTTCACCAAAATCATCCCAGTTTATTTCAGCATCGCCGAGGCTCTGCCATGCATCCGGGTAGTCCATAACGTATTTCTGAATATAATGATCCTGGAAAAGGACGATATCAGGAAGCTGGCTGTAGTCGCCTGAGGATCCCGCAAGTGTAATGGCCTGCTCGACATCGGAAGAACCCGAGACAGTCTGGATCTCAAGATTAAAGTCGGGGTTTACAGCCTTGAAAGCTTCTCCCGCTGCTTCAAGCGCCGGAATATTGAAATTAGCATCCCATGCAGCAACTGTCAGGGTGTTTTCATCCTCGGATGTGCCGCCAAGCTCTACAGCATCTTCAGCTGATACCATAGCTGCCATGGAGCTCATCGCAAGCAGGCTAACCAGCAGAAGCGAAACAACTTTTTTCTTCATGATAATTCCTCCTTTTTTGATCACATCACGTTATTATTTGCCTTATCCGGCAAAGCCGGTCTATACTTTATTTTAACTGTATTTTTGTAGAAATGTTACCATAAACAATCAGATAATAAGCAAATTCGACTATAAATCCCTGTTTTTAGCATTTTTCTCATTTATAATCGGGCTTTTTTTTGGTACTTATTGTCAAAAGCGCTCATTTGATATACAGTATTATATGAGTTCCGTATAACAGCGGGGAAAATCGCACGATGTCCGCTGTTTTATGCTTTCATAAACCTTCAGCAGCAGGTGCTTCGCTGCTGTGCTGAACAGCCGAACAGTTTATAAAAAACGGATTATCAGATTCAACAGCATCCCAGGCAGGGTTTGCCTGATCAGAGTTACAGACAATTCATAAAAAGACAGGTTATCAAAATGCCAAAAAAAGAACCAAAGAAAAGACTTGAATTTCGCTATTACTCCATGGCAGCAGGTGAATACATCCTTCCCATGCTTGGAAAAACCTGGGAGCAGGAGTATGCCTCCGACTACGACGGGACATTGCATTTTCACAATTACATGGAGATCGGCTACTGTTATCATGGAAAAGGGCGCCTGATCATCGAGGACCGCGTCTACCGCTACAGCGACCACATGTATTCCATTATCCCCTCCAATGTTCCTCATGTGACGATCAGTGATGAGGGGAACATCTGCAAATGGGAGTTCCTTTTTCTCGATATCAATTCTTTTATCGATCGGGAATTCGGGGACTCTGTTTTCTCCGCGGACAACATAAAACGCATTGTCAATAAGCATGGGACTCTTGTTTCCATGGCTGAACACCACAAGCTCGGCCGTATCATCCTGAATATCATCGATGAATGCCGGAAGAAGGAAGTCTATTACCGGATGAATCTTGACGGTTCTATGAAAGTTCTGATCAGTGAGCTTTTAAGACTTGACGATGAATGTGAAAGAATACTGCAGGAAAAGTCCGATACGAAAGAAATACGCCCTGCTCTCGATTATGTGGAAGAGCACTTCCGGGAAAACATACGGATAGAAGACCTCTCCGGCATATGCGGCCTGTCTGAGAGTCATTTCCGCAGACTGTTTGTGCAATACATGAATATGAAGCCGGTAGACTATCTGAACATGATCAGGATCCGGCACGCCTGTACATTGCTTCAAAAGGAATATCTGTCTATGGAGGAAGTCGGATACCGCGCAGGATATCAGACATCCTCCACATTCATACGAAACTTTCGGAAATTTACAGGAACAACTCCGTATCACTGGAAGCAGCACACCTCAGAGTGGGATATCAGTGATTTTCATGTTACTGCCATGCACGAGTGGTGATCATCTGCAGGACGTGCAAAAATGACATTGGTACGTTCCTTAAGCGTTCACAACTTTCCCTGTATACAGCTGATAATATCTCCCCTGCTGTGCAATCAGGTCGTCGTGGCTGCCTCTTTCTATTATACGTCCCTGTTCCATGACCATGATGCAGTCAGAATTACGTATTGTTGATAACCGGTGGGCGATTACAAAGGAGGTTCTTCCTTTCATCAGTGCGTCAAGTCCTTCCTGTACCAGTTTTTCGGTACGGGTATCGATGGAGCTTGTCGCCTCGTCAAGCACAAGCACCGGCGGGTTGTAGATGGCGGCTCTGGCAATTGCGAGCAGCTGTCTCTGGCCCTGACTCAAGTTCGCCCCGTTTCCGGTAAGCATCGTGTCATAGCCCTGCGGGAGCCTGCGGATAAAGCCATCTGCATTGGCAAGCTTTGCGGCGGCAACAACTTCTTCATCTGTGGCATTAAGCTTACCGAAACGGATATTATCAGCCACCGTCCCGGTGAACAGGTGCGTATCCTGCAGAACCAGGCCCATCGACCTTCTCAGGTCAGCCTTTTTGATCTTGTTCACATTGATACCGTCAATGCGGATCTTTCCGTCTTCGATATCATAAAAGCGGTTGATCAGGTTGATTATCGTAGTCTTACCGGCACCGGTCGCTCCTACGAAGGCTATTTTCTGACCGGGTTTTGCATAGACTGAGATGTCATAAAGGATCTGTTTTTCAGGCACATAGCTGAAATCCACTCCCTCATATACTACATCTCCCTCCAGCTTCCGGTAGGTTGTTGTATTGTCAGCCTTATGATAATGTTTCCATGCCCACATGCCGGTACGTTCCTCAGTCTCGTGAACTTCACCCTTTTCATCTATGTCAGCATTCACAAGCATCACATAACCATCGTCTACCTCCGGGTCAGTATCGAGCAGCGTAAATATCCTGTTAGCGCCTGCCATGGCCATTACGATGAAGTTGAGCTGCTGGCTTACCTGATTGATCGGCATCATAAATGAACGGTTGAAGTTGAGGAATGAAGCAAGACTTCCGATGCTTAGATTCCCGGTAAAGATAGACAGCATGCCGCCTACTACAGCCGCGATCACATAGCTCAAATTGCCAAGCTGGGCATTGATCGGCATCAGCACATTTGCAAATTTGTTGGCGTTGTTTGCAGAATCAAAAAGCTGGTCATTCAGCTTTACAAACTCATCAATAGCCTGCGGTTCATGGTTGAACACCTGAACCACCTTCTGCCCGTTCATGATCTCCTCGATATGTGCATTGACAGCAGCAAGGTCCTTCTGCTGAGCCATATAATATTTGCCGCTCCTCATAGCTATACTCTTAGACACATTAATCATCAGGAACACCATGACCAGAGTCACGCATGTAAGCGGCAGAGACAATCTGAACATGCATATCAGTACAGTAACGATAGTAATGGCACTGTTCAGAAACTGCGGAAGGCTCTGGGATACCATCTGACGCAGCGTATCTATGTCATTGGTATACATTGACATGATATCGCCATGCTGATGCGTGTCAAAATATCTGATCGGCAGGTTCTGCATGTGTTCGAACATCTGGCGGCGCAGCTTGTCAAGCGTACCCTGCGTCACCCTCGCCATGATAAGACTCTGCGCCAGAGAAGCTATTATTCCTGCCCCGTAGATCAGAACCATTGTGCCTATAGCACGGGCGAGCGGAGCGTAGTCAGGGTTTTCGCTTCCAATAAGCGGCAGGATATAATCGTCGATGAGTGTCTGCATGAAGAGCGTTCCACGCGTATTCGCCAAAACGGTCGTTACAATACAAACTGCCACGATCACAAGATGAGGTCCGTAATTTTTAAACAAAAACGCGAAAAGACGTTTAAGCACTCCTTTATTTGCCTTAAGTGCTCCTTTTTGCATGGGAACCCTTGCTGGTCTCGGCATTACACGGCACCCCCTTTCATATTATGTGCATTATCCGACATGGAAGCCTCATCGAAATCTCCGGTCCCACTGGTCTGGGATTCAAACACATCACGATAGATATCGTTTGTCTTAAGAAGCTCCTCGTGTGTTCCGACTCCGTTGATCCTTCCATTATCCATAACAACTATGCGGTCCGCATCCTGTACGGATGAGATTCTCTGGGCAATAATGATCCTTGTCGTTCCGGGGATCTCTTCCCGGAATGCCTTGCGGATTTTGGCATCGGTGGCAGTATCAACAGCGCTTGTACTGTCGTCGAGGATCAGTATCTTCGGTTTCTTTAAAAGCGCGCGTGCAATGCAGAGTCTCTGCCTCTGGCCGCCGGACACGTTAGTGCCTCCCTGCTCTATATGGGTATCATATCCATCCGGAAAACGTTCAATAAACTCATCGGCGCACGCAAGACGGCATGCCCGCCTGCATTCCTCATCAGTCGCGTTCTGGTCGCCCCAGCGCAGGTTCTCATATATGGTTCCGGAAAAAAGGACATTCTTCTGCAGCACCACCGAAACCTCGTCTCTTAACGTTACAAGATCATATTCGCGGACATCACGGCCGCCTACCTTAAGGCTTCCGCCGGTCACATCGTAAAGTCTGGAAATAAGATTGACCAGAGAGGTTTTTGCCGAACCGGTACTTCCTATGATACCAATGACTTCACCGCTCTTTATATCAAGATTAATGTCGGAAAGGACATTTTCCCTGCTGTCCTCGAAGTACGCAAAATCGACATGATCAAAAACGATCGAACCATCCGCTACATCTTTTACAGGATTCTCCGGATTTGTGATGGACGGCTCTTCTTCCAGCACCTCGGCAATACGCTTCATGCTGGCGCTGGACATGGTGATCATCACGAACGCTACCGAAAGCATCATGAGGCTCATCAGGATATTCATGCTGTAGGTCATGAGGCTCATCAGATTACCTGTGGTCAGCTCGTTCTGAATGATCATGTGCGCGCCGAACCAGCTGATGAGCATCATACTCCCATAAGCTGAGATCATCATCATCGGACCATTAAGGGCAAGAATACTCTCTGCCTTGACAAATTTCTTCATCAGCTCAATGCTGGTCTTCCTGAATTTGGATTTCTCATGTTCCTCACGCACGTATGCCTTAACGACACGGATACCTGTCACGTTTTCCTGCACGCTTTCATTCATATTGTCATATTCTTCAAATATCCTGCCGAAGATCTTGCGGACATTGAATGCAATGGCAAACAGACCTGCTCCCAGGACTATGACCACTCCCACGTATATCATGGCAAGCCTTGGGCTTATCGTAAACGCCATGACCATTGCGACAATAAGAGAAGCCGGCGAACGCATGCCCATACGCAGGATCATCTGAAAAGCGTTCTGGACATTCGTCACATCCGTTGTAAGCCTGGTCACCAGACTGGCCGTTGAAAAACGGTCAATGTTCTTAAATGAAAAGGTCTGGATGTTCCGGAACATGGACTCACGCAGATTTCGCGCGAATCCGGTCGATGCAAGCGCTCCGTACTTGCCTCCCATAAAACCCGCAAAAAGTCCGATACCGGCAAGTATCACCATACCGATACCGTTCACGATAATGGCCTGCATACTGCCTGCGGTGATACCATCATCCACGATGCGTGCCATAAGGCGCGGGATAGTCATTTCCACAACTACCTCCAGCAGCATAAATAAAGGCGTCAGGATCGCAGCCTTTTTGTACTGCTTAACCTGAGAAAGTAGAGTTTTCAACATTTTTAATGCTCTGCCTCCTTCTTATTGATAAATTATGACAAACGCAGATAATTTACCGCATTTGTCACAATATAACAAGCGGGGACGGCTTCCTTACCGCCCCCTTTGCTGTCACAACTCTATAAGAATAATAACGCGATTTACCTCTAAAATCAACATCAAATATGTTGCTGATCACGGCCGTAAGGAAATTTACTCTGGTCTGCTCTGCCATGCTTGCATGAGCAGAGCAGGGCAGAGTAAATTTCCGTACAGGGTCTGAGCCCTTCCTGAGGAATCCAGCCGCAAAGCGGCGGTGAAGCCCGCAAGGGCGGGATTCCGAATGAAGGGCTCAGACCCAACCGCTTGCGGTTGGGCCGTTAATAATAACATTACAATTAGAACAGTCCCTTGTGTTTGCGGCAGTTTTGGGATATATTATGATTAGATGCGCTGGCATCACTCACAAGGTTTTAAGACATCTGCTGTTAAATACAATAAAAAGGAGAGAATTCAACAATGTCAATTTTCAAAGGATCCGGCGTAGCGCTTGTTACGCCTATGAAGGAAAACGGGGATATCAATTATGATTCACTTGAAAAGCTTATCGAGGCTCAGATAGCAGGAGGCACTGATGCCCTCATTGTCTGCGGTACATCCGGTGAGGCACCCACTCTCGACGACCCGGAGCATCTTGAGGCCATCCGTTTTGCCGTAGAAGTGACCAAAAAGCGTATTCCGGTGATCGCCGGAACAGGTTCTAATAATACTGCTCATGCGGTAATGATGTCCGAAGAATCAGAAAAGCTTGGAGCAGACGGCCTTCTGCTGGTCACTCCTTACTATAACAAGGCAACGCAGGATGGTCTTTATGCCCACTACCGTAAGATTGCGTCCGCCACAAAGCTGCCATGCATCATCTACAATGTACCGTCACGTACCGGCACAAACATCCTTCCGGAGACCGTTGCAAAGCTTGCTGCAGATCAGCCGAACATTGCGGCTGTCAAGGAAGCCAGCGGGCTCATAAGCCAGGTCGCGCGGCTTGCCAGGCTGACAGAGGGAAAAATTGACATATACTCCGGAAATGACGATCAGATCATTCCCATCTGCTCACTCGGCGGAGTCGGCGTGATCTCGGTTCTGGCAAATGTGGCTCCACGCGAGACCCATGACATGGTCATGCATTGTCTGGAAGGCAGATATGACATAGCAAGGGCGCTCCAGCTCCGCGCGCTGCCTCTGGTGGAACAGCTGTTCATCGAAGTGAACCCGATCCCTGTGAAAGCCGCCCTTAACATGCAGGGCTTCAATGTCGGTTCACCAAGGCTTCCTCTGACTGAGCTTACAGCAGCACACAAAGAATCACTCAGACAGGCGATGATCGATTTCGGATGTCTTGAGCCGTAACAGACATCGGAAAACCTGTCCACGGGTAAGTAAGGCCCGGTAAGGAACTGTCACTTCACTGTACAGCCAGCCCGAACCTGAAAGGATCTCAATCGCCATGAAACACCAGGACCGAAAAGACCTGCTTGTTACTGTTGCCATGGCAACGGCAGTGATATGCATAGTCGTACTTTTTTTCTTCAGAACCTCAATACTAAAGACAGCTTTCCTGTATCTTCTGGAAATTCTGATGCCGTTTATATACGGAGCAGTTATAGCCTATCTTCTGAGGCCTGTATGCCTCAGAATTGAAAAGCAGCTGGTCAGATGGTTCGACAAAAAAGGAACCGGCAGACATTCCGGCCTTTTCAGGCTTGTTTCCATACTATTGTCTCTGGTCCTTTTATTAGTCCTGCTTCTACTGCTGCTCATGGCTGTACTGCCCGAGCTCATCCGTAGCATCAGCGCTCTGCTTTCACAGCTTCCTTCTGCTGTGGAGAACTTTCAGAGCTTTATACATTCACTTGACAATGGAGATATTTCTCACGAGATCGTATCAAGCATTGAAACAGCTCTTGATACACTGTCAGACAAACTGACAAACTTCCTGCAGTCTGACCTGCTTCCAACCCTTCAGACTCTCGTATCCGGAGTGACATCCAGCTTTATGGACATCCTGGGTTTTCTAAAGAACTTCGGCCTTGGATGTATCATCTCGGCATACATACTGGGCAGCTGGGAAAAATTCGCTCAGCAGTTAAAGCTGATCGTATATGCGCTTTTTCCTCATAGAGCCGCCGACTGGATACGCAGCGAAGCACGCTTTACAGACCGTATGTTCAGTGGATTTATATCCGGCAAACTTCTTGACTCGCTTATCATAGGCATCTTATGCTTCATATTCTGTCTTATCACAAAAATGCCTTATGCATCGCTTGTCAGCATCATTGTAGGTGTGACGAACATCATCCCGTTTTTTGGTCCGTACCTTGGTGCAATTCCGTCAGCCCTGCTGGTGCTTACCTTATCACCGGGAAAATGCGTCCTGTTCGTGGTATTTATCATACTGCTGCAGCAGCTGGACGGAAATCTTATAGGTCCTGCCATAATCGGCGACAAGCTCGGCCTCTCAGGATTCTGGATCCTGTTCTCGATACTGTTCTTCGGGTCTCTGTGGGGGATTGCCGGAATGCTGATCGGCGCGCCGGTATTTGCAGTCCTGTATGATCTGATAAGCAAATTTATTGTTGCAAAGCTTAATAAAAAAGGCCTGGGGAAAATGGTTGAAGATTACAAAAAATAGGACAGGGGACGGTTCTCTGTCCTGTTTTTTCGGCTGATTTGAAAGGGCTGCCGCAGCAAATGCTGCGGCAGCCCTGTATGAATATGCCAGTCTCGCTTATCTCTCTGACAGCGATACAAAGTGAGGATCTATGGTTTCTCCATAGTTGCTCATTCTCAGATTCCAGTCATCTTCTGTAACTTTCTCGGGTTCCTCACCTTCGATTCCATAATCAATAAACC
>JAFUCO010000092.1 GCA_017459635.1 Blautia sp. | reverse complement strand
GGGCAGCTATACTCGCATTTTCTGTGCCATAGGCCGAACGGTTCCGTACATATGGTCAGTCCTCCCCCTACAGCTGTTTGTTGGCAAGTATACAAATACATATCCAAAACACTAACTAAATGACATTGGAACCGTCCCCTGTCTTATTAGATTGTTTCATCAGTTGACATTTTTTTCAGTGTAAACGATAATAATAGTATTGGAAAGAATAAATTACACAAACAAAGGAGTATGAAGAAAGGAGTATTTCATGAAGTTGTTCAGAAGAAAACTTGCTATGCTGAGCTGTGCTGTGCTGGCTCTTGCTGCAGCTCCTGTATATGCAGGCGAAGCGGAGGATGCCCTGAGAGCATATGCTTCGTTTGCTGAACAGTATGGTGGATCATTTGCCATCGATGACGTAAATGGAGATGGAATACAGGAGATCTGTTTGGACACCGACGGAAACTATGGCTTTTATACCTGGTATAATGGCAGAGTTCAGGATGTTGGATTTTCCGGCAAGATGGGGATAGAGGAAGCCTGGCCGGCTACCGGGCTTCTAAGGTTTTACAGACAGTACAAGGACGGCTCGGAATGGACTATCTATTATGTGCTGCGCGATGGTGCTTTGCAGGTGGTTGCGGAAGATTTTGGAAATCAGGAGTACTGCGGAAGCAACTCCGATGTCCGGATCAGCGAATCGGAATTCCGGTCGATCCTGGGACAGTATATGACAGGATCTTCCTTCAAGCCGTTTACGAATTCATATTTGAATACTGCCGAGAACAGGAACAGCATTCTGCTTTCGGGCGGCAGTTCATCCGGAGGAAATGAAACAGGCGCAGTCAAAATGGGAGGTTCAGACGCAGTCAAGATGGGAGGTTCATATGCGGATGGCAGCGGAACATCCGGGACAGGCTATGCAGTAGATAATAGTGGATTTCTTTTACCTTTCAGCAGTTCGCGCTACATTAATGATGCAGACATTGCCGGCTTTACAAAACAGGAGCTCTGCTATGCCAGAAATGAGATAGCTGCGCGGCATGGCAGGATGTTTAACAGTGCCGAGCTCACAGCATATTTTAACACACGCTCCTGGTATAATCCTACAATGGACCCGGCTACTTACACAGCTCGGCTGCCGGGACTTCTGAATGACTATGAGAACGTGAATTCGGAATTTATCCTTTCACGGGAGAAGGACGCGTCACACCCGAACGGTTATGACCTTGACCAGCCGGGTTATGACATAACAAAGGTGAGGAGCTTCTATGCAGCCCAGGCAGGCGGGGCACAGGGAGGAGCACCGCAGGGAGGCGGCGCTGTAGGGTGACGGTTTTTGTCACTTACAGGAAAAGAGCTGCTCTTATGTCCTATGAAAGGAATATATGTTATGAAAGAAGCAATACTTAATTCTTTAAATACTGTTGACAGCGTCATGTATTATCCTATCCTGATAATCGTGATGGTGATTGCCGGCATTTATTTTACTTTCCTTACAAAGGGTGTACAGATACGGCTTTTTAAGGAGTCCTGCCGTCTTGTTATGGAGCCGTCAGGAGAGGGGAAGGTTTCGTCCTTCCAGGCACTTATGGTGTCGACTGCATCGCGTGTCGGCACCGGAAATATCATCGGTGTTTCGACAGCCATATGCCTTGGAGGCCCGGGGGCTTGTTTCTGGATGTGGCTGATGTGTGTGATCGGGGCTTCATCTGCATTTATGGAGAGCACGCTTGCGCAGATCTACAAACGCAGGGATAAGGATGGGCAGTGCTATGGTGGTCCGGCTTATTATATAGAAAAAGCGCTGCATGCACCGTGGCTTGCTGCAATTTTCTGCGTTTTTCTTATCGCGACTTATGCGGTGGGCTTTAACCTGCTGTGTTCTTATAACCTGCAGTCGACATTTGCGGTCTATTCTTTCTATAATGATAAAACTACTCCCGTGATCGTCGGGGCGGTGCTTGCGATACTTACGGGTTACTGCCTGCTGGGCGGTGGAAAACGTATTGTAAAGCTCACAAGCCTGATCGTGCCGTTTATGGGCGTGGCCTATGTGGCTATATCGCTAATTGTGATCGCAGTAAATATTACACGTATTCCGGCCATGTTTGGCGAGATCTTCCGTGATGCCTTTAATTTCAGGGCTATCTTCGGCGGAGTTTCCGGATCCTGTATGATATATGGTATAAAAAGAGGACTCTACAGCAATGAGGCCGGTGTTGGTTCTGCGCCTAATGCTTCAGCCTCGGCTCACGTTACTCATCCGGTAAAGCAGGGGCTTGTACAGACTCTTTCAGTTTATATCGATACTCTGCTTTTATGTACGGCGACAGCGCTTATGTGCCTTTCTACCGGAGTGCCTCATACGGCCGAAGTGTCCGGAGCGCCTTATGTTCAGAACGCGATATCAACGGTGTTTGGAAAGATCGGACCTACCTTTATAACCTTTGCGATGATACTGTTTGCGTTTACGACCCTGCTGGGAAATCTGTACTATGTGGACAATGCTCTAATTTTCCTCAATAACAAAAAAGAGCCTTCATTATTGTTCAGGAACTGTTTTAAAGTCCTGTGTGTTGTGGTGATTTTCCTTGGCGCGGTCGTTCCTATGGACGCTGCCTGGGCAATGGCAGATATCACAATGGGAGGAATGACGCTGATAAACCTGCCGGCGTGTATGCTGCTTGGAAAAGTGGCGATAGATGCACTGAGAGATTATGAGGGGAAAAAGAAAAAGGGACTGAATCCTGAGTTCCATTCGTCAGACATCGGGCTTTCAGATGGCGAGGCGGAATTCTGGGAGAAATAACATCGGCATTAATCACACTTGCATTAATAACAGCGGTATTAATAACATTGGCATTAATTACATCTGCATTATGCAAATGGGCGATTAAAAGGGGCTGTGAAAAAAGATAAGACTTTTTTCACAGCCTCCTGCTGCTTCTGCTTTCAGATGTTAAACCCCGGTCATCTCTGCCTTCAGATTTTTAGCCTGGTAATGTCTGCCTTCAGGTCTTTCCATCCGGCCGGATAACTGCATTTGCCGGAAAGATGTGAAGACGGTCATTTTTTGGAGGTTTTTTTCTGCTGCTTCATAGCTTCGCGTTTGCTCTTTATTTCTGAGATATCTTCTTCTGAGGCGAGGTATATGGTTTTGTCTGCGAAGTAGAGATCATCTTCCGATTTGCGTATGCGTATTTTTCCGCCTACACTGCCGTGTTCCGCGCAGCGGGAAACACTGTAATATATTCTGTTATTCGGAGTGAACCATCTTACAGTCCGGCGGGCGCTGCTGCCGCAGACCGGACATCTGGTGCTGTTTACTTCCCTGTCCTTCATGGCCTTTTCACGTGAGACAAACTCGCGCGACAGATATTTGCTGAAGAGGGGGAAGTTAAGGTGAATCTCTTCTTTTTTTGACTCAGGATGCTGATACACGTCGAGTGTGGGATGGGTGCGGATGAGGTCGAATGAGATGTGCGAAAGAATCTTCGCAGTAAACATTGCATCATTGATCGCACGGTGAAAATCCATTTCCTTATCAATATTAAGAAATTCGGTGGCATGTTCCAGCGAGCGGCATGTTTCCTCACCTTCAAACTGGAGCCCGAAGAGAGCCTGTACATTGCTGTAGATGACAGGAGCGGGCAGAAGATGGAGCATTCCGTAGTACTTCATGTTGCGCTGGAGTTCCATAACATCCTGATTGCCCCAGGTGCAGAAAATATACTCATAATCACACCAGTCAAGAAAGTCCATTACAGCTTCAGTGAAAGGAACACCAGACTTAAGATCCCTGTAATTGACATGGATGAGGTCGCGTATGCTGTTGTGTATCCAGTGATAAACTGTAGGACGGATGATACGGTGAAAAGTGTCGGTCACCTCAAAATCGTCATTAAGCCGTACAGCTCCGATCTCTATAATTTCAAAAGGCATCTGTGGATTGGAATACTGCTTCCCGTTGGGACTCTGATTCCATTCCAGGTCAAAAACAACATAATTCATTGCGGAATCCCTTCTCTAGTGCATAAACATGTTAGAAGTATAGCAGAGGAAGAAGAGTGTGTCAATAACAGGACAGGGAAAGCAAGGTACCTGCGGCTCAGCCGCAGGCGGTTATGAATAGTAAAAAACGGTGACCGGCAAGTAAGGTACAGTTACGTGTCTTGCCGGTCACCGTTTAATTATTGCTGAGTTTATTTATTTGGAAGCAAGATATTCCTGGATGGAAGCGAGGACTGCGTCAGAATCGAGTCCGTGAACCATGCAGGCTTCTTCCAGTGATTCCATGATGGATGAAGGACAGCCAACACAGTGCATACCGGACTGCATCAGAACGTATGCTATGCCGCTGTCATAGTTCAGCATTTCACCCATTGTGGTCTTTTTAGTAATTTCCATGATAAAATTCCTCCCGGTTAAATGGCTGCAGCGAATGCCGCCTGAATTCGTTTATTAAAAAGGGATCCTGATCTGTAGCAGGCCCTTTCTTTTATATCAAGCAGGATTCTATCATAAAGTCTGACAGGTGTCAAGGGCTGAACAGAAAGGAAGAATACATGCGAGTGACAGTACACGTGAAGAACTATTCACCTCTATTCCTCTTTTTCCGGCAAAGCTACTTTCCGGCTGATCAATGTCTTTTCATCGTAGCAGGAGAAGATAGTATCTACACGGCTTCTGTTCATCTTTGGAGTTAAGAGGCTTACGATCGGGACTACAATGAGCCCGGCGATCATTGCGGCGGCGCCTGCGTTGATCGGTGAAGCTATGAATTTGATGAACATGTTGAGCACTGTGATGCCTACACCGACTATGAAGCTTGCCCATACGGCAGCTTTGGTAGTGCCTTTCCAGAAAAGACCATAAAGGAAAGGTGCAAGAAAAGCGCCTGCGAGAGCTCCCCATGAGATACCCATAAGCTGCGCTATGAATGTCGGCGGGTTAAGCGCAAGGATAACAGATACAGCTATAAAGAAGACGATCAGGACACGCATGATCAGCAGCTGCTGTTTCTCCTTCATATCCTTTACGATGTTGCCCTTTATCAGGTCCAGAGTAAGCGTAGAGCTTGAAGTCAGGACCAGAGAGGACAAGGTGGACATTGAAGCAGAGAGAACAAGAATAACTACAATGCCTATAAGTATATCCGGCAGTGTGGAAAGCATTGACGGGATAATGGCGTCAAACGCAATGCTTCCATCTGCCTTATAAATAGCCGCGGTATCAAAGAGCCTCGCAAAGCCTCCCAGGAAATAGCATCCGCCTGCTATAATGACTGCGAATATCGTGGAGATGACTGTTCCGGTCTGGACTGCCTTTTCGTTCCTGATCGTATAGAATTTATGAACCATTTGCGGCAGTCCCCAGGTGCCAAGTGATGTCAGGATAATGACTCCAAGCAGGTTTGCGGGATCCGGACCGAAAAATGATGTAAATGCGCCGGGCTGACCAAGGGTGACAGGATTGTCGCTTTCGAACTGCGCAAGGCTTCTTACTGCTTCGATAAATCCGCCCTGTCCGCCGATAACGGCAGCAATGACGGCGATAATGCCGAAGATCATTATGATGCCCTGGATAAAATCATTGACAGCAGTTGCCATGTATCCGCCGAGGATTACATATACACCGGTGAGGGTTGCCATGAGGATGACGCATACCTTGTAGCTTATATTAAAGGACATTCCGAAAAGATTGGAAAGGCCGTTGTAAAGCGAGGCTGTATATGGAATAAGGAAAATGAATGAAATAACAGATGCAGCTATTCTGAGCGCATTGCTTTCAAAACGTTTTCCGAAGAAATCCGGCATGGTCGCGGCTCCGAGGTAATGGGTCATGACCCTCGTTCTTCTTCCGAGCACTACCCAGGCGAGAAGACTGCCCAGGAAAGCATTACCGATTCCTATCCATGTAGAAGCCAGGCCGTATTTCCAGCCGAACTGGCCTGCATAACCTACAAATACAACGGCTGAAAAATAGGATGTACCATAAGCGAATGCCGTGAGCCATGGGCCGACCTTCCGTCCGCCGAGGACAAAACCATCAACTGATCCGGCAGTTTTGCTTGTGCTCACACCAACCAGGATCATAACTGCAAAAAAAGCGATCAAAAGTATCAGTTTGACGACCATAGCAAGGGTACCTCCATAGAAAAAACTTTAATGCGTTGAAGCGTAACGCTTTTATGCGTTAAACTAAGACGAAGTATATCATATTTTGGGATTTTGTCAATAAGGATTTTCGGAAGAAATGAAAATAGAGGGCTCAGACCCAGCCGCTTGCGGTTGTGCCGTGAATAGTAACTTTCCGCATTGTATGTATTAAGGCTTTTCATGTTGACATTTCCGACGGATGATTGTATTATCTACTTTAGCGATTCTATGCGTTAAAGCGATACTGCGGAGCATAACATTAAACAAACTCAGCATGGCCTATGCTGGAAAGGAGCAAAAATGCCAATCACACAATTACTTGAGCGCAACAGCAGGCTTTATGGAAATGAGGTCTGCCTGGTTGAGATCAATCCCGAAATTCAGGACACCAGAAGAGTTACCTGGAAGGAGTATGAGCTGATCGAACCGGAGGGCTCCAGTTATTATAAGAGGAGGATCACCTGGAGCATATTCGATGAGAAGGCGAACCGTTTTGCCAACCTGCTTCTGGAACGCGGAGTGAAGAAGGGTGACAAGGTGGCTATTCTTCTGATGAATTGCCTTGAGTGGCTGCCGATATATTTTGGAATTCTGAAAACGGGCGCGCTTGCGGTTCCGCTGAATTTCCGTTATGCAGCGGATGAGATCCAGTACTGCCTTGATCTGGCAGAGGCGGACATTCTCGTTTTCGGGCCGGAATTTATAGGACGTGTTGAAGAGATAGCGGATGAGATCGGAAAGCACAGGCTGCTTTACTATGTAGGTGATGGCTGTCCGTCATTCGCTGAGGATTATACACTTGAGGTGGCAAACTGTTCCAGCGCAGCACCTGATATCACAATTACGGATGATGATTATGCAGCTATTTATTTTTCATCCGGGACTACAGGATTCCCGAAGGCTATCCTTCATAAGCACCGCGCGCTTATGCATTCGGCAGAGTGTGAGCAGAATCATCATGGGCAGACGAGGAATGATGTTTTTCTCTGTATTCCTCCGCTTTATCATACCGGGGCCAAGATGCACTGGTTCGGAAGCCTTATTTCCGGGAGCAAAGCCGTGCTGCTTAAAGGCGCAAATCCAAAGGTGATACTTAAGGCGATCTCTGATGAGAGGTGTACCATCGTATGGCTTCTGGTTCCGTGGGCGCAGGACCTGCTGTTTGCAATAGATAACGGAGATGTAAAACTGGAAGATTATGAGCTTGACCAGCTCCGTCTGATGCACATCGGTGCACAGCCGGTTCCGCCAAGCCTTATCAAGCACTGGAAGGAATACTTCCCGCATCACCAGTACGATACAAACTATGGACTCAGCGAGTCGATAGGACCAGGCTGTGTGCATCTGGGAGTTGAGAATATCCACAAGGTCGGTGCGATAGGGAAGGCCGGCTACGGCTGGGAGACAAAGATCATAGACGAGAAAGGAAACCCGGTTAAGCAGGGTGAGACCGGAGAGCTTGCGGTTAAGGGCCCGGGAGTTATGATCTGCTATTACAATGATAAAAAATCTACTGAAGAGGTTCTGCACGGCGACTGGCTCTATACGGGAGACATGGCGATGGAGGATGAGGATGGTTTTATCTTCCTGGTTGACCGTAAGAAGGATGTCATTATAAGCGGCGGGGAGAATCTGTATCCGGTTCAGATAGAGGATTTCCTCCGCACCAATAATGAGATACTGGATGTGGCAGTAATAGGTCTGCCGGATAAACGTCTCGGTGAGATCGCTGCGGCTATCATCAAGTTAAAACCGGGCTCACAGTGCACTGAAGAGGATATAAACGTCTTCTGCCAGAAGCTGCCAAGGTACAAACGCCCCAGAAAGATCATACTGGCAGATGTTCCGAGAAACGCAACCGGAAAGATAGAAAAGCCGAAGCTTCGTGAGATGTATGGCGCTGCAAGACTTGTGGCAGCTCAGAATGAGGTTGGATAAGAGAATACCAATGCATAATGCAAACGGGGGCGGTTAACCGTCCCCGTTTATTTTGTCAAAATATTCTTTGATCTTTTCTTTTGATGCGCTTACCTGTCCCTGGACGAAGAAGGGCTTTCCGCCTCCGCGTCCGTTTAAGGCATGGTTCATTTCTTTAGTGAAACTGCGGAGATCTCCGCCTTTTTCTCCTATAGCATATTTGAACGAGCCGTCTCCGTTGTCCGAGAAGACTGCACAGCGTCCGCCGCAGCTGTTCATCACTGCGTCTGTAAGCCTGCGGACATTATCAGATGAGAGGGCTTCTTTGAACAGAAGCACGTTTCCGGCACCGTTTTGGCGTTCGGCTTCGAGCGCAAAGGATGCTTCCTGAAGGGCAGATATCTCACTTCGAAGTTGATAGTTCTCTTCGTGCAGGCGCTTTACGGCCTGGGCGGTTTCGGATATTTTGGCAGATAAAAGCACGGATATCTGGCTGTTCTGCGCGGATACAGCGTTCAGGTAGCTGTACACTCTCTGACCGCTGATCATCTCAACTCTTACACCATCCCTGAAATTAACGACCGAGAGGATCTTTACCATTCCTATCTCCCCGGTACGCTCTACATGTATGCCGCAGCAGGCGCATATATCGGTGCCGGGGAAGCACACAAGCCGTACCTGTCCGGTCAGTTCCTTTTTGCTGCGGTATTCTATGCTTTCCAGCTCTTCGGGAGCGGGATACAGTATTTCGGTTTTTCTGTCGGACCAGATCCGCCTGTTAGCCTCGGCTTCGATCTGGCGAAGCTCGTCTTCTGTGATAACGCAGTCAAAATCGATGGTGACAACATCGGTGCCCATGTGAAAACCAACATTATGGCAGCCGAATGCAGCACATACCAGACCGCTCACTATATGTTCGCCGGAGTGCTGCTGCATGAAATCAAATCTGCGGTCAAAATCCAGGCACCCTATAACGGTGCTGCCGGGTGTCAGAGGGCTGTCTGTGATATGAAGAATGCTGTCGTCCTTTTCAATTGTATCAAGGACGGCTGCATTGCCAAGAGTGCCGGTATCACCGGGCTGTCCGCCTCCTTCCGGATAAAAAGCGGTACGGTCAAGAGTGACGGCATAATTTCCGCCGGCAGGAGAGCAGCCTGTAACAACTGCTTCGAATTCCTGCAGATATGGATCCTCATAGTAAAGCTTTAATGTTTCGGACATCTTTTTTTCCTTCTTAACGATCACTGCAGATGAGCTTCTCTTTTATATTGGTGATCACTGGTATTGTTTTTTGCCTTAATTATCACTGCAGATGCACTGCTTTTTTTACACGCTGTGACAGAAGATACGCGAGGCCGATCTTTGCCAGATCCGGGATTATGAACGGGAACACGCACCATCCAAGTACTGTCAGAAGTGATGCCGTGGAGCCGCTTCTTGAGTAGACGACCATAAACCAGATAGTCCCGAACAGGTAGCAGACTAAAAGTCCTGCAAGCATTGCAAGTATTGTAACTAACGGCTTATGACCGAACAGGCTTTCGATCGCCCACATTACAAGTGCGGAGAATAAGAAGCCGATTATATAACCGCCTGTGCTTCCGAACAGAGGGGCGATTCCTCCGGAAAAGCCTGCAAACACTGGTACACCTGCTGCTCCGAGCAGGATATATACTAAAACTGCGAGGGTACCGCGGCGACCGCCCAGGGTCTCCACAGCCATGAAAACTCCAAACGTCTGTAAAGTGAAGGGTACAGCCATCGGGACGTTGATCCAGGCGCAAATGGCTATAAGAACCACGAACATACCTGTGTATACAATGTCAGTTGTTTTGGAACGGGTTACTGCTTCCATAATAAGGTCTCCTTTTTCCGTTGTTCAGATTGATGAGTTACAGTGCAAGGCTGGTAAGAGTATATTTCCTTACGGCCGTGAATAACTCAAATGTACCACTTATACGGAAAAAAAACAACCGATTATTGATGAATCATGAACACTGTGATAAAATGGGTTTGCTGTTTACGGCCCGACCATGATCGGCCGGGCCCGCGATGCCTTAAAAATAAGCGCACACTGTAAAGGGAGGATTTTTATGCTCAGACAGAATATTGTTTTTGTGGACAACCGGGTTGGGAGCCTTAACAGAGTGACAACTATCTTAAAGGAAAAAGGGATCAGTATATATGGCTTTGCCTGCTTTGATTCACCAGAGTTCGCAGTGTTCCGTATGGTGTGCGCGGATCCGGATCTGGCAGACAGCGTGATGGCCGAAAAGGGCTATATGTGCCGCATAACACCGGTTATCGCGATCGACATGAAGGATGAAAAGGGAAGCCTTGATTCACTTCTTTATGTACTTAAGGAAAGCAATGTAAATCTTAATTATATATATACCTCTTTTCACCGCAGCACAATGATCCCGGTGGTAATATTGTATTCAGAGGATCTTGGCGTGACGGAAAGCATTTTAAGAAACAATGGGTTTAAAGCACTTGAGAGCCTGGAGGAGCTGGAGATCTGATGACGGCGATGGAGAGCTTCCGAAAAGGCATGAGGGATGGAATTCCCATAGGCCTTGGATATTTTGTTGTGTCTTTTACGTTTGGCATTGCGGCTGCCGGAGGAGGTATGACTCCTTTACAGGCCACAGTTATATCGCTCACCAACGTGACTTCGGCCGGACAGTTTGCCGGCCTTGAGATAATTTTTGCCGGAGGCTCGTACCTTGAGATGGCACTGACACAGCTGATAATTAATCTCCGGTACTGCCTGATGTCTTTCTCCCTTGCACAGAAGCTGAGACGGGATGTACCGTTTGCACATCGTTTCCTGGTTGCCTTCGGTGTAACGGACGAGATTTTCGGCATAAGCATTTCGCAGGTAGAGAAGGTGCATCCATGCTATAATTACGGGGCAATGTGCGTGGCGATACCGGGGTGGACGATCGGTACGCTTATCGGAGCAGTTTCGGGCAGCCTGCTGCCGGGATTCATAATGAGCGCCCTGTCAGTAGCTATATATGGAATGTTTCTGGCTATTATAATCCCACCTGCAAGAGATAACAGGACAGTGCTCTGTGTTGTGGTTTCAGCTATGGGGCTCAGTACACTCTTTTCACTAGTTCCTCTTTTAAAACATGTGAGCTCCGGGTTCGTTATTATTCTGGTAACTCTTGTAGTGGCAGGAGCTGCCGCAGCCTTATCCCCGGTTGATGATAAATGACAGGCCGGGGTTAATATTGGCAGTCTAAGCCTGAGAAACCTGCAGTTTACAGTAATAACGCCGTAATTGGTAACTGGAATGTGTTACGGGCAGTTATATAATGCTTTTGGGAGAAAGAACTTATGGCCTCAAAAAATCTGTATATTTATATTCTGGTGATGGCAGGGGTTACTTATCTAATAAGGATGCTTCCCCTGGTGCTGTCGCGTAAGGAGATAACAAATCCTTTTATACGGTCATTTTTATACTATGTTCCATACGCATGCCTGGCAGCCATGACATTCCCTGCGATCATTTCCGCCCCACAGACAGAAAATATGCCGGGTATGATAACATCAGCTGCGGGCTGCGCTGGCTTTGTGGCAGCGCTTATAGCCGCATACAGGAGGAAAAGCCTGGTAAAAGTTGCAGCAATAGCCTGTATCGCCGTATTTATTACAGAGCAGGGGCTGCTGCTTCTGTGAGAAAAAAAAGACAGAGAACCGTCCCAATGTCATTTAGTTAGTGTTTTGGATATGGATTTGTATACTTGCCAACAAACAGCTGTAGGGGGAGGACTGACCATATGTACGGAACCGTTCGGCCTATGGCACAGAAACTGCGAGTATAGCTGCCCTTCCTTCGGCACTGTCTGAGCGCTTTTTGCGAGTTTGCCGAAGGAAGGGCTAATAGGCGACGCAGCATTTTCTCTGCCAGAGGCCGCGGTTC
>JAFUCO010000091.1 GCA_017459635.1 Blautia sp. | reverse complement strand
TTCCAATGTCATTTAGTTAGTGTTATAGATTGGGATTTTTGGTACTATGGTATCGAAAAGATTTTGGCGAGTCCTCCCCTACAGCTGTTTGTTGGCAAGTATACAAATCCATATCCAAAACACTAACTAAATGACATTGGGACGGTTCTCTGTCTTATAAAAATAAGACAGAGAACCGTCCCCTGTCTTATTTTTTCACTACTGCAGGCTTATAAAGCCTGCAGCATGCCTGATCCGGCGTGATCAGTAATCATAGTCGCTGTCATAATCATAGCTTTCATCATAGTAGCTTTCGTCATAATAGCTTTCATCATAGTAGCTGTCATCATAGTAGCTGTCATAATCATAGCTGTCGTCATAACTCTCATCATAATCTGTTCCGCCATCCGTTGTATCAGAGCCATCACTGGAGCTTTCTGTGGTGGTTCCTTCTGTTCCTGCTCCGGACGTTCCGTCTGCGGAAGCACTTCCGGTTTCGGTTCCTTCTGTCCCTTCGGTTCCAGTCCCTGAACCTTCTGTATCAGTCAAAGATCCTGACTCATTTGAACCATCTCCATCTGCCATGCCTGAAGTATCAATGCTGCTCTCATCTCCATTGAGTGTAAGTGCAAGAGAAGTGTCGGTGAAAAATGTATTTGCGTTATATAGATACAGGATCTCACCTACATTTTCAGAAGCGATCACATCATCAATGCTGCCATAATAATACCGCGGATCTATCAGAATGATATTCCGGTAATGAGGTGCAAGGAAAGGTACAAAGCAGTTTGCATAGGAATCCTTAAAAATAAGAAGCGTTCTGTCCTCCGCAGTAGGAGTGGTGATCTTTACCTGGGCATGATTGCCGTCAAAGAACATTGCGTATTTATCACGGGTATCCAGCCGTTCCGTCTTGTAATAGCTTGCTGTCTTCTCGCGTTCTGTTACATAATTTACTACAAATTCAGGAGCTGTGTCGTTGCGGGGAAGAAATACATACATTTCTTCCTTTTCACCTGACCTGAAACCGCTCCTGGCGGATAGCGTGCCCTGAAACGACAGAGACACGGGCAGCTGATCATAGGTGAGGATCGAAGTATCAAGCGAAAGGCTGTCTGCAGCTGCCAGGTAAGTATAATAAGCTCCAAGCGTTGTCCAGTGATGGTCCGTCTTATAATAGATCTTTTCATTACTGTGGCCGCTCAGGCTGTCCCTGACATCTATAAAGGAAACTCCGTTCTCCTTGACAGAAGACTTCACCCTGTCAATATAAGGGTTCTGATCAGTTACCTGAGCTCCGGCCGGCAGCCGGAAGGAAGTTATATTTACTGCGTTTGGAATGATCATCATACTCTGATGAAGATCTGAATGCCTGGCCGAGAAATTCTGAAGCGCGGTAAGCATCTCATCTAATGCATCTTCAGATGGAGGAGTAAAAGCTTCCATCAGATAACCATCCTTGCAGAGCCATACTCCGTTCGATTCAACCTTGCCCATAAGGCGGTCGACACCGGCTTTAAGACTTATCCAGGCATCACGCAGCAGGAACTGGTCGTTTACATATGTTTCATACTTTGGCTCTTCACGCCCCTCAAGCATCTCCTTGGCATTAAAGGGAGGAAATGAAGACAGAACCCGGTTTTCCTTATCAGAAAAAGATCTGTCCGGAATTATGATATTAAGTATCAGAATTATAAGGATAACTGCAAAGAAGAATATCCCATTGTTCTTAAAAAATGGTTTGTTGCTGCGTCGTGCCATTCGGAAATCCTCCAGGAAACATTTACAAAAAGATAAGCATCTGACTTTATAAAAGAATCAGCTGCTCAGAATTTCTGATAAAGGAACGGGCTGTAGGAATTGTAGACCATGTAGGCGGTCGAGATTGCAAGCAGTGCTGCATCTATGGCGATCGCCGCAGGCATATTCCGTTTCATCAGTTTGCGGAAACGTTCCTGCAGCGCTGGGCGGCAGGCAATGATGCATATTACAAAAAGAACTATGCCTGTTCTGAAGTAATAGAAGGTTGCTGAATCGGCGAAGCCTGAAGCGGCAGGACCGAACATCGTGCCAAGATAGTTCGCTATTGCCCCAAAGCTGGTCTGACTGAAGAACACCCATCCGATCACCACGCAGAACATGGTGTAGATATTTCCGACTATCTTGGGTGCTCTGCCCAGATAGTCCGAAAGAAAATACTTTTCGAACAGCTGAAGGATACCGTAGTAAACACCCCACAGCACAAAATTCCAGCTGGCGCCGTGCCAGAGCCCTGTAAGAGCCCATACAATAAGAATGTTCCTGATATGTTTCAGCGTGGAAACACGGTTTCCGCCCAGCGGGATATAGATATAATCGCGGAACCAGCTGCCGAGAGACATATGCCATCTTCGCCAGAATTCCGTGATCGTTCCCGAAATGTACGGATAATCAAAGTTCTTAAGAAAATCAAAGCCCAGCATCCGGCCGATACCGATAGCCATATCTGAGTAACCGCTGAAATCGAAATATATCTGCATAGTATATGCAAATATTCCTATCCAGGCCGTAAGCACGGCGTTATGACTCGATGAACTGACCGAATTGTAGATAACTGCAAGGTTATCCGCAAGGATCACCTTCTTTGCAAGACCCTTAATGAAATATTCCGCGCCGACACCGAACTTCATTATATTGACCGGGCGCCTCTCGAGCTGCTTTTCGATATCCGCGTATCTTACGATGGGGCCTGCGGCCATGTGCGGGAACATTGTACTGTACACACAGAAGGTAAGAAAGTTTTCCTGTGAATAGATCTTTTCCCTGTAAACATCAATTATATAGGAAAGATTTTTAAAGGTGTAGAATGAAATACCTATGGGAAGGCTGAGCTCAGGGTGCGAGATGGCATGTCCGATAAGCCCTCCGACAGTATCCAGCAGAAAGCCATAGTATTTGAAA
Organism: Blautia sp.; assembly: GCA_017459635.1. Lineage (GTDB taxonomy): Bacteria > Bacillota > Clostridia > Lachnospirales > Lachnospiraceae > Blautia_A. The sequence continues at coordinate 16,714 of JAFUCO010000091.1, read as the reverse complement.
AAACCAAGTATGGCTGTATTGACTATTATCGCGAAGATAAGATTCGCCTTTCTTGATTCTTCCGGGCATCTGTCCAGTTCAAGCCCCATGTAATAGTTGAAAAGAGCCGAGAACATCATGAGAATGACATAAACGGGCTCTCCCCAGGCATAAAAAACAAGGCTTCCTGCAAAGAGGACGATGTCCTTACCTTTCCCCGGTACCAGATAATATATCAGCATGAACACGGGAAGAAAACAGAATATGAAAAATATGCTGCTGAATACCATTATAACACTCCATATGTTTTAGATTATCAGGAATCTTTCTGCCGGAACGGTCAGGTAACGGCAGAAAGATTCAGGTGTCAGATAAGTGAAGTAAATGCCCGCCGCCATGTTGAAGCATCCGGGCCGCACATATACCAGACATAATTCCCTTTTGATTCAACAGATGCTTCAGAGAGAAGTCCCATCTGGTCTGTACCATAAGCGCCGAACACATTTTCCTGACTTTCAAGATGGGCTTCTGCCGCCTCAAGAAGGGACACTGCCTTATCTCTGGAAGCGGCCTTCATTATCAGAACTTCATTTACAGACATGGGTGAGATATCTTTGTAAAAGAAGTATCCCTCCGTGTCTGTGTCCATAACGGAAAAGTATCGCTGTAGATCACCTTTGCCGCGTTTCTGCATCTCGGTCACTGAACTTATATTCTCCATGGTGAAACTGATATCCTCCATAGATACGTCTTTTGCGTTGTCCGAATTATAGATCCATCCCAGATAAAGAACCAGAAAAACCACCATGGCTGCCTTGATCAGCAGGCTTTTTGAAAACTGCAATTTATAAACCCTCCTGTTTTAAATCACAGCCCTGCTACATATGCCATATAGCTGAGCCAGAGCGGATAGAAAGGTGAAGTGGGATGTTCACCGTCCGGCTCGTAAAGGCTGCTGTCATTTTCTAAGATAAAGGAATTGTCAACAAAGGTAAGCCCCATCTCATTACACATCTGTATAAGCGCTTCGTTATACTGCGGATAGTATTGAAGCGCAGGTATTGAAGCGATTGCCTCTTCGGTTATCGGAAGGACGCAGTTGATGTAGATCGGGACACCGGGGAGAGCCTCCTGCAGCTTTCTTACCTGGGTCTTGTAGCCTTCGATAAATCCGTCAACATTTGATTCATAGGACTCAAGGTCGTTGGAACCGAATCCCATAAAAATAACCCGCGGGTTCATGGCGATTGTGGTGGCGACCTGGTCATTCGCGTTGATGACAGACAGTCCGCGCTCACTGATTACTACGTCCTGGTCTAGAAATTCATATTCCCAGATGGAGTTGGTTATTGAATCTCCCATGATGGCAGTGTTTTTGAACTTCTGGCGTATCGTAACATTGTCCATAACTCCGGATCCGTCAAGAATGCTCTGCCTTATACTGTCAAGTGAAGATTCATCAGCAGGAGCAGGGGACGATGCATCATCAGCTGTCCCGGTATCAGTGACGGTCACCTGGTTTTCAATCTCTGCAGTGTCACGGTTCTCCATCGCCTGAAGACGTGCGACTGTCTGCTCAACATCAGCCTTCGTGACAGAAGACTGTCCGCCTTTTGGAAAAAGGAACACGACAACCGCGATAACTGCGGCTATGGCTGCTATGACGATAACCGGAAGAATAATTCCCGGAATTTCATTTCTTTTGCTTTTTTTCAAATATAAACCTTCTTTCGCCAATAATATGCCTGATAATTGCTTTCTATAAAAAGGCTGCTTTCTCAAATGTTACAATGCTTCTATATTATAATGTGGTAGACATAAAACTTCAAGTATGAATACCTTAAATGTTACTGTTCAGGCCCATTCGCAAGCGGTTGGGCTGAACCCTGCATTCGGAATCCCGCCTTTACGGGATTCACCGGTGCTTCGCGAAAAGATTCCTCATGAAGGATTCAGACCCTGTAAGGAAATTTACTATCAAGATAAAGGTGGACGAAAACCCGGAAAAAGGGTATACTTGTTTTATAGGTTTTTATAACAAAAACAGGAGGAAGGAGCATATGAAAGAACACAAGATTCAGAAAAAAATCATAAACTTCCTTAAAGGAGAGATAGCAGCGGCGGTGTTTTTTATCCTGGTAGGACTCTGCCTGGTTATATTCCCGGTGCAGACGGTTGATGTGATATGCAGGATAGTATTCGGAATACTGCTTGTATTTGCCGGCCTGTATAATATAGGGATGTATCTGAGCGTCAGGTATCAGACAACGGTATTCAACATGTTTGCAGGTGTTATCGTGCTCGTGCTTGGATGGTTCATGTTCGAAAATCCCCAGATAGTAGTCAAGCTGATGCCAAGGCTTCTTGGCGCGCTTTTATGCGTTGACAGCATCTGGATGATAAGAACCGCCTTAAAGTTTAAAAAGGCGGAGATATCGATCTGGAATATGTTCCTTCTTGCGGGGCTTACGGGGATTATCCTCGGAATCGTGACTATCATCAATCCTTTTGGAAAAGTACGGTCGACCATTTTGTTTGCCGGTATAGTATTTCTTTTAAAGGGTGCTGCCGATGTGGCATTCGATATCCTTCGTAAGAAAAACCTTCCTCCGGAAGCTGCAGCGCAGTCCTGTCCATCAGGCACGGAAGGCCCGGTTGTAATGCCTGGAATCGTTCCCGGGACAGATATGGTTGCCGCTCCGCAGCAGCAGCCTTACGGCGATGTGTTCCAGCAGCCGCCCTATGAAGAGTATCCGTCACCGTCGCCGTCGCAGGAGAAATCAGGACATGAACGTAAAGGCCTGTTTCACGGATTCGGAAATCATGTTGAAGAGGAAAGGCACTTCGGGGATGCGGCAGTGCATGATGCAGATACATTTCAGCAGGAGCAGGCGAAGGAGAATGAGGTGCTCGAAGAGTGGAAAGACTGAGAATCACATCATCCTGCTGGGATTTTTCGGGGGTATACTCCATGCCTGATGATCCGGCCCCACCGGGCTGCCGCTATATTGACATGAAGAACGTGACAGGCAGCAGGTCCTATTGTGATGACGAGGCTGCCGGGCGTATTTTTGAGGTGATGAAAAATGAACCTCACGGCAGCATACACTATATAGATACGGGCAGCTACCATTACCTTACATGGTTTTTTCTGCATGAGGTACAGCCTGGAAATGCTGGCGGAGGAATCGTGCATGAGGTGCAGTCGGATAACGTTGACGGAGGAATCGTGCATGAGGTGCAGCCTGGAAATGCTGGCGGCGGATTCGTGCTTGTTGTATTTGATAATCATACTGATATGCAGCCGCCCGCTTTTGAAGGACTTTTATCCTGCGGTGGATGGATAATAAGAGCACTTCAGGATATTCCGTCACTTTGCGGCGCTCTGGTGATAGGGCCGGATGAAGAGGCGATAGCCGCCGCGGATGAGTCGGCGGCTCAAAAGGTCCGCTTCCTCAGCAGAGAAAGGCTGGCTGCCTGGCGAAGCGCGGACAGCTTTAATGAAAACTTTTGTGGAAGCTTTGAAAAATGGGTCAGGAAGGAACTGGCTGATTTAAGACAGAAATACGGAGCTTCAGCCGTGTATCTTTCCGTCGACAAGGACATCCTGTCTGAAGAATATGCCAGAACCAGCTGGAGCCAGGGTGAAACCTCGAACGAAGAACTTGCCTTTATGGTACGCTCCGTGCTGCATGCTTCACAGGATTACGGAATGTCATTTACCGGAGCTGATGTCTGCGGAGAGTCCGAGCCGGAGGATACATACGGATGCACCCTGGGCAGAAAGACAAACCTGATGCTGCACAGGCTTTTTACAGAGTTCTGTATAAGCGCTTCAGGCCCGGCGCAATCGTAGGAATTGACAGGCTGGATGCAAAGGGCTTTCTACAGGGCCTTACTTAGCAGCAGGTTCTGAGAAACGGCTGGTACCCCGCAGCTTGCTGCGGGGAGTATTAAATTACAGGACAGGGGAGGAGCTTGTATGAAAAATGAACTTCTGCACATCGGGCCGCTGACAGTGTACGGGTACGGCCTGATGATAGCCCTTGGGGTCATCGCGGTATATCTGACAATGGAGTATCGCGCATCTAAGCGGGGCTACAGAACAGAGCATGTCCTGCCGCTTTTCTTATGGTGTCTTGCCGGAGGCTTTGCGGGAGCCAAGCTTGCGTTCCTTTTCACCGAGTGGAAGTATTTTGTAAGAGACCCGGGATATTATCTCATGCATTTTTCTGACGGGTTTGTCGTTTACGGAGGGATCATACTGGGGATCCTTACCGGATTTCTGTACTGCATGATATGCGGCCTAAACTTCTTATCCTGGGCGGATCTGTTTCTGCCATCTGTGGCGCTGGGACAGGCTTTCGGCCGTGTCGGCTGTTTCCTTGCCGGCTGCTGTTACGGAAAAGAGACTGACCTTCCGTTCGGAATAGTGTTCCACAATTCTGAATTTGCCCCGAACAACGTGCGCCTATACCCGACACAGCTCATCTCCGCAGCATTTGACGCCGCTTTATTCCTCGTGCTGATAACCCTCGCAAAGCACACAAAAAAAGACGGCACAGTAGCCGTCTCCTATCTGGTGCTGTACAGCATAGGCAGATTCCTGATAGAATTCCTGCGAGGAGACCCAGAAAGAGGAACCATAGGCCCCCTCTCCACCTCCCAGGCAATATCCCTAGCCGCACTGATATTCATAACTATCACCGCAATCATATCTACAGCCCTAAAAAAACGGGCATGAAGAGAACCATAACTGAACTGGTGTGGGGAGGGTTGCTGGGTGCCGGTGGCACCCGTTTAGCAACGACCGGAGCGGAGCGTAGATGTCGGACTTCGCAACTCCGAGAGTGTTCCCTCCCCACGGTTTTTTACTTCCGCGACACAAACGCCGGCAGCCCGTCTTCTCCAAGCGGAACTTCTACAGTACCCTGGATGAGCGGGAGCGCATACTGTACAAATTCTTCTGAAACATCTGTACCATCCTCTGTGATCCATTCTGCCGGAACAGGTTTCTCCATATTGCAGATCATATTGACATCTTCAAGACCGCATTCCATTGTTACGCTGCCGTCCTCGGCTATACGGCGGATGAAGGATACCATCGTGCCGGTAACTCCGTCAAGCGCTGCATTGACTCCAAATACTCCGGCCATAATTGCTTCCTGCTGGTCAGCAGCTGACATCATGGCGGCAGAACATCTCTGGCTTACGTTAAGCTCTACAGAACGCGCTTTGACATTGAGGCGTGACCTTACAAGATTCTCAAGATATTTACCGCATCCGGCCAGCATCTTATGGCCGAAATTATCGGTACCTACCGAGCTGTCATATTCGCATATGAAGGTGCCGTCCTTGTCGTGAATGCCTTCTGATACACATACGATCACGTTGCAGTTCTTTTCGAGACACTCACTTACTTTGGCAAGGAAAGCGTCCTGGTCAAAACTGGTTTCGGGGAGATATATGAGCATCGGATTATCGCCGGCGCTCTTGCGGGCGAGGGCTCCTGCAGCGGTGAGCCATCCAGCATGGCGGCCCATGACCTCGACTATTGTCACGGAACGTGTTTCATATACATTGGCATCAAGCACGATCTCGCGAACAGTCTCTGCCACATACCTTGCCGCGCTGCCGTAGCCAGGGGTATGATCTGTAAGGATGAGGTCATTATCGATCGTCTTCGGCTCGCCGATTACCCGGATGTCACTGCCGATCTTCTCTGCATAGCGGGAAAGCTTGCTGACGGTATCCATGGAATCATTTCCGCCGATATAGAAAAACCATCCAATATCGAGCTCTTCAAATTTTTTGAAAATGGCTTCGTACATCGGATCATCTAAGGACTCCGGAAGCTTGCAGCGGCAGGAACCAAGATATGCGCCGGGAGTATAGGTGAGTCCTTTGAGGGAATCGCCCGGAAGTGCTTCATTAAAATCGAGGATACGTCCTGCAAGGAACCCTTCAATGCCGTTTACCATGCCATAAACGGTTCCTATCTTGTCAGGATGGCGGTATGCCTCAGATACAACACCGTAAAGACTGCTGTTTATAACAGCGGTCGGCCCGCCGGACTGGCCGGCAATAAGATTTTTCTTACCCATGTGAAACCTCCTGTGATTGATTCTTTCATTTCTGATTATATTAGCACAGGTTTCAATTCACATCAAGTAGATGAGAGAGGACTTGTTTTGTGATTAAAGGGCTAAACAATCGTAAAAAACAGTAAATAAGAAGTACAAAAACGATCCGGAATCTGATATAATAGATTAGATAAAATATATTTAATTGGAGGAAAACCATATGGCAAAGCGCAAACGCCGCACAAAAAGAACAGCGGTGGATGTGATTCTCACACTTATTCTGCTGGCGGCGATAGGAGTGTTCTGCTATGCGGGATATAATCTGCTTATTATTTATCAGAGATACAAGGAAGGCCGCGACCAGTATAAGGACATGGTCGATCAGGTAGTGACCGAGCGTGAGCCTGATGCGGCTCCGGCAGGTACGGGCACAGGTGGTGATAATGTCGCCGCACCTGCGGGGGAAACTGTGGAAACTGTGCCGGTTCCGCTCTCTGTCGATTTCGCTTCTCTAAAAGCTTCAAACGATGATGTCATCGGATGGATTTATGTTGAAGCCTTTGACAGCATCAACTATCCGGTAACAAGGGGGATAGACAACGAGTTTTACCTCCACCGGAATATCAGAAAGGAATATCTTTACGCCGGGACTGTTTTTGCAGATAAGCTTAACAGCGACGACCTGAATGACTGCTATACAATATTATACGGTCATAATATGAAGGACGGCTCGATGTTCGGACGTCTGAGCGAATTCATCAGTGATCCGCAGAATCTGCAGCGCAGCCCGTATTTCTGGGTGTTTACACCGGAAGCGGCAGAGCGCTACCAGATAATCTCGGTCTACAATGCTCCGGTGGACAGCGACACTTACACTAACTACAAGGGACCGGGCAAAGAATACCAGGATTTTCTTACAAGAGTCCAGGGATATACGGAGGTCTATATAGATCCGGTTCCGCTTGATGTACGTGACAAGCTCATGTGCCTCTCAACATGCCTCGATAATCACGATTATTCAAAAAGATGCGTAGTAATAGGAAAACGTGTCAACCGGATTCCGGAAGCGTAAAATGTCGATAATGATCTGGATGGGCTGAAAAGCTGCATAGAAAGGGAGATATTATGTCGAAAGAGGTCGAAAAACTGCAGGAACTTGTCGATACACATGACAATATCGTTTTCTTTGGCGGAGCAGGAGTCTCAACAGAGAGCGGGATTCCGGATTTCCGGAGCCAGGACGGTCTGTACAATCAGCAGTATGACTATCCGCCCGAGACGATACTGAGCCATACATTCTTCATGAAAAAGCCGGAAGAATTCTACCGCTTTTATCATAACAAAATGCTCTGCCCCGATGCGCGTCCAAATGCAGCTCACCTGAAGCTCGCTGAGATGGAAGCTGCAGGTAAGCTTAAGGCTGTCATAACCCAGAACATCGACAACCTGCATCAGATGGCGGGCAGCAAAAATGTGTTTGAACTGCACGGCTCTGTATACCGCAACTATTGCATGAGATGCGGCAAATTCTATGACTTTCAGCACATTCTTCATTCAGAAGGCGTGCCAAGGTGTGAATGCGGCGGAATAATAAAGCCTGACGTTGTCCTCTATGAGGAAGGGCTTGACCATGAAACAATAAACGGAGCGGTTGAAGCGATCTCGAAGGCTCAGGTACTGATCATCGGGGGAACTTCTCTTGCGGTATATCCGGCAGCAGGACTGATCGACTATTTCAGAGGAGACAGCCTCGTTGTGATCAACATGGCACCGACACCGCGTGACCGGAGCGCCGACCTGCTGATAAAGGAACCTATAGGTAAGGTGATGAGCCAGATCCATGTATAGAAAGCCGGGAAACTAACATGCAGGATTACATATTTGAGACTGGAGATATAGTTACATTAAAAAAACCGCATCCCTGCGGCAGCAGGGAATTTGAGATCCTGCGTACAGGGGCTGATTTCCGCCTCAGATGCTGCGGCTGTTCTCACCAGATCATGGCGGAGAGACGTATGGTTGAAAAAAACGCCCGGGGACTTACTAAAAAAGACACTATTCACCGCGGAGGAGCAGGGAAATGAGCATCTATTCCAAAAACGGAGACCGTGGGACAACTGATCTTGTCCGTTCCCACAATATATCAAAGTCGGATGACAGGATAGGTCTGGCAGGAGAAATAGAAGAGCTTAACAGCCACATCGGGCTGTGCAGGTCGATGATATCCGATCCGGATACAGTGCGATTCCTTGAAAAAATACAGAAAACCCTGCTGACCGTCTCATCAGGAGTGAGGGATCCCTACAATAATGATTTCAGGCTGAAAACAGACAGTACAGAGCTTCTTGAAGAAGAAATAAGCCGGCTCGAAGATATCCTGAAAAGTCCTGATCAGGACGCGCTTCCTGGGAGAAACCTTCTGTCTGCCGAACTCCACGTTACGCGCTCAGTCGCACGACGTGCAGAGAGGACGCTCGCATCAGTAAGCGTAAAATTCGGCGCTGACAACGGAGCAAAGAAATATATGAACCGTCTAAGCGACTATTTCTATATGCTCGCAAAATACTTCGAATCAGCAGACGCAGGAACAATCCCCGGAGTTTCCACCCCGGGTTCTTCATACTCCGTAACAGCAGCTGCAGGTTCAATCGCAGACTGCTCTTATTCCGAAGCTGTGTCCGGGGTCAGTTTATCCTCATCCTGTTCAGGCATGAGCAGCGATGCTGAAGCGGTCCCCGAAGCCGTCATACAGGAGGTTTTGAAACGCATGGGTGTTGGAATGAAGATGACCCTGTCTACAGCCAAACGTCTGATAGAAGAAATCGAAAAAGAAGCACAGCGCCGTGGAAAGAACGCAGTCATAGCAGTATGTTCGCCGGATGGCAGCCCGGTTGCGGTGCACGTGATGGACGGTGCCTTCCTGGTAAGCTTCGAAGCAGCCGTAAGAAAAGCCTACACAGCCGCAGCCCTTAAGATGAGCACAGCCGAACTCGCCGTACTCGCATCCCCGGGAGGAACCTTCTATGGCATTGAATCCCTTGAAAACGGAAAAATAACAATAATAGGAGGCGGCATCCCCCTGAAATCCGGAAACCAGATAATAGGAAGCCTCGGCATAAGCGGAGGAACCGCCGAAGAAGACCACTCCCTCGCCGAATACGGCGCCACCATCCTCCAGAACATATAACGAAAGAAGGGGACAGCTCTCAAAAAAACAGAGACCTGTCCCCTCATCTTATGCTATCAAAAATAAGACAGAGAACCGTCCCTTGTCTTACTACGCCTGTTTACTGGCAGTTATTGACCGTCTTATGAAGTGCAGAGCGTGCCCGGGGAAAGGGGGGGTGGGGGGTTGCTGGGTGCCGGTGGCACCCGTTTAGCAACGACCGGAGCGGAGCGGAGAAACGTCGGGCTTCGCAACTCTGAGAGCGTTTTCCCCCCACCTTATCTTCCGGCTTAAGCCGAACTGCCGCTTAGGCCAGGCAAAAAGCATATTGATAAAGGGCGCAGCCCTTATAAAAAAAACTTCTTTACAAGGACATTCTTTTATGATAGAATACCTTTTCGTGATATATTTCATATCCTTGCTCTTTGACAGGCAAAGGGCCAATAGTCCATAAGGAGGTAAAACAATGAACAAGTATGAATTGGCATTGGTCGTGAGTGCCAGACTTGAGGATGAAGCGCGTGACGCAGTTGTTGAACAGGCAAAAGGCTACATCACACGCTACAATGGCACGATCACTGAGGTGATTGAGTGGGGCAAAAAAAGGCTTGCCTACGAGATCCAGAAAATGCATGAAGGCTTCTACTATTTCATTCAGTTTGAAGCAGATTCAGATTGTCCGGCAGAGCTCGAAAGACATATGCGCATCATGGACAATGTACTGAGATATCTTGTTGTCAGGAAAGACGCATAAGTATTCTTAACAAGATCATAGAAAGCACCATTAAGAACTGTTTACCAGGATGTTTAATGAAAGGTAGATCATTATGAATAAAGTTATATTAATGGGACGCTTGACCAGAGATCCGGATATTCGTTATTCCGCAGGCGAAAACTCCACTGCGGTTGCAAGATATACACTTGCAGTCGACAGAAGATTCACCAGAGATGGTGAAGCATCTGCTGATTTTATATCATGCGTAGCATTCGGGCGCAGTGCCGAGTTTGCTGAGAAATATCTCAGAAAAGGCATTAAGATCGCCGTTTCCGGCAGGATCCAGACCGGCAGCTACACAAACCGTGAAGGCCAGAAGGTCTATACTACTGACGTGGTTGTTGATGATCAGGAATTTGCCGAGAGCAAAGCTGCAAGCGACAGCTACAGGGGTTCCTCTGACGGCTATGCGCCATCCAGACCCCAGCAGAGCGCGGGAATGCCTTCCCCTGACGACGCAGCGGCAGAAGGCTTCATGAATATTCCGGACAGTATTGAAGAAGAATTACCGTTTACCTGATTCATTGATCTGTATTAATGATCCTGCAGAACGGTAGTTCACTGTGGATATTTGTTCTGTAACTGCATTTTGAAGAACAGGCAGATACAGGCTTTTAACTGAGAATGGAGGATAGCATCATGGCATTCAATAATAAAGGTGAGAGACCTGATTCTCCGATGAAGAGAAGAGGCGGACGCAGAAGGAAAAAAGTTTGTGTCTTCTGCGGTAAAGAGAACAATGAGATCGATTACAAGGATGTAGCAAAGCTTCGTAAGTACGTTTCTGAAAGAGGCAAGATCCTTCCGAGAAGGATCACAGGAAACTGTGCAAAGCATCAGAGAGCCCTTACAGTAGCGGTTAAGAGAGCACGCCACGTGTCCCTCATGCCTTACATTCAGGACTGATATTCTGTTACGAAACCATCCAAAAAGAAATAAAACCGCCATCTGTTTACGGATGGCGGTTTTTGTAGTAGCGAAAAGCCGGAAAACCTGTTATAATAAAATGCGCAGCAATAAAAGCTGTGTAAACAGGTGTTCTTAAGGAGTGACATACTCCCGGCAGGAATTTGGATATGAAAAATAAGATAAAACTTCATGGGGCTTTAAAACATTATCTGTGCTGGCCTGTTTATCTGGCGATACTGCTTATAATCGTCACGGCTTTCGTTTTATTCGCAGATGTCAGAGCAGGGTTAATCTCAGCTCTGGGGACAGCAGTTTATATTCTGATCGCGGCTCTTGTATTCAGAAGGTTCGACCCTAAGATAATCAATGATCTGGTTGCCTTCTCTCAGCAGTACGGGCAGGTGGAGAACAGGATCCTTCAGAACCTGGAATTTCCATATGCTCTTCTTGACTCGGGCGGGAAGCTTATATGGGGGAACAGTAAATTCTCAGAAGTCACCGGCTGCACTGCGTTCACCGGAGTCAACATTGAGAGCATATTTCCTGAGATCAGCGTGAACAGGCTTCCTTCCTGGGAGACCGGGGGCGTTTCGGAATCCGTCGTGACCCAGAATGACAGGATATTCAGGGTCAGGATGGAACAGGTCGAGATAGGAGATCTCGCCAGAAAGTCGGAGATCCTTAAAGAGGTTGAAGGCGAAATACACCTTACGGTATTATATCTGCATGATGAGACAGAGCTGCGTTCCTATATACAGCAGTGCGAGGATGAAAAGCCTGTTGTCGGAGTCGCGTATCTTGACAATTATGACGAAGCCCTCCAGAGCGTGGAGGATGTCAGAAGATCCCTGCTCATAGCGCTTATAGACAGGAAAATTACCAGATATTTTTCGGAGTTCGGAGGCCTTGTAAAAAAGACCGAGAAGGATAAATATCTTATACTGCTCAAAAAAGAATCGCTGGAAATACTTAAAACACGCAAATTCAACATTCTTGATGAAGTGAAGACGGTCAACATTGGAAATGAAATGTCCGTTACACTCAGCATAGGTATAGGCCTTAACGGGTCGGATTACCTGCAGGATTATGAGTATTCACGCATTGCCATTGAGATGGCGCTTGGACGCGGCGGTGACCAGGCAGTGGTGCGTGACGGCACCAGCATCTCGTACTACGGCGGCAAGGCTCTGCAGATGGAAAAGAACACAAGAGTCAAGGCCAGAGTAAAAGCACAGGCGCTTAAAGAGTTTATAAGCTCCAAAGACAGTATCATCGTTATGGGGCATAAGATAACTGACGTTGATGCACTCGGGGCCGCAATCGGCATATACCGCGCGGCAAAGACACTGGGCAAATCGGTGCATATTGTTGTGAATGACCCCACAACTTCAATAAGGCCGCTAATGGCAGGCTTTATCGATTCACCCGAATACGAGCCCAATCTGTTTGTGGACAGCACTCATGCGAGAGAGCTTGTCGACAACAATACGGCTGTCATTGTTGTGGACACAAATAAGCCGAGCTACACGGAGTGCCCTGAGCTCCTGCAGCTTTCAAAGACTATCATCGTGCTTGACCATCACAGGAGAGGCAGCGAGGTCATCGAGAATGCAGTGCTTTCGTATGTTGAGCCCTATGCTTCATCAACCTGTGAAATGGTGTCAGAGATACTGCAGTATTTCTATGAAGGGCTGAAGCTGAGGAACATTGAAGCCGACTGCCTGTACGCAGGTATCATTATTGACACAAACAACTTTACCACCCGCGCAGGCGTAAGGACATTTGAGGCTGCCGCATATCTGCGCCGGAACGGCGCCGATGTTACCAGGGTGCGCAAGATGCTGAGGGATAATATCGATTCCTACAAGGCAAGGGCAGAAGCAGTAAGGAATGCGGAGATATATCAGGGCTTCTTCGCGATAGGCAAGTGCCCAAGCGAAGGCCTGGAGAGTCCCACCGTTGTCGGAGCACAGGCGGCAAATGAGCTGTTGAATATCAATGGGGTCAAGGCCTCCTTTGTGCTTACTGCGTATAATGACGAGGTGTATATAAGCGCCAGGGCTATTGATGAAGTAAACGTACAGGTTCTGATGGAAAAACTTGGAGGCGGCGGGCACCTCAACATAGCCGGAGCACAGGTCAGGGCCTCGGTTGATGAAGCAGAGAAAATGCTGAAAGAAATAATAGATGAAGCTGTTTCTCCACAGGAACAGCCAGCTGAAAAGTAACGGGTTATACAGAGTGTGCCTTGTAAAGCTCAGAATCTGCACCTGCAGGAACAGGATGCTTAAAAGAAACAGTTTATCGAGGGGGGATTTGGAATGAAAGTTATTTTGCTTGAAGATGTGAAGTCGCTTGGTAAAAAGGGAGATGTCGTTAACGTAAGTGATGGCTATGCCAGAAACATGATACTGCCTAAAAAGCTTGGCGTTGAGGCAACTCCGAAGAATATGAACGATCTGAAGCTTCGGAAAGCAAACGAGGATAAGATAGCAAAGGAAAACCTTGAAAAAGCAAAAGCACTTGCGGAGGACCTGAAGACCCGTGAAGTTATCGTGAAGCTGAAGACGGGAGAGGGTGGGAAGACCTTCGGTTCGATATCTGCGAAGGAGATCTCCGAAGCGGCACGTGATCAGTTCGGACTTGATCTTGACAAAAAGAAGATCGTCCTTCCGAGTGTGATCAAAAATCTCGGCACAGTAACAGTTTCAGTGAAGCTGCACCCGGAAGTTACCGGTAGTCTCAAGGTCACGGTGGCAGAGGACAAATAAAGCATGGATGAAGCTCTGATCAAAAGGATACTTCCGCACAGCCTGGAAGCGGAACAGTCGGTAATCGGGTCGATGATCCTTGACCGTGACGCGATACTGATCGCTTCAGAGATACTGACAAGCGAAGATTTTTACCAGAAACAGTACGGCGCTGTCTTTGATGCCATGGTGGAGCTTTGCAATGAAGGCCGGCCGGTCGATATGATCACTCTTCAGAACCGGCTTAAGGAGAAGGATCTCCCGCCTGACATCAGCAGTATGGAATATGTACGGGAACTGCTCTCAACGGTTCCTACATCGGCAAATGTGCGTTATTATGCCGAGATAGTCAGCGAGAAAGCCGTTCTGAGGAGGCTTATAAAAGCAAACGAGGAGGTCGCTAACGCATGTTATCTCCAGAACGAGAGCTGTGATGCAATCCTTGAAGAGGCAGAGAAAAAACTGTTTCAGGCTCTCAGAAGGACAGATTCCGGAGAGTATGTACCTATACAGCAGATCGTGCTGAACGCAATAGACAATATTGAAAAGGCTTCAAGAATCAACGGCTCGATCACGGGAATACCGACCGGGTTCAATGATCTTGACTTTAAGACATCCGGGCTTCATGCGTCTGATCTGGTGCTGGTAGCGGCAAGACCTTCAATGGGAAAAACGGCTCTGGTACTTAATATGGCACAGAGGATAGCCCGCCGCGGCGATACCGGGGTGGCCATATTCAGCCTGGAAATGTCAAAGGAACAGCTGGTCAACCGTCTTCTGGCAATGGAATCGCATGTAGATGCGCAGAAACTGCGGACCGGTAATCTGACGGCGGAGGACTGGAGCAAGCTTGTTGAAGGTGCCGGCATAATTGGTTCCTCGAAGCTTGTTATTGACGATACTCCGGGTATCACGGTGTCGGAGCTCAGATCCCGGTGCCGTAAGTATAAGCTGGAACACGATATAGGCGTAGTCATGATCGACTACCTGCAGCTGATGAGCGGAAGCGGACACAGCGATTCAAGGCAGCAGGAGATCTCAGAGATATCGAGGGCTCTTAAGGCTCTGGCCAGGGAACTTAATGTCCCGGTGATCGCGCTGTCGCAGCTTTCAAGGGCTGTAGAACAGAGACCGGATCACCGGCCGATGCTCTCCGACCTGCGTGAGTCAGGAGCCATCGAGCAGGACGCTGACGTTGTGATGTTCATCTACAGGGATGATTATTATCACAAGGATACGGACAAAAAAGGCATTGCCGAGATCATCATCGCAAAGCAGAGAAACGGCCCTATCGGAACCATCGAGCTTGTGTGGATGCCACAGTATACCCAGTTTGTCAATATCAAGCATGAGAGAAATAATCAAGAATAAGACAGACGGTTCTCTGTCTTTAAAATAAGACGAAGAACCGTCCCCTGTCTCATGCTGTCTCATAAAGAATAAGACGGAGAACCGTCCCCTGTCTCATTAAAATGAAGATTTAAAAAAAGAGCACATTCAGCAGAACTGAATGTGCTCTTTTTAAAACTTATTCTGTCAAACAATCAGATATTATTCGCCTGGATGAATAGCTTCTGCCGGACATGCGTCAGCGCAGGTGCCGCAGTCAAGACATGCGTCTGCATTGATCTCATAATGGCTGTCTCCCTGGGAGATAGCTTCTACAGGACATTCGCCCTCACAGGTGCCGCAGCTTACACAATCATCAGAAATAACATATGCCATAGTTTTGTCCTCCTTAGAAATCGATGTTTATTCAGCATTTCCTGCTGGTTAAGCCTATTTTAATATAAAGTGCTTTGGATTACAAGTACAATTTGCAAAATAAGCAGAAAAAAGAGTTGTATAAATATAACTTTACGAAATCTAAAAGAATCGGGACGGTTTCCTGTGCTGAATTTCAGCTGCAGAGAACCGTCCCGATTCTTTTTCAAAACATGTTTTCCCGATTCCTTCCGGCCATGTTTTCCGATTCTTTCCGGCTATGTTTTCCGAATTATTCCGGACATGTTTTTAAAACTTTTTCCGGGCATGTTTCCCAGACTTTTTCAGGCACGCTTTCGCGTGATGTCAGTATTTCATAATATTGGTGTTCAGATCTCAGCCAGGAAAGAGAGCGCATTGTCTGAGATCAGGTCGGCGTGCTCGCGCAGATATGCCTCTCCGGCTTCGGTGAAGGCGCTGCCGTCTCCATATTCTGAAAGGATGTTGCACACTTTATTGAAATCCTCAGGGGTAGAGTCGTCCTGATGGAGTGCCAGCAGGTAGCGGCCGTTTCCCGGTTCGCGATACAGCGCATTGCTGCCGTTATAGAATCCCCTGAGCCCATGTGAAGCCTCTATCACATTATCGAGGGAACGGAAAGAGAAAAGGTGTACAAGGTTTGGCGGAGCGGTTTCTTCAGCGTCCTCACCTTCGGGTGCATCGCCTGAAGCTCTGCGGGCTTCTGCCTGAGCTCTTTCGTGAAGCTTCTGGATCAGGTCAAGTATGCTGTCGGCACCGTCAAGCTGTATGCTGCTGTGGGCAAGGTCACGCTGGAACGGGGCGAATTTTGAAAAACGGGTATCCAGCTCCTCAGGGTCTTCAACCTTGGTGATGATGAGAACGATGCTTTCGGTATTCACCGGGATAGCCTCTATCATGAGCGGGATGTTGTCCGCTTCGAATCCAAACTGCGTGTGTGCCTGCTCGATCATGTCACGGAAAAGCTGTTTGGCTTTTTCCGTTCCGTAAGCAAGCTCGCTCAAACGGATCTGATGGTTCTCAAGATCCTGGCGGTACAGAGTGCAGCGGATCTGATTATCATTAATCTTCTCTATCTTCAATTGATCACATCCTTACTGTGGCGTACACGAGATAAAATGAAAGTTTTGATTATTATATACCATGAAAACTCTATATGTAAAGATTCGTGAATGAATTTTTTCTTATTTGATGTTACTTTTCACGGCCGTAAGGGAATTTACTCTGTCATGCGCTGCCATGCTTGCATGAGCAGCGCATGACAGAGTAAATTCCCTTACAGGGTCTGAGCCCTTCATGAGGAATCCAG
>JAFUCO010000090.1 GCA_017459635.1 Blautia sp. | reverse complement strand
CTTCCGAAAGATGCGCAGGATAAATTTCGCCCTGCAAGGCGGAGGAAGGAGGCGTAGCGGGCTACGGCGACTGACGACAACGCAGTCAGGGCGGAATTTAGACAAGCAGATTTCGGAAGTTATTTGTGGACAGTGCCTTACTGTCCGGAATGGGTCAGAACAGTAAAATGGCAGAGATGTGTTAATGTGCAGAGGAGGAGTTCAGCAGATGGAATTTTGTAAACCGGCAGAAATCGAGAAGGAGAGTATGAGGATCATCTCGGAAGAAATATCAGCAAGAGGAATCACGCTGCCGGAAGATATTGCTCCGGTTGTGAAACGGGTGATCCATACGACGGCGGATTTTGACTATCTTGATACGCTGTTCTTCTCTCCGGGTGCTGTCAGGAAAGGTATTGAGGCGCTTAAAAAAGGAAAGGTGATAGTCACCGATACAAATATGGCGCTGGCCGGGATAAGCAAAAAATCGCTTGTGCTTCTGGGCGGAAAGGCAGTCTGCTTTATGGCGGATGAAGCAGTGGCTGCAGAAGCTAGGGAGCAGGGGATAACAAGGGCAGTGGTGTCTGTTCGTCATGCGGCAGAGTTATATCCCGAATGCATATATGCAGTCGGAAATGCACCGACCGCACTTTTTGAACTGGGAGAACAGATAAGAAAGGGCATGCGTCCTTCGCTCATAGTTGCTCTGCCTGTCGGTTTTGTCAATGTAGTGGAAGCAAAAGAGATGATCATTAAAATCTGCACGGAAGAAAACATCCCCATTATTGCCTCCAGGGGACGTAAGGGAGGAAGTAATGTGGCGGCTGCCATATGTAATGCACTGATATACAAAGCAATTGACATATAGACCATAGACCTGGAGATCAGGCCCTCAGGGACAGATCAGGCCCCCAGGGACAGATCAGGCCCTCAGGGACAGATCAGACCCCCAGGGACAGATCAGGCCCCCAGGGACAGATCAGACCCTCAGGGATAGGATTCCGCATGGCGGGCGAGGGCTCAGGCCCGGCCGCCTGCGGCCGGGCCGTAAATAGTAAAGTGGTTTGATCAGAAAAGGATCTGCATGTCATGAATGTGACAGCAGTAGCTTTTGTGTGCTATAATTACAGACGACATATCTGTTCAGAACCCGTTTTGAAAAGATACGCATCGGGCGATGCTCGCTGTATATAGAGTAAGGCACTGTATGGGTTGGGCAATATGTAGTGAAGAAGAGGTATAAGAGATATGATCTATCTTGACAATGCTGCTACAACAATGAAAAAGCCGGAGTGTGTTGTCCGGGCTGTGACAGAAGCTATGACAACTCTGGGCAACGCATCCAGAGGAGCGCACGAGAGCGCGCTTGGATCGAACCGGCTTATATACAGGACCAGAGCTGAACTTGCAGACTTTTTCGGCTGCCCGGTTTCACGGCAGGTCATATTTACCAATAATTCTACAGAAGCACTTAATATTGCCATTAATGGAACTATAAAAGAAGGACAGCATGTCATTACGACCTGCCTTGAACACAATTCTGTTCTGCGGCCGCTTTACCGGCTGCAGGCGGAGCGCGGAGTGAAGCTTAGTATTATAGGTGCAGATGAAAAAGGCTGTGTTGATCATGATGATTTTGAGAGGCTGATAAGGCCTGATACCCGGGCAATAGTCTGTACCCATGCATCAAATCTTACAGGGAATGTGCTTGACATCTCACATATAGGCAGGATCGCGGAAAAACATGGCCTCCTGTTCATTGTTGACGCTTCACAGACTGCCGGGTCACTGGCGGTCAATATGGTAAACGACAGGATCTCGATCCTGTGCTTTACAGGGCATAAATCAATGATGGGCCCGCAGGGAACAGGCGGACTCTGCATCAATGGTGATATCGACGTAAGGCCTTTCAAAGTCGGGGGTACAGGGGTACAGTCGTTCCTGACAGAGCAGCCGGAGGAATATCCGACCCGTCTTGAAGCCGGAACACTGAATGGACATGGTATAGCCGGCCTTTCTGCAGCTGCCGCCTTTATCACACAGACGGGTATACAGAAGATACACTCATATGAGATGAATCTGGCAAGGCGCTTCTATAAGAGGGTAAAAGATATCCCGGGGATAAAAGTGTATGGCGACATTGAAGCGGAGGAAAGGTGCCCTATAGTAACTCTGAATATCGGGGACCTGGACTCGGCGGTCGTTGCGGATGAGCTTTCTTATTCCTATGGGATTGCAGTAAGAGCAGGAGCGCACTGCGCGCCATTGATGCACAGGGCACTTGGTACAGAAGCGCAGGGAGCAGTGCGATTCAGCTTTGGATATTATAATACTCCGGAAGAATGCGACGCGGCGGCATCCGCAGTAGCTGAGATTGCTTAAAAGCACAGGCGGGCACATTGTGGAAAAGACGCGTGTGTTTGCTATATGTTTATCGAAGATTTGGAGGGATCAGGGCATGAACAGGATTTTGAATACAGAAGTGAACACAGGGGACAGCCCTCTGTGTTCCGAACGTAGAGAACCATCCCCCGTGTTCTTCAAGGTTCTGGTTGTGGATGACGAGCCTATGGCTGTGAAGGCCATAGGGCGTATTATTGAGAGAAGCTGTCCTGCGTTCTGTGTATCGGGGGAGGCGCTGAACGGGCGGGATGCTCTCCGGATGATCGAGGAAACAAGGCCTGACCTTGTGATAACCGATATAGAGATGCCGGTCATGAACGGCCTTGAGATGGCAAGACGCGCAAAGGAGGAAGATCTTGATCTGTGTTTTGTCGTAATCAGCGGTTATCAGGACTATGAATACATGCGTGAAGCTCTACGCACCGGTGTGCTTGATTATCTTGCCAAGCCAATCGTGCCGTCGGCGATCATCGCTATGATGGAGCGCGTCCGGGAAAATCTTCACCGTATGTTCTATATGAAAAGAAACAGCATGCTGCGGAGCATAAGCCGGGGGCAGACTGTCCCGGAGAGGGACCTGCAGAAATATTTCCGCTACAAAAGGTTTTATGCTGCCCTGGTACGCGAGAACGGGCTTCCCCGCAGGTTCTCCCGTTCGGAGGAGCCCGAGCTGTTCGGGACGGAAGAGGAAGTCTTCTGCGTGTATGGACGTGACAGCATGGAGCAGCTTTTTCTTATACCTGCGCTGCTGCTTGAAAAAGAAACTATCGAGAGCTATATGGACAAAATTGTCAGCAGGCAGAGGCAGAAGGATTCATATGTTACGCTTCTATATTATAGTTCCCCCTTTACGGCGGACAGGATCGGAGAAAGGATACAGGGGCTTTATCACTGGCTGAACCTTCTGTGTACGGTCGGAAAGCAGCAGAGCATTGACCTGGATAAGATATCACGCAGCGCGGAAGAGCCCCAGAGCCGGGAGGATACAGAAGGGATAATAAGTGAGATAAGGAGCCTGTTAAAAACAAAGCAGAAGGATAAAGCGCGCGCAAGAATACAACAGGCCTATGACCAGTGGGAGAAACAGGAAAAGCCGCTTTTCTGGCTTGAATCAACAAGCCGGTTGCTCATGCAGATACTGAATCCGGAATCGGGCAGTGAGGACAGGATGCTTGAGATGGAATATCTGCTTGAGGATGCATTTTATTATGCGACTGACATGAAATCGCTCCGTGAAAACCTTTTAAGCATATTATATAAGTACAGCACTGAGAAAAATGACCGCCCGAAAGTGGACTCGCCCGAATTCTTCTCGGCTATCGAAGAGTATCTGAAGGAGCACATGGGAGAACAGCTGTCCCTGCCGGGGATCTCTGACGAGTTTGCCATATCCCAGACATATATGAGCAGACTGTTCAGAAAGTATGCGGGGCAGTCTTTCTCTCAGTATCTTACAAAGATCAGAATGGAACGCGCGAAGCAGCTCCTGCATGATAATCCGGGAATGTATGTCCGTGATGCCGCGATGCTGGTTGGATATCAGGATCAGTTCTATTTCAGCCGAATCTTCCGTTCCTATACAGGGAAAAGCCCTGCGGATTTTATAAAGGAAACAGAAGACACCCGCTAAGGTACTGCTTTGGATCAATAGATTTTCGAGTACTGTGAAAAAAAGACCTTCTTTTTGATTTTCCATTTCATTATGTTGGATTTTCCATGTACTCCTTTCAGGGAATTGTGTAAATTAAAGTCAACGATGAAACACAAAAAACATCAATTCTCTCACGAAAAAGGAGGACATTATGAACAAGAAGGTTCTGTCAGTAGCTCTGTGTGGTGTTATGGCAATGGGAATCCCGACTGTAAGCGCAGTTGCGGAAGAAAAGCCATATGAAGGCGTTACCCTTACAATGTGGGCAGGAAATGCCGAGTACAACGAAGGCACCAAGGCTGTTATGGAAGCAGCTACCGAAGCTCTTGGAATGGAGTTCCAGGTTGAGATCAACCCCGGCGGTTCAGAGGGCGATAATATCATCAAGACAAGGGTAGCATCGAATGACCTCCCGGATTTCCTCTGCTATAACTCAGGTTCCAAGCTGTATGACCTCAATCCTTCACGTGCTTTCCTTGACATCTCTGACTGGGATATGGTCGAGAAATTTGACGATGCTTTCCTGAGCTCTGTCACCATCGACGGTGCTGTATACGGCGCTCCGCAGTCCTCAACACAGGCCGGCGCAGTCATCTATTACAAACCGGATTATGAGGAGCTTGGCCTTGAAGTTCCGCATACATGGGATGAATTCGTAGCCAACTGCCAGGCACTTGCTGACGCAGGCAAGACCCCGATCTACTTCACAGGCGGTGAAACATGGGCTACACAGGTTCTGTTCCTTGGCGATTACTACAATGTAGCTGCAGCAGAACCGGACTTCGCTGAGAATTACACCAATGGTACTGCAAAATACGCATCCACACCGGCTGCTCTCAGAAGCTGGACAAAATATGAAGACCTGGTAGACTTCCTTAACGCTGACAAATCCGCTGCAACAGTTTCAGACGGAAACCTTGCCATCGCTTATGGTGATGCCACACACTGGTTCATCCTTACCCAGCAGCTTCCTATGATCATCGCTGAGGCAGATAACCCCGATGATATCGGCGTATTCGGTGTTCCCGGAGATGACGCTGACAACCACGGCCTTACCGTATGGGAGCCGATGAGCTTCTACGTAAACAAGGACAGCGAAAACATTGATGCAGTCCATGCATTCCTCGACTTCTACTATTCGGAAGAAGCACTCGACCTTTACTTTGAAACCTACGGCGCAAACGGCCCGTCCTGCATCAAAGGCTATGAGCTTCCGGAATCTGTCTGCAACGCAGTCCGTGTTGACATGCAGGCTTACTTCGATGAAGGAAAGAACACCCCGGCACTTGAGTATGTATCCCCGATCAAAGGAACGACCTGCGAGCAGCTTACAACAGCAGTAGGCCTTGGCCAGATGAGCGGCGAAGAAGCAGCGGCAGCTTATGATGACGACTGCAAGAAATCAGCTGTTCAGCTTGGATACGAATGGGAATAATTACTTAGGAAATGTCACGAAATTAATTGTGCAGATTGCTTCGGATTTCCTTTTGAGACTGCTGCCCGAAAAACACGCGCATAGCGGGCTAGGTAAGTGTTTTTCAGGCGGCAGTATCGGAAGGAAAGACAAGCAAGATGTGCAATTAATTTAGTGACAGTTCCTTAAATAAGACAGGGGACGGTTCCCTGTCTTATTTTTAAAAATAAGACAGAGAACCGTCCCCTGTCCTGCGAAGTAAAGAAAGGGGAAAGAGTTATGAAATCAAATAAGGAGAAGAGCCTCTACCCCATGTGGTTCGTGATACCGTCGCTTATCATATTCGGAGTTTTCTTCCTGTGGCCAATAATCACCTCGCTTTATTATTCACTTACCGTATGGAATTTTGAAACGGCAAAATTCTGCGGCCTCGACAATTACAAGCTGTTCTTCTCGGAGCATGCAATGAGCTCCTCAGTTGTTCACACACTTATCTATGCCTTCGGAACATCTATTCTCAAGGTTGTCATCGCTTTCTTCATTGCAATATTCCTGACCAGCAAGATCAGGACAAAGGACTTTATACGTTCGGCAGTCTTCTTCCCGAACCTGGTATCCATGGTTGCGGTCGGTCTTTCTTTTGCTTACATGATGCATCCGACCAAAGGCCTTCTGAATTCGGTAATACAGTTCTTCGGTGGAAATCCGGTGGACTTTCTTGGAAACCCGGCGCTTGCTCTGTTTTCTATCATCATGGTTGACGTATGGAAAGGACTTTCCATATCGGTCGTTATCTACATTGCCGGCATCCAGTCTATAGACAAGACTTATTATGAAGCAGCTTCAATTGACGGGGCTACTTCCTGGCAGCAGATCAAGAGCATAACTCTTCCGCTGCTTGCTCCTTCACAGAACTCCATCATCATCCTTTCACTGATCGGCGGACTTCGCTCCTTCGAACTGATCTGGACGATGACAGGCGGCGGCCCGGGCTTTGCTACAGACGTTCTTGCATCTGTAATCTACAAACAGTACGCTGCAGGCTTCTACGGACTGTCAACGGCAGGAAACGTGGTCATGCTTATCCTTATTTCGCTCATAGCATTCCCACTGCAGCACTTCCTGAACAAGAGGGAGGAGGCGATCCAGTAATGAAAAAACAGAAAAGATTATTAGTTCTTGGAGATATCATCGGCGTTATTGTGACCGCTATTATTTTCCTGGTTCCCTTCTACTTTATGTTCATCCAGTCGATAAAGTCAAAGAAGGAAGCCAGCCGTCTTTCCATCAGCCTTCCGACGGAAGTGCATTTCGAGAATTACGCGGAAGTATTCAAGTACAACAACTATCAGCTGGTAAGAGCTTTCAAGAACAGCGGAATCCTTACCATCTTTACCGTGCTCGGGCTTCTGTTCACGGCTGCGATGGCGGCTTATGTCATTCAGAGAAGGCGTGACAAAGCCACGGCTGCAGTGCAGTCAGTGATAATGCTTGGACTTATGATCCCGGCAGCCATACTTCCGACTATTCATCTGCTGCAGAGCATGCATATTTACAAAACCATGTTCTCCATGGTAATGATCGAGATAGCGCTGCAGACGCCTTTCGCCATCATGCTTTACAGAGGCTATATGGCCTCGATACCGACAGAGCTGGAGGAAGCCGCGCGTATTGACGGATGCTCAAGATGGCAGATCTTTACATCCATTATCTTCCCGCTGCTGAAGCCGATCCAGGCCACGCTGATAATCCTTGTCGGTGTTACCACCTTCAACGACTTCACCAATCCGCTGTACTTCCTGCCCGGAGCAGAGAACGTTACCGTACAGCAGACACTGTACAATTACCGCAGTCAGGTGCAGTCAAGCTTCAACCTGCTTTTTGCCGATATTATACTGATCACTATACCGATGCTGATCCTTTTCCTGATATTCAATAAGAGGATCGTAGACGGTATGGTAGCAGGGTCAGTCAAAGGGTGATCAATACCGCTGTATATGGGGATGGGGGCTGTGAAAAAGTATTATTTTCACAGCTCCTGTCCCCATATGTTTAATGGGAGGGTCTGAGCCCTTTATGAGGAATCTTTTGAAAGTCCTTTCAGGGAGGAGACAAAGTATGGTGCCTTGCGGGCACCGGTAAGTCGAGCAACTGAAAAGTGATTTCAGGGAGGAGGTGGGCAGTGTGAAGAATCACAGGGAGAAGGTGGGTATGAAGTATCGCACAAGGATGATACTTGCCTATGCGACGATAGCACTTCTGGTCAGCCTGGCTTTAGGAATGATCGTATATCGTATGTCTTCCGGCTATGAGATGCGAAGCAGGGAGAACAACCTCAGCGTTTCGGCAAAATCATATGTGTCACAGATGAATGACCGGCTCAGCAGAATGGATGCGATCATGTACTATATTCTGTCGGATTCATCGATGCTTGACAGCATCACGCTGCTGGGGAGGGCTTCAGACGGTGTCATTCCTCCGCTTTATGTGAGGAATGCAAGGACAACAATAGAAAGAGGAATCTCCACAGAATACATTATGGAGAATTCCTACCGGACAGTTTTTTTCAATGAAGACGGTTTTTTTGCAAGCAGCGCCCTTAAGGTGAGCGGCCAGACAAGTGCTAATCAGAGACTGATCGAGGCATTTTCAATGGACGAGCTGGACTACCTTGAACCGGTAATCGAGGCGAACGGGCATTCGGTAATAGTCGGACCGCACAGGGATTTCTGGGGAGCTTATGATGACCCGATGGTGTTTTCGCTTATGAAGGCTCCCAGAGGATACAACAGACAGTTCCTTGAAGTGGAAATGCAGCTCTCCTCTCTTTCAATGCTGGAAAGCTCCGACGACCAGACACAGTTTGCAGTAATGATAAACGGAGATACTCTCCTGTATTCCGGAGGAGGGGGAACCGGTGGTACGGCAGGCGGGGAAACCGGAGACGACAGGGCAGGAGACGACGCAGCAGGAGATGCCCCGGCGGAAGACAGCACAGCAAGGAACAGGACAACGGCTGAAGAAGGAACAACCGGAGAGGGTTCAGGGAAAAGTTCGATAAATGGAAGCACAGGGGATGAAGAGGCTCTTGAAGAGTACTTCAAAACGGTCAGTGAACGTATCCCGGAAGAAGGAACTCTGACAGACAACGGGAATGTTTTTGCGAGTGCCTCGTCAGACATGTACGACGTTTCGATCCTGACGTACAGATCCGTGAATTCGATGGCTGAAAGCCGTAACAGGATATTCCTGACTTCCTTCCTGGCCGCTCTGGTGACGTTTGCAGTGAGCCTGACGATCATAATCATATGGTCAAATGTACTTGTACGTCCGGTAAAGATGCTGCAGCAGATAGTGGAAGAGACGAGCATTGACAACCTTGAAGATACCTCAAGGATGGAGCAGATGGATAAGGCGTCAGGGCTCGACGAGTTCTCAAACCTTGCCCATTCGTATCAGGCAATGACCAAAAGGCTGAATACGGCGCTGGAGAATGAGAAGCGGGCTTCCATGCTGCAGCTGCAGGCACAGTTTGATACCCTGCAGACCCAGGTCAACCCGCATTTTATCTATAACGTGCTGAACATAATCTCGTCAAGGGCGATAATGGCCGACGACGAGGTGATATGTGAAATGTGCGGAAGCCTGGGCAGCATGCTTCGCTATTCAACTAATAATAAAAAACGCTATGCCAGTGTTTCGGAGGAACTTGAGTACCTTAACAGCTATTTCTATCTGCTCAAATCCCGTTATGAAAACCGGCTGAATGTAATGATAGATGTCGAAAACAGTGTTCTTGACATATTGCTCCCCAAGATGACTTTGCAGCAGATAGTCGAAAACAGTATCAAGCATGGCTATCATGAAACGGATGAAAACATGGATATCACCATTACCGGAAAACAGGAAGCAGACGGATGGTTTGTTATGGTCGAGGATAATGGAAGCGGCGCTCCTGATGACAAAGTGAGCAGCCTGAAAGGCAGGTTTGAAGAGATCAGGCATAGTTACAGCAATCTCTCCATCAGCACCGAGGCAGAGATGGGAGGGATAGGACTCCCCAACACCTTCGCCAGATGCCTCCTTCTGTTCCAGGATGACCTCATATTTGAACTCGGAAACCGCCCCGGAGGGAACGGATTCTTTGTAAAGATTGGGGCGAGGCCGCAAAATAATACGGGGGACGGTTCTCTGTCTTAAGACAGAGAACCGTCCCCTGTCATGCAATATAGACATGGATTATTTGACGCTTACATAATGTTATTATTTTAAACGGATAAAATGCCTTTGAGACTGTTTGCGGTAATGATGTGTAAGGAAGGAGGGGCTGTCCGTTCGGGATATTCAGACCTTTTTCGGGTTTGAATACCCACAGGCCATCTACAAGTGGCAGCATGGCGAGTGTCTGCCTACGGTAGACAACCTGCTGGCTCTGGCAAGGCTGCTGCGGGTGGGAATGGAAGACCTCCTGGTCTATGAGGACCAGGAGGTCTTTCATTTTGGGTGGATTTACAATACAGCTGCCGGAAACCCTTTCGTAATCTCCGGCTGTAAGCAGATATTGATTTCTTTCATCTTGTGGATAAAAGAGATGGTTTGTGGTAAGATGGAATCAGCGAAAGGTGAGGAGACAGGAGAGATTAAATCAGCTGCTCTGATTGCTGACCGGAGGTGATCTTTTGAATAAAATGATTGTTGTGGGAAATGACATATTTGATCAGTTCATAAAAGATGACGGGTATTATGTTGACAAAACGGAACTGATTTATGAACTTGCAGCCGAGAGCAGAAATAAAGTTACACTTTTCACAAGACCTCGTCGTTTTGGAAAGACTTTGATCATGAGTATGCTGGAGAGCTTTTTCGACATCAGGCGGAATAGTACCGAAAGCTTTAGAGGACTTAACATTCTGGAGAATCACCCGGATTTTTGCAATGCCTGGATGAATAAATATCCGGTCCTGTTTCTCTCTTTTAAAGACGTGGAAGGGATTTCGTTTCAGGAAGCATACAGAATGCTGGAAGGCGAAATAGCAAAGCTGTGCATTAAGTTTTCTGAGCTGGAGAATGAGGAAAAAGCGGCTGCGGCGGATA
Organism: Blautia sp.; assembly: GCA_017459635.1. Lineage (GTDB taxonomy): Bacteria > Bacillota > Clostridia > Lachnospirales > Lachnospiraceae > Blautia_A. The sequence continues at coordinate 3,412 of JAFUCO010000090.1, read as the reverse complement.
AGGCCGTATTCCATCGGCTGATGTTTAAAGAGGCAACCAAAGAGGAGATAAAGAACTCTCTTCAGACAATTATGAGAATGATGAAAAGTGTATATGGGAAACCAGTCATTCTTTTGATTGATGAATACGATGTTCCTCTTTCTAAAGCAGAAGAAACAAAGAACAGGGAATACTATAAACAAATGCTTGACGTGATCCGGGGGATTTTGAGCATTTCACTGAAAACAAATGAGTATCTGAAATTTGCGGTTGTGACGGGCTGCCTGAGAATCTCTAAGGAGAGTATCTTCACAGGTGTCAACAATTTCGCTAGTTACTCTGTCTCCAGGAGAAAGTTCAGCCGTTATTTTGGCTTCACAGAGAATGAAGTTGCTGAAATGCTGGACGCTTTTGGTTTATCCGAAAAGATGGAGTTGATCCGGAAATGGTACGATGGATACATTTTTGGAAATACAGAAGTATTCTGCCCATGGGACGTTGTCAGCTATCTTTCGTCTGTAATATACGATGATGAGGAAGAACCACAGAATTACTGGGCGAATACAAGCTCAAATGCGATTCTGGACGATTTTGTGAATCACAGGAAGATAGATGCTTCTGAGAAATTTGAAATACTCTTAAATGGAGGTACGATTACAGAGGATATCTGTGAAGAACTGACTTATGATCGTATTTTTGATTCTGAGAAAAACCTGTGGAGTGTAATGCTTATGACAGGTTATATTACCAGAGCAGATAAATCTGCCGGAAAAGGCAGGGTTAAGCTCCGCATTCCTAATGCAGAGATTGCAGAAATTTTCAAAGACGCAGTGTTGGATAAATTTGAAAAAACACTGGACACCGATGATGTAGATGCTTTTGTCACCGGAATGTGGAACAAAGACGATAAAACGGCGTCTGATATGCTCACCAGGATTCTGTGGAATTCCATCAGCTATTTTGATTATGGAGAAGATTACTATCATGGAATGCTGAAAGGGATATTTACATCTCGTGGTTATGTGCCTGATTCAAACGATGAAGCCGGGCTTGGCAGACTTGATCTTCGGGTGAAGGATCGCATAAAAAGGAGTATTCTTCTTATGGAGTTCAAACGATCCGAGAAAGAAAGTGATATGGACGCTGACTGCAATGATGCTATAGCACAGATTTTTGATAAAGGCTATAACAGGATAATGCCGGAAGGCTATGAGAAGCAGCTGATTGCAGGAATTGCCTTTTATGCTAAAAATGCTATGGTTAAGTTTGTCTAATAACACTTATCGCCGGCCTTAGCCGGTTTGCGGAAGCATTAAATATGGGGGAATACGAAGGGGATGGTTCTCGAACAAAAGGAACAGCTCTCTGTGCACTCAATAAAGTGCACAGAAGGGCTGTCCCCTGCGTTCCGCGAAAAAAGACTTTTTTCACAGGCCCTTCTTTTGTTGCCTGTTTGCCGGAAAAGCTTTATAATATCGGTAATAAACTGTTTTTTTGAGGTAATCAGGATATGAATAAAGACAATATCAAATCAAAGGGAGCTCAGACCTACAGCTCTTTTGAGCTGATGCGCAGGTTCTATCCGTATCTGCGCAGGTACCGTCATCTGCTGCTGCTGGATCTGTTTTTTGCTTCGCTTACCACTCTGTGTGATATCATCCTGCCGATGATCATGAGATATATCACCAATTCTGCGATGGGGAACGGGCCGGTGCTGACTTCTCAGGTCGTGCTTAAAATGACACTTGTGTATGTGTGCCTGCGGCTTGTGGATGCAGGTGCCTTTTTCTATATGCAGTCGCAGGGGCACATCATGGGTGTGCATATTGAGACGGACATGAGGAGGGATGCGTTCGATCATCTGCAGCGGCTTTCGGGGTCTTATTACAGCAATCATAAGATCGGGCAGATAATGGGACGAATTACCAATGACCTGTTTGATGTTACGGAGTTTGCGCATCACTGTCCGGAGGAGTTTTTTATCGCCGGGATCAAGATCGTTGTGTCGTTTGTGATACTTTCACGGTCTTCATTGCTGCTTACGGTACTGATATTTTTGTGTCTGCCGTTTATGTTCTTTGTATCTGCCCGCATTAACCACTGGATGAGGGCAACCCAGAAAGCCCAGAGGTTCCAGGTAGGTGAGCTTAATGCGGCTATTGAGGACAGCCTGCTGGGCGAGAGGGTCGTGAAGGCATTTACGGCTGAGGAAGAGGAAAAGCGGAAGTTTGAAGAGGGCAATGAGGAATTCCGCCGGATCAAGAAAAAGTTTTATTATTCGATGGCGACTTTCGGCACCTCGACACGGCTGTTTGACGGGCTTATGTATACGGTGGTGATCTGCGCCGGAGGGCTTTTTCTGATCAGCGGTTATATCGATCCTGGAGAACTTGTGGCATATCTTCTGTATGTCTCAACACTTATCCAGACTATTCGAAGGATCGTGGAATTTGCGGAGCAGTTCCAGCGCGGAATGACGGGGATCGAGAGATTTTACGAGATCCTTGATACACCGATTGAGATTAAGGATGCACCTGACGCAGCAGAACTGGAAATAAACCGTGGTTCTATCGAATTCTCCCATGTGTATTTTGAATATCCGGATGATCACAATAAGGTGCTGAAGGATTTCAATCTGGAAGTCCATCCGGGTGAGAAGCTCGCGATAGTCGGGGCGTCCGGAGGAGGAAAGACCACTATATGCAACCTGATACCGCGCTTTTACGATGTGACAAGCGGAAAAATACTGATAGACGGGCAGGATATAAGCCGCGTTACACTTAAGTCGCTCCGTCAGGCGATCGGGATGGTCCAGCAGGATGTCTATCTTTTCAGCGGTACGATCAGAGACAATATTGCTTATGGAAGAACGGATGCGTCAGAGCAGGATATTCTGAAAGCTGCCGCTCTTGCCGGAGCTCTGGATTTTATAAATGAGTATCCCGAAGGTCTTGATACTTATATAGGAGAGCGCGGAGTAAAGCTGTCCGGAGGGCAGAAGCAGCGTCTGTCGATCGCCAGGGTATTCCTGAAAAACCCTGCCATACTTATACTGGATGAAGCCACTTCGGCTCTGGATAATGAGAGTGAGCTGCTGGTTACAAGGAGTCTGGGAAGGCTTGCCGAAGGGCGGACAACCATAACCATAGCTCACAGGCTGACTACTGTGCGCGAAGCTGACAGGATAATTGTGCTTGATAAAGAAGGAATTGAGGAAGAAGGCACTCATGATGAACTGCTTCTGAAAGAAGGTATGTACTACAAGCTGTGGAACAGGATGGCGGAGCTGGAGTAAGGCACTGTACATGAATAACTTCCGAAAGATGCGCAGGATAAATTTCGCCCTGCAAGGCGGAGGAAGGAGGCGCAGCGGGCTGCGGCGACCGACGACAACGCAGTCAGGGCGGAATTTAAACAAGCAGATTTCGGAAGT
>JAFUCO010000089.1 GCA_017459635.1 Blautia sp. | reverse complement strand
ATTAGCCCTTCCTTCGGCAAACTCGCAAAAAGCGCTCAGACAGTGCCGAAGGAAGGGCAGCTATACTCGCATTTTCTGTGCCATAGGCCGAACGGTTCCGTACATATGGTCAGTCCTCCCCCTACAGCTGTTTGTTGGCAAATATACAAATCCATATCCAAAACACTAACTAAATGACATTGGAACCGTCCCCTGTCTTATTTAATTTTTCTCAGTGATATAAAGGAGCGTGCCCGGGGAAGGAGGGGTGTGGGGAGGAAACGTCCGGGCTTCGCAACTCTGAGAGTGTTTCCTCCCCACGGTTTTACTTGAGCCCGCTACTCCCTATCGCAGGGAGCAACAAGCCCTTTTTGGGCGCATTGTCAGCATTGACAAGCTTTCCCCCACTTTGCTATAATTATTATAATATGCGGATTACTATGCTTTTTTATGTATGATCCGGGGAAGAAGGAGGTAACTTTGTGAGAAAATCTTTTCGGGGCGGAGTCCATCCGGCAGGGCACAAGGAACTGTCGAAGGATATTCCCTTTGAAATATATCTTCCGCATGGGGAGATGATCTACCCGCTCGGCCAGCATATAGGGCGGCCTGCTTCGCCTGTTGTAAAGAAAGGCGATCATGTCAATGCAGGCCAGCTGATTGCTGAGGCATCCGCTTTTGTATCTGCAAATATAGTCAGCGGATGTTCAGGAATTGTGAAAGCAGTGGAACGCCGCCGCACAATAGCCGGTACAATGACGGACTGTATTGTCATCGATAATGACGGCCTGTATGAGAACGCTCCGGGAGTGGGCGAAAAGGCTGATTACAGGACTCTTACAAAGGAGCAGATAATCGAAAAAGTCAAAGCGGCAGGCATCATAGGAATGGGCGGCGCAGGATTCCCGACCCATGTAAAGCTTATGCCGAAGAACCCTGACGGTATCCATCATGTTATCGTAAACGGAGCAGAATGTGAGCCTTACATCACATGTGACGACCAGCTGATGCGTGCTCACGCATCTGATATCATCACCGGACTTGACATAATCCTGTCACTGTTTCCGAACGCGGTCGGCACGATAGTTATAGAGGACAACAAAAAAGAAGCCATTGCCGCAATGAAGAATGCATGTTCGGGAAGGGCGGACATAAGCGTAATGTCCGTGCCTGTAAAATACCCCCAGGGCGGTGAGCGCAGCTGCATAAGCGTTGTAACAGGCGCCCATTACGGAATAACCCAGCTGCCTGCGGATGTCGGCTGCATAGTGGACAATGTCGGGACTGTATTTGCTGTTTACAAGGCAGTGTGCGAGTCCACACCGCTCATGGAGCGCGGCATCACCATCACCGGCGAAGCTGTGGCATCCCCCAAAAACTACATGACCCGCATCGGCGTCAGCTGCCGTGAACTCCTGGAGCATGCAGGAGGACTCAAAAATGAAGGAGCGGCAGTAAAAGTGCTTGCCGGAGGCCCGATGATGGGAATATCCTTCGACTCACTGGATGTGCCGATGCAGAAAAACAACAACGCCTTCACATTCCTTGCGGCAGACGATGTTCAGTTGTCCGAGCAGAAGCAGACAGCCTGCATCAGATGCGGGCGCTGTGTGAAAGTATGTCCACAGGGGCTCACGCCCCAGCTGATGGCCGCGGCGTTTGAGAAAAAGGACTATGAGCGGTATGACAAAAAGCTGCACGGGCTTGAGTGCATAAGCTGCGGCTCCTGCACCTTCGTATGTCCGGCAAAACGTCCGCTCACCCAGCAGTTCAAGGTCGCAAAGGCCGAGATAATGGCCATAAAAAGGGCTGAACAGGCAAAGGAGGGAGCAAAATAATGAATGAAAGATATAATGTTTCCTCAAGCCCGCATGTGAGAAGCCCGCTTACCACCGGACATGTAATGCGCGACATCGTGATATCCCTGCTTCCGGCCGCGGCCATGGGTATATGGCACTTTGGACTTAAGGCGCTGATAACCATAGCTGTTTCTATATGCGCCGCAGTTCTGACGGAGTTCATATTCGACAGGATATGCCATCGACCCAATACCTGGATGGATTTAAGCGCGGTAGTGACAGGACTCCTTCTGGCACTCTCACTCCCGAGCACTGTTCCGGTGTACATTCCGGCGCTCGGTGGAGTTTTTGCCATACTCATAGTCAAATGCTTCTTTGGAGGGCTTGGCAAGAACTTTATGAACCCGGCTCTGGCCGCAAGGTGCTTCCTTCTGATATCCTTCGGGAGCCAGATGACCAATTTTGCCTATACAGATGCCGTAAGTTCAGCCACTCCGGTAGCAGATCTTCTGGCAGAGCGCACGGTGAACATCTCTCAGATGTTCCTCGGAAACGGGACTGCCACAGGCGTTATCGGATGTTCAGCCTTCGCCCTTTTCATAGGCGCATGTTATCTGCTTGCGATAAATGCGATCACCTGGGAGATCCCGGTATCCTTTATAGCTGTTTTCGCCCTTTTCATCGGACTTTTCGGAGGACATGGCTTTGACCCGATGTATATCACAGCTCATATCCTTGGCGGCGGCATCATCATGGGCGCTTTCTTTATGGCGACCGACCCGGTTACAAGCCCCATGACACAGACGGGCATGCTTGTTTACGGAGCCTTTATCGGCCTCCTGTCGGGCATCTTCAGGGTATTCGCGACAGCTGCCGATTCAGTCAGCTATGCGATAATCATCGGAAACCTTCTTACACCGCTGATCGATGAATACATAGTACCGCTTCCGTTCGGACTCAGAAAAGGAGCAGCAAACACGGGCAGCAGCGCTCCGTCCTTCAGCATAAAAATGCTCAAGCCTGCCATCAGGCTGTGCGTGATAACACTGCTGGCCGGCCTGGGCCTTGCGGGAGTATATAACATTACGAAAGATACCATCGCAGCCCAGCAGGAAGCCAAAAGACTGCAGTCATACCAGGCGGTACTGCCTGATGCATCCGAGCTTGTATATGACGATGAGGTGAAGGAGATGGTCGACGCGCAGGCGGGAACCGTCTATGGCACTGATTTCGGAAAGGTTTATATAAACGACGTTATTATCGGCAAGGACGGGGCCGGTGGAACTGTCGGCTATGTTGTCAGCGCAACCAGCGGCGAAGGCTTTGACGGAAACATCACTATTTCTGTCGGCGTTGATACTGAGGGCACTGTTCAGAGCATCGCCTTTACCGAACTTAATGAGACAGCCGGCATGGGCATGAGGTGCGCGGATCCTGAATTCAAGGATCAGTTCAACGGACGAAATGTCGCGGCATTTGTCCTTAACAAGGCCGGCGGCTCTACAACAGATGAGGAGATCGATTCGGTATCCGGAGCCTCCATATCTTCCGGAGCAGTGGTCAATGCGGTGAATGCATCGCTCGACTACCTGCACAGTAATGTAATGTAAGGGGGGAGACGGAATGAACAAATATATAGAACGTATTTATAATGGTATTGTAAAGGAAAACCCGACCTTTATCCTGATGCTCGGCATGTGCCCCACCCTTGCGGTGAGTACTGCCGCGATCAACGGACTTGGCATGGGTATTTCCACGACAGCGGTATTGATCCTCTCAAATGTGATAATATCCGCGCTTCGGAAGATCATTCCCGATGAGGTAAGGCTTCCGGCCTATATAGTTATAGTAGCAACACTTGTTACGATCACAGAGCTTCTTATCGAAGCATACCTTCCGGGTCTCTACGAGGCGCTGGGAATCTATATCCCGCTCATCGTTGTAAATTGTATTATCCTTGGACGCGCGGAAGCATATGCAAACAAGAATTCGGTAGGCCTTGCGGCTTTTGACGGCATTGGAATGGGCCTTGGATTTACCGTCGCGCTTACTGTTCTCGGATTCCTGCGTGAGCTTCTTGGCGCAGGGACGGCATTCGGACATCAGGTCATGCCTTCCGGGTTCCAACCTATAGGGATCTTTATAAAAGCTCCCGGCGCGTTCCTGGTACTCGCGGTAATGATCATGGTGCTCAACGCGCTCAATGTTGAGAACCGGTCGGATGACCTTGTAAACGGCTGCGACGGATGCTGCGCTAACTGTGCAAAAGGCGGAAAAGACTGCGGAAAGGAGGAAAAGGCATGAGTTCACTCATAATGATCATAGTCGGCTGCGCGCTCATTAACAACGTAGTCCTTAATCAGTTCCTGGGAATCTGTTCTTTCCTCGGTGTCTCCAAGCAGATGAAGGCGTCGGCCTCGCTTGGCATGGCGGTTATTTTCGTACTGACCATTGCTTCGGCGGTGGCTTCCCTGCTGTATGATTTTGTGCTTAAGCCCTTCGACCTTGACTATATGAAGACAATAGTTTTCATTCTGGTCATTGCGGCGCTTGTACAGATAGTCGAGATGTTCCTCAAAAAGACTTCACCGGGGCTTTATAAGGCGCTTGGCATCTACCTTCCCCTGATAACTACCAACTGCGCAGTTCTTGGTGTGGCTCTTACCAACGTGCAGGACGAGTACAACTTTATAGAGAGTGTATTCGCAGGACTTGGAACAGCAATAGGCTATACGATCGCCATCGTCCTTCTGGCAGGAGTAAGGGCCAGGATAGACGAAAGCGCTATCCCGAAGCCGCTTCGCGGGGCTCCGGTAGTGCTCCTTTCCGCTGCACTGATGTCGATAGCCTTTATGGGCTTCGGCGGACTGTAATAAAGGGGAGGGATGTATAGTGACTTCAATACTTATAGCAACAGTTGTGCTCGCGGTGGCCGGCATTGTTGTCGGCGCTGCCCTGGTATATATTGGAAACAAATTTCATGTCGAAGTAGACGAACGGGAAACTGCCATCAGGGAAGTCCTTCCCGGCAACAACTGCGGCGCATGCGGATATGCCGGATGTGATGCGGTGGCGGCGGCCATAGTGGCTGGCGAAGCGTCAGCGGCGGCCTGTCCCGTGGGCGGGGCTGCAGTGGCCGAAAAGATCAACGGCATCATGGGAACCAACGCGGAAGCAGCTGCCCGGCAGGTCGCTTTTGTAAAATGCAACGGTTCCTGTGAACATACGGAAGCAAGGAGCAATTACACCGGAATAAAGGACTGCCGCGCTATGGCGCTTTCGGGACTTAATCACTGGAAATGCGGCTTTGGCTGCCTTGGCTTCGGCTCATGCGTGTCTGTATGTCCGCAGAACGCGATTACCGTAAAGGACGGAGTCGCTGTTGTGGACGCGGAAAAATGTGTGGGATGCGGCCTCTGTGTAAAAGAATGTCCGAAAGGCCTCATTGAACTGATACCGTACGGTCAGATCCGCGCGGTACAGTGTGTGAATTCCGACAAAGGCAAGGATGTAAAGGAAGTCTGCGACGTAGGCTGTATAGGCTGCAAGCTATGTACAAAGCAGTGTGAGACCGGCGCGATAACTGTCGAGAACAGCATCGCAAAGATCGATTACTCGCTGTGCAATGACTGCGGTGCCTGTGCCGCCAAGTGTCCGCGCAAAACCATAAGAAAAGGTCCGGGTCAGGATTGATGCTTTTGTCGCGAAGGGAGGGATACGATGGAAAAAAAGACGATTACCAGGGTAGTATGCCTGTCAGCTGTGGCTTTTGTATCTTTTATAGCTCTTTCCGGGGTGATCGGCGGAAAGGCCATTACTTACCGGCCTCTGAAAGCCGGTGATGAAGCTCTTTCCCGCGAGGATATCGAGTATAAGAATGTCGATGCTCCGCAGGCTACAAGCAGCGACGGAACAGTGACCGCGTCCGACTGGGCGGAAACCTATCCTTACATTTCGGCTACGATGGGCGAAATGAATAAGAACGAATATACTGTGGATTATCTGGAGGAGTCGCCGTACCTCACTAATATTTATGAAGGCTATGGCTTCGCGAAGGATTATAAAAGCGCAAGAGGGCATTCCTACACACTTGAGGATGTTGCCGCAACGGAACGTCCTCATGCGATGGCAAACTGCCTGACATGCAAAACTCCTAATTTTACGAAGCTTGTCAACGATCAGGGCGTTTCGGTCTACTCAATGGATTTTAATGAAGTTTATGCCATGATGGATGAGACGGTGAGCTGTTATAACTGCCACGGAAACGATGCCGGGAATGGCGGAAAGCTTGTAGCGACTCACTCCTATGTCACCAAAGCGCTTGGGGAGGATCTGGGTGGTATAGATCCGGCTACCGTGTCATGCGGTCAGTGCCATATCGAGTATTACTTTGATCCGGAAACAAAAGAGGCATCAATGCCTTATTCAAGTGCCGCTGAGATGACTCCGGCCGCAATACTTGCATATTATGATGAGATCGGTTTCTCAGACTGGACCCAGGAGAGCACGGGGGCGCAGATGCTTAAAGCGCAGCACCCCGAGATGGAAACCTTCCTGCAGGGCAAGCACGCATCGGTGCTTAACTGCGCCGACTGCCACATGGAGCTGATCCAGGAGAAGGACGGCACGGTTTACCACAGCCACAACTTCGAGAGTCCGCTTGAAAACGAAAAACTCCTTGAATCCTGTGTGCAGTGCCATGGCGACAGGGATATGACCTCATATGTGCGCCAGATCCAGAGCGAGATCACGGAACGTGAAGACGAAGTCGGAAACAGGCTTTCCGAGCTGAAAAATATGCTTGCTGAAGCTGTATCCGAAGATGAGCTTGACGAAGAAGATCTGGAACGTGTGCGGAAGCTTTACCGCGAAGCACAGTGGTTCTTTGATTACTGCTACGTTGAAAACAGCGAAGGCGCGCACAATTCCGCCCTGGCAAAAGAATGCCTGAACACTTCGGACAGTAAGATCACGGAGGCAATGGTGCTGCTTGAGGCGTAACGCGCAATAAGCAGGGGTGATACAAACCTTCTATGTGCATTAAATGGCAGGATAAAGTTCTCTATGAGCTTTAACGTTACTGTTACGGACGTGAATAGTAACACTTTAACAGCGGTATCAGGTAATACCGGCTGCCGACAATGGTCTGACTAATATAGCCGTGATATAAAAAACACCCGGGAACATTTCCGGATAAACCGGTAAGGTTCATCGGGTGTTTCTTTGTGCAAATTGGGGGAATAGTGTGGGAAAACTGAAGAAAACATCCCGCTTTCTTGGATCAATGCAGTTTGCGATGATACTGCTTGGAATTCTTATTCTTGCGTGTGTCGCCGGAAGCATGATCAGGCAGGGACAGACGTACTCATGGTACAGTGAAGTGTATGGTGAAAGGACCGCTTCACTGATAATGACGCTCTATATGGATGATGTGTTCCACAGCTGGTGGTTCATCCTGATAACCGCGTTCCTGTGCCTTAACCTTCTGCTGTGCAATCTGTTGAGACTGCCGCAGCTTGTCAGAAGATGGAAGCGTATGGGCTCTCCTGAGGCCGCAGTAAGGAAGGAAAGCGGAATCTGTGCAGACATTTCCGGAGATCCGGAAAAACTGTTTGCAGATCTTAAATTCGGGGGAATAAAGGAGAAATCTGGCCCGGATGGAGGAAGAATAAAAACAGGTACCCGGGGGAGGATCGGCCTCTGGGGAGCCTGGGTCACTCATCTGGGAGTTCTGATACTGATACTTGGCTTTTCCCTGGGACAGGCGCTAAAGGAAGAATATACGGTATACGGAGTTCCGGGACAGACGCGCCAGATCGGGGACACGGACTATCTTCTTACGATAGAAGATTTTCAGATAGGGCTCCGCGAGGACGAAACGGTGGAGCAGTATACGTCCGAACTGACTGTGCGGCGTGCTTCTGACGGCAAAAGCGAAAGCGGGAAGACGCAGGTGAACGCTCCGGCCTCCATGTTCGGTATGAGGTTTTATCAGAACTCGACCGGCTGGGCAGCCCGCGCGACAGTTGAAAAGAACGGGGAAGAGCTGCAGAGCGAGATCGTATGCGCCGGGGACTTTATAGCAGCGGCGGATAATCCTGAGCTGGTGATATACTTTAATGCTTTTTATCCGGACTATGCCCTGGTGGAAGGGTCGCCGATGACGCTCTCTTCAGAGCTTAACAATCCGGGATACCTGTATTCAGTGTATTATCAGGGAAATATGATAGGGATGAACGCGCTTACAGGCGACGATGTAATAACTATCGATGATTATACGGTGAGATTTTCAGATCCCCAGACATATACGCTTATAGCGGTCAAGCGCGACAGTTTTACCCCTCTCGCGTTTGCAGGAGGCCTGATCACCCTGTTCGGGCTCATGATCGCCCTGTTTGTCTGGCCTGCTTCTATATGGGCCGTACAGAAGGAAGACGGCACCTGGCATGTCAGTGCAGAATGCCGGAAAGGCGGCCAGCTGTTCGCCGACGAGTTCCGGGAAAATGCAGAAAAATACAGAATTGAATGATTATCACCGCCTGAATTTGGGATATTTACCTGCGACTGTAATACTTGCCTGAGTCTGTGCGTGTTTGATGTGGGTTATGTATATTTTACCGGAGGATTATATGGTAAATGAAACTTTGTTAAACATAGAAAATACACTGTTTACTATAACAATGCTGCTTTATTTTGCAGCGATGGTAGGTTATTTTATATTCATCGCATCGAAAAAGGAGCTGCTTGCCAGAATCTCATATATTGTTCTTCTGGTTGGCTTTGTACTGCATACAGCAGCCCTGATATCGCGGGGAATCGGTGCAGGCAGGCTCCCAATGACAAACCAGTATGAATTTGCGGCAAGCTTTTCATGGGGACTCTGCCTGGTGAGCCTTATATTTATCAAAAAATACCGGTTCGATGTCCTTGGCGCCTTTGCGGCACCCGTCATCTTCCTTGTGATAGGATATGCAGCCATGCAGAGCAAGGACGTGCATGAGCTGATGCCTGCGCTTCGCAGCAACTGGCTGGGATTTCACGTCTCTACCGCTATCATTGCCTACGGAGCCTTCGGAGTCTCCTTCGCAATAGCGCTTGTGTTCCTTTGCAGGGACAGGATAGCAGAAGGAAGCTTCCTTGATCAGCATATCCCGTCCAAAAGCAAGCTGGACATGATAGGCTACAGGTCGGTTTCATTAGGCCTCCTGTTCCTGACCTTCTGCATCATAAGCGGCTCCATCTGGGCCGAAAGAGCCTGGGGAAGCTACTGGTCCTGGGACCCAAAAGAAACCTGGTCCCTCATCACCTGGCTCATTTACGCAGTATACCTGCACCAAAGGATCAGGAAAGGGTGGAGAGGAAAGAGCGCAGCAATCTTCGCCGCGATAGGCTTTATCTGCGTACTGTTCACCTACATAGGCGTAAATACATGGATACCCGGTATCCACAGCTACGCATAATAAGACGGGTGAAGGAAAAAAATGGGCCGTGAATTGTAACGATAACTTATGCGCACCCTAAAAAGATTTGCATAAAGGAGTAATGTTGCGGAAATTATAGTATCATGGTATTCTGAATTGTAACAAAGTAATTATCTAAGGCAGTTTTTTGTCGGTTTAGCTGTTATCTGTCAGGGAGAAGAGTAGTATGCTGCGCATTGTTTTTGGAGATACACAAAATGCAATTTATCACCCGCCTACGTATTTTGATAATACTTATCTGGATGAATGGATCACAGATCCCAGAACGATCGAAATGGTAAAAGACGTTGATCAGTCAGAAGTAATCAGTGCACGTGCAATTGACAGTCCTTTTCTTGGGTCAATTTCAGTTAAGGAGCTGTCAGGTGGAGTAAAGACCCTGATCCTGATGTTGTTTGATGATTCCGGGAAAATTTTCAACGCTTCTGCGTGTGGCGATAACTGCGCAAAATGGATTGTTCAAATCGCTTCCGAAAAAGATCTTACGATCAATCTTCATCATATAATGGATTTCAGCACATGTAACGGATTTAGTGCCTATATAGTTAATACAGGGAGATATGTTGGCAGCTTCATAGAATATCTTGATGAAGCCTTTCGTATAGAGGAAAGATGAGAGAATGAAGGGGCAGTATCATGTTATAGTTCAGAATAACAGAGTAAAGTACGAATTTGATATAAGGCGAAACATTACTATAATTAAAGGAGACAGTGCTACCGGAAAAACTACGCTTGTATCTTTGATCGAAACATATGACAGACTTGGAAGTGACTCAGGAATTGAAGTTGTCTGCACCAGGAGATGCCTTACAGTCAACAATTCAAATTGGGAAGCGGTGCTGGACAGGAGCAGTGACAGCATTGTTTTTATTGATGAAGAGAATACAATCATAAAATCGAAGGATTTTGCAAAGAAGATTCAGGGAACCAGTAATTATTATGTGATAGTAACTCGGGAAAATCTCCCAAACCTTCCGTATTCGGTCGAGGAGATTTACGGGATTCACAATTCAGGAAGGTATTCAGATCTAAGAAAGACATATAATTCTTTTTACAGGTTATACGGTTCACCATTTTCCGGTTATGACCGGAAAGTACAAAAAATCATTGCAGAAGATTCGAATGCAGGGTATGAGTTTTTTAAATCTGCTGCATGTACTGACATAAATGTTTTTAGTGCAGGAGGAAAAACAAAGATACGAAGGATGCTTGTGGAAGATCCGGACTCAACAGTGCTGATCATAGCAGATGGGGCCGCGTTTGGATCAGAGATCAGCGAGATATATATGTTTATGAGAAGCCACTCAGGTGTACATTTATATCTTCCGGAATCATTTGAATGGATACTTCTTTCATCGGGTCTGATCGATGGGAACAGGATTAAAGAGATTCTTGAAAAAACAGAAGACTATGTGGACAGTTCACAGTACTTTAGTTGGGAACAGTTCTATACAAAGCTGCTTGTTGAAGAGACAAAAAACACATATCTGCAGTACTCAAAAAGTAAACTGAACATTGTTTATCTGGATAACAGACAAAAAACTGCTATATTGCATGTTTTCCACATTATTTGGGAGATGATGGGCATCTCCTGATTATATCAGGAACCTGTCTTATTACCATTATTGGAAATGTGAAAAAAATGTGAAAAGGTTGACAATAATATAGCGTGGTGTTATACTTTCTTCTCGTACACGAAAAAGAAATGTAAAAAAGATGTAGCAAATATGTAATATTTGCGAGAAGGAGGAATTACATCATGAAAAAAACTATCAGACGAATGTGGATCGCCATGCTTACGGCAATGATCATTTCTGTGCCGGTTATGGCTGAGATTGAGTCGGATGACAAGAGTAAAGGTGAGATAGAGAGTACCTGGGACGGCCCGGTTCTTAACAGGGTCAACGGCACGGTTATGGGGCCGAGCGGTAAGGAAACATATTATAACCTTGATATGAGTGGTGTTGTTTCTATCATGCGTGGTATGGGAAATACTGATGAATACTGGGTCCGTGAAGATGGATGCAAGATGCTCGGTGACTATATCATGTGTGCTGCAAACCTTGATGTACATCCAAGAGGTTCTCTGGTTGAGAGCAGCCTTGGTACATGCATCGTTTGTGATACAGGCGGTTTTGCTGCAGCAAACCCGAATCAGCTTGATATAGCTGTCAACTGGTAATAACTTTTAAACATCATAAGCAGGTTCAGAACCGTACTTTTACTGGGGTGAGGGCGAATACCTGCTTCAGAAGGTTTTGAGATGATATGTTTAAACCTTTCAAAAACCTGAAAAATGAAAACCGTGGATGCACGTGAAATAAAAAGAGGAGAAGCAGATAGATGTGCTTCTCCTCTTTTTGATTGCTATTGCTCAAAGCCTGCTAATACTGACAAAGTTTGTTTATGCTTGCCCATTCTTCTCAAATGTGGTAGAATCATTATCTGCACGGAAAAGTATATTGCCGCCGAAACCGGATCATGATCCGGAAACTGAGAAACGATCTTTGGCAGCAGCGAACCGGTGTTTGGCAGCAGCGAACCGGTGTTTGGCAGCAGCGAAACAGACTTTGGCAGTAGCAAAACGGCTTTTGGCGGCTGTGACACACCTGACAGTTACAGGATTTTACAGATCTTTGGAGAACTGCAATGGAAAATGATAATAATCTGGAAGAGGAAAAACTGCGATATCTCAGACGTCTGGCTGAGATTTATCCGACTATAGGGAAGGCCGCGACAGAGATCATCAATCTTCAGTCGATCCTGAACCTTCCAAAGGGAACCGAGCACTTTTTGTCAGATATTCACGGCGAGTACGAAGCGTTTTCGCATGTGCTGCGGAACGGTTCGGGTGCAGTGAGGAAAAAAATTGACGATGTTTTCGGCCATACCCTCAGCAACAGTGATAAACGTTCCCTTGCTACGCTCATCTATTACCCTAAAGAAAAGATCGAGCTTGTAAGGAACACCGAGCCGGATATGGAAAACTGGTATAAGATCACGCTGTACCGGCTTATCGAGGTCTGCAAGACAACTGCGTCCAAATATACCCGGTCAAAGGTGCGTAAAGCTCTGCCGTCTGATTATGCCTACGTGATAGAAGAGCTGATCAACGAGAAGGCGGAGGTCCTTGACAAAGAAGCATACTATGATTCGATAGTTGACACGATAATCGAGATAGGCAGGGCCGAGAACTTTATTATAGCTCTTTCCGAGCTGATACAGAGGCTTGTCATCGACCGGCTTCACATTATCGGGGATATCTATGACCGCGGGCCTGGCCCGCACTTTATCATGGATACGCTGATGGAATACCATTCGCTTGACATCCAGTGGGGAAACCATGACATAGTCTGGATGGGCGCCGCGGCGGGGCAGAAGGCCTGCGTTGCTACGGTCATCCGCAATTCCATCCGTTATGACAACCTTGACATCCTTGAAGACGGGTACGGGATCAACATGATGCCTCTTGCCGCATTTGCGATGCAGGTGTATGAGGAGGATCCCTGTGAAAAGTTCAGCATCAAAGGCGAGCATGCCTACAGTGATGCCGAAAGAGTCCTGAGCCGCCGTATGCACAAGGCGATAGCAGTGATGCAGTTCAAGCTGGAGGGACAGCTGATAAGAAAGCATCCTGACTATGAGATGGAAGACAGGATGCTGCTGCACCGCATAGATCCTGAAAAGGGAACGATCACTCTGCCGGACGGAAATGAGTATCCGCTTACGGACGCTAATTTTCCTACGGTGGACTGGGGGAATGATCCGTATGCGCTTTCCCCGGAAGAGGAAACTGTTATCGAGAGACTGACAGCATCTTTCCGCAACTGTGAAAAGCTTCAGAGGCACATGCAGCTGCTGCTTGATCAGGGCGGACTTTACAAGACATACAACGGAAACCTTCTGTTCCACGGCAGCGTTCCGCTCAATGAGGACGGAACTCTCAAGGAAGTCGTGATCTATGGCCACAGGCGGAGCGGAAAGTCGCTGTACGATCTTCTTGAGTCATATGTACGGCGGGCCTTTTTCTCCATGAACAAAGCTGAAAAGGACAAGAGCCGCGATATCCTCTGGTACATCTGGACGGCTCCGAACTCACCGCTGTTCGGAAAGGACAAGATGACTACCTTCGAGCGCTATTTTATCGAGGATAAAAAGACCCACAAAGAGAAAAAGAATTCTTATTACGAACTTATCGAAAATGAGAATGTGGTCAATATGCTCCTTACGGAGTTCGGCCTTGACCCGGAGAACGGCCACATTATCAACGGACATGTGCCGGTGCACCAGAGCGAGGGCGAGAACCCTGTAAAATGCGGCGGCAAGGTGGTCGTGATCGACGGAGGCTTTTCGAAGGCATACCACAGTGTCACCGGAATCGCGGGCTACACACTGATATACAATTCATATGGACTGATGCTCACCGCACATGAGCCTTTTACAACTGCCGAGAGGGCAGTAGCCGAAGAACAGGATATCGTATCCAACCGTGTGGCTGTGCGTTACACTTCAAGAAGACAGCATGTGAAGGATACCGATAACGGAAAAGCAATAGAAAACCGTATAAACGAACTTCGGGAGCTTCTGGACGCATACCGCGACGGAGTAATACGCGAAGTCGGAAGCGGCAGAATGAGATGAAATTTCAGGGCCTGCCTGCACTATTAGAAATCAGGACGCAAAACCGCCTGCAGAGCCCGCCGGCTCCAGTGAAAATCTGAGCAAAAAACGGTAGTGATGCGCGTGGTGCAGCGGAATCCGGATGCTGAGAGCGGATCCGGTAATAAACATTGGTATAGCGGAATCCGGATGCTGAAAGCGGACCCGGTAATAAACATAAGATAAAGCCCGGTATAAACAGGAAGTCCGGGCTGACAGGAGAATAACAGAACAATGAGTCCTTTTGATGTGCTTACACTGCTTGGCGGACTTGCCATGTTCCTTTATGGCATGCGCCTGATGGGTGACGGGCTTAAACAGGGATCATCGGGAACCCTCAAAAAGGTAATGGAGAAGGTTACCAACAATCCTTTTAAAGCTCTGCTGCTTGGAGTGACGGTCACTGCAGTCATCCAGTCATCTACGGCTACTATCGTGATTACCTCCGGCCTTGTAGCCGCCGGCGTGCTTACTCTGCATCAGTCGCTCGGAATCATAATAGGCGCCAATGTCGGTACTACTGTAACCGGACAGATCATCCGCCTTTTAGACATTGATTCTTCAGCCGGAGCCATACTGCAGATTTTCAGGCCGTCCACGCTTGCGCCGCTGGCCCTGGTGATCGGTATTATTTTTATAATGGGAAAAAGCTTCCGGAATTCGGCAGCGATAGGGAATATAGCGATAGGCTTCGGAATCCTTTTTTCAGGCCTTATGAACATGACCGGAGCCGTCAGCGCGCTGACCGAGTCCGGATTGTTCGAGAGACTGCTTACAGGTCTGGGAAAGAACCCGTTTCTTGGTTACCTGACAGGCGCAGGAGTAGCATTCATACTTCAGAGCTCTTCAGCGACAATTGGTATCCTGCAGGCGTTTTCTGCCTCAGGACTTCTTACCTTCAAGGCAGTTTATCCGGTGATTGTGGGAATCTATCTGGGAGACTGTGTCACTACTGCCATAGTATGTTCTATCGGACAGAAGGCTGAAGCACGACGCATAGGTGTGGTCAATATACTTTTCAACCTGAGCGAGACGGTGCTGGTCCTTACGGTGGTAAGCATACTGCACAGAATGGGATTTCTCGGTGAACTTTGGGGAAGTGCAGTGAATTCCGGTATCATTGCCAATACAAATACAGTCTTTAATCTTTGCTGCGCTATTACTCTGTTCCCGTTTATCGGAGTATATGAAAAACTCAGCAGGAAGATAGTAAAGGATGAGCCGGTTCCCGATAATCCTTACAAAGAAAAGATGGACGGACTCAACCCGGCATTCTTCCTTACTCCGGCTCTTGCGCTTAACAGCTGCTATGATCTGCTGCTTGCCCAGTTCAATGCGTCACGTGAAAATGTGCGTGCTTCGTTTACCCTTCTGGATCATTATGATGAAAAGATCAAAGCTGAGATAGACGCAGAGGAGGATAACATAGACCTTCTGACCGACCAGGTCAGCAAATATATGGTGAGCCTTCTGCCGCACCTGCGTGAAACCTATCAGGTAGCGATACTGGATGAGTATTACAAGGTCGTAACGGATTTTGAGAGGCTGGGAGATACCGCAGTCTACATTGCTGATGAGGCTAAACACCTCGCGGAAATGGAAGTGGAGTTTTCTGATACGGCAAAAGCCGAGATCAGGGTAATGTGGGAGCTGCTGGAGCAGACCCTGACCTATGCCGAGATGGCCTTCAGGAACAGGGATGTCAACGCGGCATACCATATAGAACCGCTGGTTGATGTGACCGACAGCCTTACCGGAAAGCTTAAAGCCAATCACCTGAACCGTATGGTATCCGGACAGTGCAACGTGTACACCGACCCGAACTTCATGAACCTGCTTACATATATGAAACGGATAGCCGACCTGTGCGCAAACATAGGCGAAGCGACAGTGGTAAGAGTAAACCCGGAAATAGCAAACCAGGAACACAACTACTTCTCACAGCTGAGATCCGGAAGAAACGAAAACTTCAACAGGGAATATGAAGAGGCATATAACAAGTACTTCGATATGATAAAGAGTCTGTGATCATTTAAACAAGGGGCTGTGAAAAAAGAACGACTTTTTTTACAGTCCTCTTTTTATTGTCAGTCATTTAAGACAGGGGACGGTTCTGTGTCTAAAGACACAGAACCGTCCCCTGTCTTTATCTGTCTTGCCGTCCCCTGTCTTTATCTGTCTTGCCGTCCCCCTGTCTTGCTGCTTTTCGTTTTATACTACATTATCAATTGTTTTTCTTCTCATATCAGAGAAATGTTTTTAAAAGCGTGCCCAGGGGGGAGGGGTTTGGGGAGGGGGAAGCGGGCTTCGCAACTCTGAGCGTCGCCACCTCCCCAATCCGTAAAGCCCGAAACTACGTGTCGGAAAAGAGTATGAGATCTTTTTCTCACCTGCAAACTACGTCAACGGGTATGTTGAAGATCTTGGCCACTTTAAGTATTGTGTCGGTCCAGCTGCCTACAGCAGCGGCCATGTGATGGGTCGGGCCTGCTTCGCTCCAGCGGTTGCAGAATTCTCTTGCGCCAATGGAGAAGCGTGTGCGCATGTTGGTATCACCGAACATGAAGATCGGGCCTTCCTCGTTGATGCCTTCGGCGGTGACGAATTTGAAATGTCCGTCCTTGTCCTGTGTAATGCCAAGATAGGTGACAGGGCCTGTCGGCGGATAGAACTGGGTGAGGTAGCCGCCGCCGGTCTTGCCGTGGAATACGGGAACGATCTTCATAGTTGGCTTCCTGCTCTGTGAGATATCAGCGTCGCCGCTGCCGGAGTGGCCGATGATGCAGATGTCTTCATTGAAGTCGATTGAGTACATTTCAGAAAGCTGGCCTGTGCCTGAAATGGTCTTCAGAATGGACATAGCCATTGCGACCTTGATATCGCCTTCAACCGCACATGCGGTTCCCTGCTTGATAAGCATTGAGAATGCGGGGATAAGCATACTGTCAAGCTTTCCGGCTACGCCTTTTGCAAAGCCGTCATAGTGGGAAGCCACGAATCCAAGCTGCTCATCCTTTACCCACTGCTCAAAGGCAACAACATATTTTGCCATATCCCATACTTTTTCGATGGTTCCGCCGCCCTCGATCTCGAAGGTGTCAAGGATATCCTGTGCTTTGGCGCGGATAGCTTCCTCGTCTGTTATATCATCGGCGATCGCCCACATTTTTTCCCAGTCGAACTGCTTGGTATACAGCCACATACGATGATACAGGTTGGTCTCATCAATATAAAGATCCATCATGCCGGGATAAGGCCTTCCTATCTGGGCAAGGTTGGTATCGCGGAAACGTCTTCTTACCTGCGCGGCGCGGCACCAGTCCTCAATCTCAGCCTGTACATAAGGATCTCCGCCTTCGACAACGCCGGTGATAACTGCATGGCGTTTGCCGGCACGCTCAAGGTCGGCAACCATCTCACCGACAGCGCCGCAGGCATAAAGCTCGCCGAGCCATGTCGGGGTATCTGTTGTGGCATATTCCGGAGCGCGTTTTTTCTGCACGTTCACTAGAACAACCGGTACATCGATATCCCTTACTGCGGGGAGCATGTTGTAGGAAGTTGCGTAGGTGAGAAGCTGGAGGATGACAAGGTCAACATCGGCTGCACGGAATTTGTCACCAGCTGCCATTGAAAGCTCCTTCGTAGTTACTATACCGCCGTCGATAAGCTCAACTGAATCGGGAATGGTTTTCTTGAAAGCTTCAAACTGGCTTTCGAACTCTGGAACCAGGGTTGGAAACTGGGGAAGATAGGCGCCAAGAGCGATGGCGAAAACGCCGACCCGTGCTTTGGTGTTCACTAACATATGCTTTACCTCCTGAAATTAGTAATTAGTTTGAAAAATGTTGGCAGTTTGATATAATATCTATATTATATATTAGTAAGTTACGAAAAACAATAGGTTTTGAAACAAGATTAACGATACTGTTAACGGAGGGGCTATGGGAAAGGTAAGGGTCATTAAGATAGAAGAGAGCGCATATGCGGACAATGAACGTACAGCAGATCTTATCCGCCGGAAGATGGATGGACAGAAGACACTTTTCCTGAATCTTATGTCGGGACCCGGCAGCGGCAAGACTACTACGCTGGTGACACTTATAAACATGCTTAAGTCCGAGTATCGCATCGGTGTTATGGATGTGGATATTGAATCTGACGAAGACGCAAAGGAGGTAGCTGATAAAACGGATATCCGGACACTGCAGATACACAATGGAGGTCTGTGCCACATAGATGCGGACATGGTGAGCAGGGCTCTTTCGGAGTATGAAACTGAAGACCTGGATCTTCTTATACTTGAGAATATAGGAAACCTGGTATGTCCGGCCGAATTTGACACCGGTGCGCACAAACGCATTATGATACTGAGCGTTCCTGAGGGGGACGACAAACCTCTTAAGTATCCGCTGATGTTCAAAACAAGCGATCTTGTGCTTATTAATAAGATCGATACACTGGATTACTTTGATTTCGACCTTGAAAAAGCAGAAAAGCGGATCCATGATCTTAACCCGGATGCACAGGTGCTGCCGGTCAGCGCAAAGACAGGTGCCGGTTTTGATCTGCTGGCAGAGTGGGTGCGGAAGAATATGCCGTTAGCCTGTTGAATCATGTTCGTACGAGCTGCGCTCCGTTCAGGTCACTGCTGAACGTGTGCCGCCGACATACAGCAACTCAGCAGAAAGTGCTTCAGGCTGTCCTGAACAGTTACTGGGGTTTATATAAAAATGATAACTAAGGATATAAGTGGATTGATGCAGGACAGAATAATAGAAAGGAAAAACACTTGAAACAGCAAAAGGACAGTAATAAATATAAACTTGCGGCTATCGATATGGACGGTACTCTGCTTATGTCGGACAAGAGCGTTCATCCGGATTCTGTCCGGGACATTCGTGAGGTGACAGCGAGGGGAGTACAGGTAGTATACTGTTCAGGAAGGTCTGTCCCGGAAATCATGCCATATCGCAGCATTTTTCCGATGATCGACTTTGCCATATGCATGAGCGGCGCTGTTTTATATGACCTGAAAGCGAAGCGAAGTCTTTTCTGCCGGCCGATTTCGGAAGCTGCGGCAGCGCGGATTGCAGAGACCGCAGAAAAATACGGAGGAATGCTGCATCTGCTTCTTGAGGAGGAATCGATCGTATCAGCTTCCGATATAACACACATGGCAGATTTTTACATGGAAGCATACCAGCCGACATATCAAAAGGTCATGAAGACAGTGCCATCCGCAGTGGAGGAGGCATGCAGGCATGAAAAGAAAGCCAAGATGAATATATATTTCCGGTCTCCCGGGGATCGCCAGAAGGCATACGAAGAACTCAGGGATCTGCCGCTCACGTTTGTATTTGCAGAAAAAACATCTCTTGAAATGAACGCCGCAGGAGTGACAAAAGCAGAAGGGCTCAGAGCTTTATGTGACTACCTTGGGATAGCACCCGGGGAAACTATAGGCATAGGCGATGCTGAAAACGACCGTGCATTTCTGGAAATATCAGGTTTATCTGTAGCAATGGGCAACTCCGAGCCCGGTATAATGTCGCTATGTGATGCAGTAACAGACGACAACAACAATAACGGAGTCGGAAAAGCGCTGATAAAGTACTGTTAAAATAAGACAGAGAACCGTCCCCTGTCTTATTTCGCACCTCCATATTTGAAAAATATGTTGTTGAACCGTGCGGTTTCTGCTATTATTATTCCGTAAAGACATAATGTCTTTTGGGCTGTTCGGGAACCGGATGCGCTTTATGCGGGACATGACGGGTAATTCCGATACAGTTTCATATTTTAAACAGAGAGGAGTGATTCTCATGAACGCAGAAAACACCTTGCAGTGCGAGGAAAAGGGACCTGTCACCGAGGAACTGCTTCAGAAAATGAATGCGTACTGGCGCGCGGCGAATTATCTGTCGGCGGGGCAGCTTTATCTGCTTGAAAATCCGCTGCTGAAAAAACCGCTCACAAAGGAGATGGTCAAGAAGAAGATTGTTGGCCACTGGGGAACAGTACCGGGGCAGAACTTTATCTACACCCACCTGAACAGGGCGATCAAGAGATATGATCTCAACATGATCTTCCTTTCCGGTCCCGGACATGGCGGAAACTTCTTTATTGCAAACACATATCTGGAGGGAAGCTACAGCGAGGTTTATCCAAACATCAGCCGTGATGAGGATGGCATGCAGAAGCTTTTCAAACAGTTCTCGTTCCCGGGCGGTGTTCCCAGCCACTGCGCTCCGGAAACTCCGGGTTCTATCAACGAGGGTGGTGAGCTTGGCTATTCTATCGCTCATGCATTTGGCGCGGTATTTGACAATCCTGACCTTATCGCAACTGTCGCAGTAGGCGACGGCGAAGCTGAGACAGGACCGCTTGCTACTTCCTGGCAGTGCAACAAATTCCTGAATCCGATCAGTGACGGCGCGGTGCTTCCTATCCTTCACCTGAATGGCTACAAGATCGCCAACCCGACACTTTTTGCCCGCATTTCACACGAAGAAATTGAAGCTTTCTTCAAAGGAAACGGATGGAAGCCGTACTTCGTTGAAGGCGATGATCCGATGACCATGCACCGCAAGATGGCGGAGACCATGGACATCGTAATCGAGGAGATCAAGGCTATCCAAAAGAAGGCCCGCGAAGAGAATGATCCGACCCGTCCGTTCTGGCCGATGATCGTGCTTCGCACCCCGAAGGGCTGGACAGGTCCGAAGGTAGTTGACGGAAAGCCGATTGAGAACAGCTTCCGTGCCCATCAGGTGCCTATCACCATGGAAAAACCGGAGCACCTTGGACTTCTCGATGAGTGGCTCAGGAGCTATCATGCAGAAGAGCTCTTCGATGACAAAGGACGCCTTATCCCTGAACTTGAGGAACTCACCCCGAAGGGAAACAGCCGTCTTGGCGCAAATCCCAATGCCAACGGCGGACTCCTGCTTCGCGACCTGAGGCTGCCGGATTTCCGCGACTATGCTTACGATGTAAAACAGCACGGCGAGACAGACGGCCAGGATATGATCGAGCTTGGCAAGTTTATCCGTGATATCCTTAAGCTTAATCAGGAAACCCGCAATTTCCGTATTTTCGGACCGGACGAGACTATGTCAAACCGTCTGAACCATGTATTCGAAGCAGCAGAAAGAGACTGGAACGCCGAGAAATATGATACGGACGAATTCCTTTCTACCGACGGACGTATCATGGACTCCATGCTGTCAGAGCATATGTGCGAAGGCTGGCTCGAAGGATATCTGCTTACCGGTCGTCATGGCTTCTTTGCTACATATGAGGCATTTGCCCGTATAATCGATTCGATGGCAGCCCAGCATGCTAAATGGCTCAAGGTCTGCAACCAGCTGCCATGGCGTGAGGAGATCGCATCCCTCAACCTTATCATGGCATCTACCGTATGGCAGCAGGATCACAACGGCTTTACTCATCAGGATCCCGGATTCATGGATCACATCGCTAACAAGAAAGCAGATGTAGTACGCCTTTATCTCCCGCCGGATGCAAACTGCCTGCTTTCCTGCTTTGATCACTGCATCCGCAGCCGCAATTATGTAAATGTAATAGTCGCTTCCAAGCATCCGCGTCCGCAGTGGCTTACAATGGACGAAGCTATCAGGCACTGCACACAGGGAATCGGAATCTGGGAGTGGGCATCAAGCGATGCAGGCCAGGAGCCGGATATCGTTTTCGCGTGCGCAGGTGAAACACCGACACTTGAAGCGCTCGCTGCTGTTTCTATCCTTAATAAGGAGCTTCCGGAACTCAAGATCCGCTTTATCAACGTGGTCGACCTGTTCAAGCTGCAGCCGCAGAATGAGCATCCGCACGGACTCTCTGACGCGGAATATGATATGCTCTTTACCACTGACAAGCCGGTCATCTTCAACTTCCACGGCTATGCGAGCCTGGTTCATGAGCTTACCTATCGCCGCCATAACAACCGTCTCATGCATGTACGCGGATATCGTGAGGAAGGTACCATCACGACTCCGTTCGATGTACGTGTACAGAACGATGTGGACCGCTTCCATCTGGTGCAGGAAGCTCTTAAATTCCTGCCGCAGCTCGGAAACCGCGGAGCTTATCTGTATCAGAAGATGAGCAACAAGCTTGTGGAGCACAAACAGTATATCCACAAGTACGGTGAGGACCTGCCTGAGGTTGCAGGCTGGAAGTGGCAGTAAAAATCATCCGGACGTTCGCGTTTTATGGATTATACCTTATGGGCCGCTGCATCAGCTGATGCGGCGGCTTTAAGCTATGTCAGTGTTTTCGGCCTGGTATACTCAGAGAAAAAGGAAAGGAATGTTTCTCGGCCTTGTGCAATCAGAGAATAAGGACAGGCAGAATGCACACGTTATTTTGCGACAGGTCTTAAGGACTGCCGGAAAAAGAAGGATTATTTATGATACCAAAAGATCCGTTCATATTGTTAAGCTATGTCAATACACAGCTCAGGGATTACTACGATTCTCTTGAAGCTCTGTGCACTCTTCGAGGCATCAGGAAAAATGATCTGATCGATAAACTGGACCTGATAGATTATCATTATGACGAAAAACTGAACCAGTTCGTATAAAAGACTGTCATTACGATGAAAAACTGAACCAGTTCGTGTAAAGGACTGTCATTATTATGGAAAACCGAACCGTTTCGTATAAAAGAAAGGAACAATTATGAAGATAACTGTAGCTGGCGTGGGGTATGTTGGATTGTCTCTGGCGGTTCTTCTTGCCCAGAACCATGAGGTCACTGCGATCACAACAACACCGGCAAAGGCCGACAAACTGAACAAACTGATCAGCCCGATACAGGATGATGAGATAGAACGCTTTTTCAAAGAGGCAAAGGAAGGAAAAAGGAAGCTTAATATTACCACGACCGTGGACAAGGCGGCAGCCTATGGAAGCGCAGAGCTGGTAATAATAGCTACACCTACCAACTATGACGATGAACATCATTTCTTTGATACCTCTGCAGTTGAGGACGCCATTGAAAACGTGTTGAAGGTTAACCCGAATGTGCTCATGGTGATCAAGTCAACGGTTCCTGTAGGGTATACCGACAGTGTCAGGGAAAAGTACGGCATTGACAACATTATCTTCAGCCCGGAGTTCCTCAGGGAATCAAAAGCCCTCTATGACAACCTTCATCCGTCACGTATCGTGGTCGGAGCGTATGATCATCAGAAAAAAGAGGCGGAGATGTTCGCGGAACTTCTTAAGGAAGGCGCAGAGGACGAAAACATCCGGACTCTTATCGCGCATCCTACAGAGGCCGAGGCCATCAAACTGTTCGCCAATACCTATCTGGCAGTACGCGTGAGCTATTTCAATGAGCTTGATACCTATGCTCAGATAAAAGGATTGAATACACAGCAGATCATTGATGGCGTCTGCATGGATCCCCGAATCGGAGAGCATTATAACAATCCGTCCTTTGGTTACGGCGGTTACTGTCTGCCGAAGGATACCAAGCAGCTGCTGGCGAACTATAAGGGCGTTCCACAGACGATGATCCAGGCCGTAGTTGACAGCAACAGGGTCAGGAAGGAATTTGTGGCGGACAGCATTATTGCGAAGAACCCGAAGACAGTCGGTGTGTACCGCCTGACGATGAAGAGCAACAGCGATAACTTCAGGGCATCAGCGATTCAGGATATAATGAAACAGATCGCGTCGGCAGGGATCCGTGTCATCATTTACGAGCCGACCCTCGAGAACGGTGCTGAGTTCGGCGGAAATAAGGTTGTGAACGATATAGAAGCCTTCAAAAATGAGTCGGATGTCATCCTTGCAAACCGGTTTGATGAAGTGCTAAGAAGTGTGGAAGATAAAGTATATACAAGAGATCTTTTCAGCAGAGATTAAAAATAAGACAGGGGACGGTTCTTTGTCATAAGACAGAGAACCGTCCCAATGTCATTTAGATAGTGCCATAGCTAAGGGCTTTTAGTGCTATGGTGCCGAAAAGATTTTGGCGAGTCGGACGCCGTAGGGGGAGGACTGACCATATGTACGGAACCGTCCCCTGTATTATTTAGGTTTGTCGAACAATGTCGAATCAGGGCTGAAATTGTCGAATTGTGTCGAATTATGTCGAAACTGCATAAAATTCATGGTAATAAAAGAAAATATATGTTGACAATGCACAAAGATGGTGCTAGTATCTTACACATGGTATCCGAGTAGTTGATAACCTGCAGCGTTTAGTATCTTTCGCTTACAGCAGCTTACGGAACAGATCCGGTGGATCGTGCTTGGAGTGAGCGGTGCGGGTAAGGGACATGAGAAGCGCAGCAGCACTTATTATCAGAAGGGAGGGATAAGGTGCAGCCGGCTATTTCTGAATACTGTGTACGGGATGACGGCGGCATACGATTGTTTATTGGAGGAATCTCACCGGATGCATCTCCGGGTGACCTGTCACTTCTGGCCGGGACAGAAGAATGCCTGATTAGCGAAGCAGGACCGGTACAGGGAAGCGTCCCTGTAAAGACGATACTCATGCTTGACAATTCAAAATCTGTTAAGGATTTTGAAGGCCTGAGGGAACTGCTGAGGCTGCTTGTATCAAATCACATGGAGAATGAGGAATTCAGTCTGGCTGTGTTTGATACCGGCCTTGAGATAATCTCGGCGGATTCAGGCGTTTTTACAAATGATTATGACCATCTGCTTTCACTCCTTGACTCTGTTTCGCAGGCTGACCGGAATACGGCAGTCGACAATGCGCTTATGCAGGCGCTTTCCTATGTGACGGATGACGGATCGTTGTACCGCATCATACTGGCTTCTGACGGCGGTGATGCTGTTAATTCGGGGCTGGTTACGCTTCAGGAGGTGGACTCCTGCCTTCAGGAAAAACCGGTGATCCTTCATACTATTGGAGTACAGTGGAACAGCAGCGCAGCAAATGGCCTTGACGGTATGGCGTACCTGGGCAGAAAGTATGGGACCTTCCATACTTATGAGGCAGGCTCGTCGGGAGTGATACTGTCCGATATCAATGAGGACAGCAGCATCTGGTATGCCGACGCTTTCATTTCTCCCTCTCTTCAGGATGGGAGCATCAGATCTTTAAAGGCGGAATATCTTTCTGCCGACAATTCTTTTACTGTTTCAAGGGATGTCAGAATGCCGCAGAGTCTTCTGCCGGTACCGACTGCCACCCCGTCACCGTTACCAACACCATCACCTGAACCAACGCCTGTTCCAGCCCTGCAGCCGGTAGTTACCGAAATTCCGGAAGTCCTTTCAACTCAGAGCGCAATGGATTTTCTGGGGAATATTATGCCGCGCAGCAGTTATCTGCTGGCTGGAGGAGCGGTTCTTCTTACCGCTGCGGCAATTCTTGCAGCTGTGCTGCTTATGCGAAGGAAGAAACAAAGAGCCGCGAATGAGAACATAGAGCCTGAAGAACTTCCGGATCATGAGGAAACGGAGTTTTATGTTGAAAGAGAAGCTGCGGATGAAGAGGACAGCTACGAGACTCAGATGATGTTTGCGCATCCTCCTGAGGAGAGTGTGCCTGAGCTGTGTCTCAAGGACGTGAAGGATCCTTCAAGAGTGCTTAAATCTGCAATTGACGGAGGGATAACTGTCGGAAGCAGCCGTAATTACAGTGATATCGTGATAGAAGGGGATCCGACAGTTTCCAGAAAGCATGCAGCTTTTACCCTGGAAGGCGGAAAGCTTTGCGTTGAGGATCTTGGCTCTACGAACGGCACCTGGATGAACCGGAACCGCGCAGACAGAAGGACAGAAGTGAAGAACGGAGATCTTGTCCGCTTTGGGGATTCTGAGTTTATAGTGTCTTTTTAATGACGCAACTCTGAAGGTGGGCAGACACTGAGATTTTCTGGCTCATCCTGCACTTCTGCAGGCGAGATGAATCAAGACTACTTACAGTATCCTTCGTATACGCAGGTGAGGTATCATAAGGAATTCTTCTGAAATAAATGAAGGGAGGACCTGAAATTTGGAGAGGAGCATGCGTCCTCTTAAGAAAAAAGGACACGTTTCTTCTGACAGGGAAGGAGCGCTGATGCGTATGCTGAAAAATGACATAAGGCCGGCAGAAGGTACAGGGGAGCCCCGGGGCTCTGAGTTTAAGCCACGCACTAATTGTCTTAAAATACGCATCCGCAGCGGTATGGAGCAGAGAACTGAGGACTGCTCTGATGCATCGCTTATAAGAGTCGGGCGGGATCAGACCAGCAATATTGTGCTGAAAAGCAGATATTGTTCAAGGAGGCAGTTTGAGATATTCGCGGGAAATGACGGCTATTACATTCGCAGCCTGAGCAGGACAAACCCGACGATACTGATACGTTCCGGACGAAAGAGGTATCTTGGGGATGAGGCAGTGCTTCTGAAAGACCGCGACCAGCTGAGAGCAGCGGATATCCGTATGGAAGCGGACATAATATGGGGTGATGAGGAAAGGATGTAACCGTCATAAGCAGATGTAACTGTAAGCAAAGGCGTAACTGCCTGAAACAGACATAACTGCCTGAATCAGATCTATAGTAAACGACATTGGAACTCTTACTCTGATGCACTATGATAGTAGATTTCGCCGCCAATGTACAAACATCAGAGTAAAGATGTTTTTGACGCTTACTATAACTATCTGAAACAACTTGCTTCCGTCTACCTACAGAGGTGCTTTATGGGGATAATGATTACCGTTTATACGACTTCAGCATATCAGGAATACCTTCTTCCTTCGGAAAAGAACATCGATCATAAGGTGATCCTTAAGCATACTTACTTTGGCCTGAAGGATGATCTTGCCGTTTCACTCGAAAACCTGGGCGGACAGTGGAGGATATGCCCTTCGGATGACTATGAAGTATTCAAAGGTAAGGAAAAACTTGTCAGGCCGGCCCGTATTTCCGGGGAGGACCTGTTCCGTATTTCCACCCGGAACAAAGAGAATATAACCTTCCTGCCATCTGCGGCCGACCGTCCGCTCACTCCATTCCGCAAGTTTATACTTCGGGATGGTATGGAGATACGAATCGGAAGAGGAAATGGAAACCACATCCGGTATAACAACCGGGATCTGATAGCGAGGGAGCATGCTGTTCTGAAGGCCGGGAAAGGTTCCTGCAGGATTGTGTGTTGCAGCAGCAACGGGGTATACGTGAACGGGACATTTCTCAGGACGGACCGCATACTGGAATATGGTGACTACATCAATATCCTTGGGCTCAGGCTTGTATGGCTCGGAGAGTACCTGGCGGTAAACGGCGGCAGCCGGGATGTTTTTTTCGATGAAACCTGTATGGCCGACGCCTCAGAAAGCCTGCGAAATGAAATACAGTCCTTTAAGGCAGGCCCTGTCACTGACAGGCAGGTTTACTTCCACCGCTCACCGCGCTTCCTTGAAATTCCAGAAGAGGGCACGCTCGAGATCGAGGACCCTCCCGCCAGCGTAAAAAAGGATGAAACTCCACTGTTTTATGCACTCGGACCTTCATTCACGATGGTTCTTCCGATGGTATTCGGAAGTGCGATGATGATGTATGCCATGTCGGCTGCGGGGGGAAGAAATGGACTTTTTCTGTACTCCGGGCTGGTAATGGCAGGTACATCCGCCTGCGTGAGCGTATTCTGGGCGATAATGAACCGGAGGAGGAGAACAGCCCTTGAAACGGATGCGGAGGAACAGCGCTTTGTATCGTACAGCAGCTATCTGCTTGATAAAAAGGAGGAGCTGCAGGAAAAATACACGAGAAACCGGGATGTAATGAACCGGATGTATCCTTCAGCGTCAGAGGTTATGTCAACCATCGGAGAGTCATCCCTGCTATGGAACAGGAACCCGGGACAGAAGGATTTTCTAACACAAAGGCTGGGAACCGGAGACGCGCCTTTTCAGATCGTTATCAAGTCAGGAGAACGGAAGTTCAGTGTCCTGCAGGACCCGCTGGCAGACAAGCCGTCGATGCTCAAGAAGAATTTCGAGACACTCCATCAGGTACCGGTGCTTGCTGACATGCGTGCTTATCATCAGATTGGGATCATCAGTTCAGGAAAAGGCCGTGAGAATGGTGCGGTGGCCAGGCTTATGATGCTCCAGACAGCAGCAGCCTGCTGTTACAGCGATGTAAAGCTGGTTCTTGTGTACAATGGGGACGATCCTGATGCGTGCGAATTCTGGAATTTCGCAAGATGGCTGCCTCACACATGGTCAGATGACAGGAAGACACGATACATCGCGTCGGACAGAAAGGAAGCAGGGGACATCTTTTATGAACTGGCATCTGTCTTCAGGCACAGAGTGAGAGAAGACAGAAAACCTTCAATGCGGGAGGGCTTTCTTCCCTATTATATTATGTTTATTGCTGATCCGAGGCTCATCGAAGGCGAGGCTATCTGCGGATATATCTTTGACCATGCATCATCCTGCGGCCTGACGACCGTGTTCATGTCCGAGAGGTATGACGAGCTGCCAAACACATGCGGGTTTTTCGCGGAGGACACAGAGTCCTTTTCGGGGATCTATGAAGCAGAAGGACGGAACTTAAGGACTGAAGTTGAATATGATCATGTGAATACGAAGGAATGCGAAAACTTCAGCCGAGGGATCTGCGGCATAAGGGTACAGAATGTGCGCGGAGAAGGAAAGATACCCGGTGAAGTCGGATTTCTGGAGATGTACGGGGTGAATACACCGGAGGAGCTCAATCCTGCAGAGAGGTGGCTTAAGAACAGGACCTATGAGAATATCCGTGGGTGCATAGGGCGGAAAGCAGGCGACGCGCCGATGTATCTGGACATACACGAAAAATATCATGGCCCGCACGGCCTGGTCGCCGGAATGACAGGCTCCGGGAAGAGCGAGACACTTCAGACCTTTATCCTGTCACTTGCGGTGAATTACAGCCCGGACGATATAGCGTTCTTCATCATCGACTATAAGGGAGGCGGGCTTGCCAATCTTTTTGAAGGGCTCCCGCACATTGCGGGCAGTATCTCGAATCTTTCCGGAAACCATATCCAGAGGGCAATGGCTTCGATCAAGAGCGAAAACCGCAGGAGGCAGAAGATCCTTGGGAATCTAAGGATCAACCATATTGATGCCTATACAAGAATGTATAAGAGCGGGGAATGCACTGAGCCGATGCCTCATCTGGTGATAGTCATAGATGAGTTTGCCGAGCTGAAGAAGGAAGAGCCTGATTTCATGATGGAGCTTATAAGTGTCGCCCAGGTAGGCAGAAGCCTCGGGGTTCATCTTATCCTGGCAACACAGAAGCCGGGAGGGGTGGTCGATGAGAGCATCAGGAGCAATTCCAGATTCAGACTGTGCCTCAGGGTACAGAACCGGCAGGACAGTATGGACATGCTTGGAAAGGCAGATGCGTCAGCCATAACCGGGGTGGGGCGATGCTGCCTTCAGGTAGGCAATGATGAGATCTTTGAACAATTCCAGTCAGGATGGAGCGGGGCGGTTTATACCGGGGAAAATGGGGAGTCATCCGGAAAGGTAAGGATGATATCACTGACCGGAAAGAAAGGATCAGCAACGTCTGGAAGCAGAAAGGCTTCAGATTCTGCAGAAGAAAGCAAAAAGGAGATATCACAGCTGGAAGCGGTGGCCGGATTTCTTAAACATACTGCGAGGGAGGAAGGTTATAAAAACAGCCGTCTGCTGTGGCTGCCTCCCCTCAAGGCAAAAATCCTTCAGGATGATCTTGTTAAAAATATAGCCGGATCTGATGAGGAAAGCCTTGCTGAAACCATCGCCGGATCTGGCGTGGAAAGAAATGAAACACACACGGGTTATGAAAAAAAGACGTCAGCATCTGATTCAGAAAAAACCGGAATATCATCCTCTGGAAAGAATAATTCAATATCTGTGCCTGTCGGGCTTCTGGATATTCCGGACATGCAGTCACAGAAGCCTCTTATTATCAGTCTTCCGGATGCCGGGCACATTGCCGTATGCGGAACTGTTGTGAGCGGAAAGACTACATTTCTGCAGACCTTTGCTTCAGGGCTTGTGAAACAGTATTCACCTGCTCAGGTAAA
Source organism: Blautia sp. (assembly GCA_017459635.1). Classification (GTDB taxonomy): domain Bacteria; phylum Bacillota; class Clostridia; order Lachnospirales; family Lachnospiraceae; genus Blautia_A. Next base: position 6,041 of record JAFUCO010000089.1, on the reverse strand, counting down.
TATCTATGGAATAGACCTGAGCGGGAAATCGATGGAGGAGTACAGGGCGTCTCCACATTTTGGAGGGCTTATGTATGAAGATGATCCGGAAAAACTCAGACGTTTCTTTAAAATGCTGGAGCGCATATGTGTCCGCCGGAAAGAGGCATTTCATGGTACGGGTTTCACAGACTATTCAGAGGCTGAGACTGACGGCGAAGCGTCAGGCCCTGAACATAAAGGCAGGGAGAACTTCCCTTCTGTATTCGTAATGATAGACAACTATGCGGCATTCCGGGAAAAGACAGGTGATGCTTATGATGCGTTTATCCTGAATCTTTCAAGAGAAGGACTGAGACTCGGAATATACCTGGTAATCTCGGCAGCAGGCTTCAGCATGAGCGAGATAGGCAGCCGGCTGCGAGAAAACATCAGAACGGTGATCTGCCTGGGGGCTGAGGACAGGTTTACCTGCGCCGATATGTTCAGGACTATCCGTATAGAGACCATGCCGGCATCGGGCATACACGGCAGAGGCCTTGCCCTTTATGACGGAAGAGTGCTGGAATTCCAGACTGCTCTGGCAAATGACGGAGAAGGAGATTTCGAAAGGCAGGAAGGCATCCGCGCATTATGCCTTGAGCTGCGTGAAAGGTATAAAGGACATGAAGCGGAGAGAGTCCCGGAAATTCCGCGAAGGCCTGTGTGGAGAGACTTTCTGCAGAATCCAGAAGTGCAGAAAAAGCTCGTGGAAGACAATGTGATTCCTGCAGGCTACTTTGCAGATGACGCGGATATATATGCGCTGAGCCCTGAAAAGCATTTCTGCTGTCTTGTTTCGGGTGAGAGGGAAAGTGGAAAGACCAACTTCCTGCGGATACTGATACGGGCAGCAATGCAGAAGAGAATGCAGGTGTATATAATAGATTCTTCTGAACATCCGCTTTCAGGTTTCCGTAGTGAGCCACACATAATATATGCCTCGAATGAAGAAGAGATTCTGGATACATTCAGGAACAGTCTTTCACCTCTCCTCACAGAGAGAAATCAGATCAAAAAAGAAATGACCGCATCAGGAAAAAGCACTGGCTCTCAAAAGAATGCGGGTGGCTTTCAGGCGATCCTTATTGCCATCTCTGATATTGCAGATCTGATAACCGGGGCACAGCGGTCAGACAAGAACATGAATGGCTTCCTGGAAATGCTGTTCAGCAAGGGCAGGGGATACGGCCTCATAATAGCAGGGGAACTCTCGATGGAGAAAAAACACATGGTTTCCGGACAGACGGCGTTCCGCGCATTTATATCTTCAGGTACCGGCATTCATTTTGGCGGAAGGACTGCCAACAATACATTCCTGAAGTTTGACTATCTGGATTTCAGGGAGCAGAACCGCGCCATGAAGCCGGGAACAGGCCTCCTCCCGGGAGAAGCAGGATCGGAAGCACCGGGTAAGATCATAGTTCCTTTGGATAATGAAGAATAATGTCAGGTGGTGGTTCCTGTACTGAGTTAAGAAGATTATAGTATCGTTTGATAATGAAGAATAATGGTAACTGTTCAGAACAGTCCGAAGCATTTGCTGCTGATGGCGCACAAAAACGCAAGTGCGGCAGACGCCGGACTGTTCCGGGCAGCACACAGGAGATTATAAATGCAGCTGGATGTTTATGTCCCTTCCCTTGACCATTCTTATGAGTTCGAGGTGGATGAGGACTGCACCATCAAGGAGATGATCCGGGAGATGGCGGATATTCTGTGGAAAGAATGCGGTTCAGCCGGGAAGCCTGATCCGGAGGGCTTTATGCTTTTTGTGACAGGAGATGAGATAGTCCTGCCGTTTAATTATACCGTATTGGAATGCGGCCTGACTGACGGAAAGAGGCTGATCATGCTGTAGCTGTAAAAACAGAGGTGGCACTCAAGAAGTGGCACAAGAATGGAACAAACCCGATACAAACAGGCATAAGCCCGTCACAAGTCGGTATAAGCCTGTAACAAGCAGGCATAAGCCCGTCACAAGTCGGCATAAGTCCGTCACATATCCGGCGAATACAAGAACCGAAAAGGAGATTCAGCTATGGGAGACTTTATAAGAGTTGACACAACAGGGGTCAGGAATGTATCTGAAAAGGTACAGCAGGCCTGCATGGATGCCCTGAAAGCGGCGGATGAGGCAGAGAGTGCCGGAAAGGCCATGGACAGTATGTGGGAAGGTGAGGCAAAAGAGAAATATCAGATCATGCTTGCAAAAGACATATCAACTGTCCGGGAAGCATGCGGATTATTGAATGAAATCTCCGGTTATGAGAGCTTTGCGGCTGCTTCATATGAGAATTGTGAGGAAGATGCTGCGGGAAGAATTCAGGAAGCGGCAGTTTAATTAACTGATAATGCCTGAACTGTACCTGAGCCGTATTTCTTTCAGGAAAGCCGGAAGATGACGGTAAAGGCATACTGCATGATATAAGTATCAGGAATCATCCCGTACAGGAGATAAAGAAGAAATGAGCATACGTTTAAGAGTCACTGCTGAAGAATTGAGAACTGCCGCCTCCGGGATACAGAGCGCAGCCGCGTCTGTCCGAAGCAGTTTCAGCGCCGCAGATGAAGCGGTAATGTCCTGCTCTTCCTTCTGGGAAGGCGAGGCGGCAGAGAAACACAGGAATGATTATATGAAAGCCAGGGAGAGGGCCTTTGAGGCAGTTAAGGATTTAGAAGAGCATCCCGGCCGGCTGCTGCGCATGGCCGGTGTTTATACGGAGGCTGAGCAGGAGGCCGGAAATCTGGCTTCAGAACTCAGTAATGATGTGATAGGAAACTGATAATGATGATAGGAAACTGATAATGAAAACAGAAGCAGAGATCTATCTGGAATATGAGACTGCGATTGCCCAGGCGGAAAGCCTGACAGCAGCAGCGGAAAACATAAGGAAAAGTCTGTCAGAAGGCATAAATGAGCTTTCAGGCATTATGTCCGCTTCCTGGAAAGGGCAGAGCGCAGAAGCTTTTGCATCAAAGTGCAGCGCCTTTCAGGAAAAAGCCGGCCGTATCTCGCAGGCACTTATGGAATCGGCAGAAGTCATTAGGACGATAGCCGATAATATCTATCAGGCCGAGATGAACGCTTTGATGCTCGCAGCGGCAAGAGAATACTGAAAGAATACAGGCGGAATGGATCAATACAGGAGACAAAGTATGGTGCCTTGCGGGCACCGGTAAGTCGAGCACCTGAAAAGTGATTTCAGGGAGGAGGAATTATGGCATCAGAAATAAGAGTAACCAGCGCTTCACTGAGAAGCAAAAATGAAGAGCTGATACAGCTCAACCAGAATTTCATGGAAACAGCTGACAGCATGGAGAATACGGTACACACACTTGAAGGAAGCTGGGAAGGCGAGTCGCACGATGCTTTCTACACGGCATTCAGCACAGATAAGGGCAAGATGGGAACCTTCTCAGGCGCGATCACGCAATACACGACAGCCCTGGAACAGATAATCGCCAAATATGAGGCTGCCGAAGCACAGAACGTGACAATAGCTTCAAGCCGTACCTATTGATTATGAGAATTTGAGCAGGAGGGAAAAATGGCCAATTACTTAAAAGTTACCCCGGAAAGACTCAACGCTGTGTCCGGTGAGCTTGAGGGTGAGAACACTGCGATGAAAGGACACACTGACAGGATGTTAAGCCTGGTGAACGAACTGAGCGGAGACATCTGGAGCGGCGATGCAGCCACAGCCTACAAAGCAAAGTTTGCCGGACTTCAGGACGACATGAACGCCCTGTACAGAATGGTAGAGGAGCACGTAAAGGACCTGCAGGAGATAGCGGCAAACTACACCGAGGCAGAAACAGCCAACCAGGAAGCCGCCGGAGCCCTGAGCACTGACATAATAAGCTGATTATGACAAAAGTGGCAGTACAGACCAGGTTACTATTCACGGCCCAACCGCAAGCGGTTGGGTCTGAGCCCTCCATTCGAAATCTCGCCCTTATGGGCTTCACCGCCGCTTCGCGGCTGGATTTCTCATGTAGGGCTCAGACCCTGTAAGGAAATTTACTCTGCTCTGCTCATGCAAGCATGGCAGAGCAGAGTGAATTTCCTTACGGCCGCGAAGAGTAACCAGATCAGCATGCCCCGGGCCTGTGAAAAAAGAAGGTTTACATCGGAGGATAATTATATTATAATTTATTATTGCAGATTATATAACGACAAATGACGCAATAAGAAAAAAGGCAGGTGAACAGAATGGATAGTTGCGACGGTCATGGTCGAAGTTGCTGTACGGACAGGGATGACGATACGATACCGGTTCCACTGTGCAGGCTGCTTCACCGCCATGCGTTCTGAAACCGGCATTTCATCCGTCTTCTTCTGTCCGTTAATAAATGTGCCGCATTATTGAATGTAATAAGAAGAAGCTTTTCAGATCAGGTACCAGGCTGCAGGCCGGGATCTGAATCGCTGCTTTACGCGAATACTTACATTCTAACAGTACGGTTTCCGACGGACAAAGGAGGATTAAGATGGAGAATGAGCTTCTGGAACCCACGGCAGACGCCGGAAGGGATCAGACCGCTCAGAGACCGGACTACCAGAAAGAAATTAAAGAGATCATCAGGGGAAACCTTTCCCCAAAGGTGATCAGAGAGCAGCTGAATGATTATCATGAGAATGATATCGCTGAGGTGCTGCCCGTTCTGCTTCCGGCTGAGCGGAGAAAACTATATCATATACTTGATTCGGCCAAGCTGTCTGACATCTTCGAGTACATGGACGAAGATCAGGCAGGAAAATATCTGGCAGAGATGGATCTCAAGAAAGCTGCGATCGTCATTTCTGCCATGGAATCTGATTACGCGGTAGACGTACTGCGCGAGATAGACAGAGACAGAAGATCACTGCTGATCGAACTGATGGATGAGGAAGCCCAGAAGGATATAAGGCTTCTGGCATCTTATGACGAGGATGAGATCGGCAGCAGGATGACTACAAATTACATCGTGATCCGGGAGAACCTGACAGTCAAACAGGCGATGAGCTCGCTTGTTGAACAGGCCTCTGAGAATGATAACATTTCCACACTTTTTGTTATCGACGAGACGGGAGCCTTCTACGGAGCCCTGGATCTGAAGGAACTGATAATCGCAAGGCAGAACACGGACCTTGAAGGACTTATCGTAACATCCTATCCCTACGTATATGGCACGGAGACGATAGACGAGTGTATCGAGAAGCTGAAGGACTATTCGGAGGACTCGATTCCTGTCCTTGACAACAACAATCACATGCTGGGCGTCATCACATCCCAGAGCATCATAGAAGTTGTCGATGATGAGATGGGAGAAGACTACGCAAGACTGGCAGGTCTGACCGCAGAGGAGGATCTCAAAGAGCCCCTCACGCAGAGCATGCAGAAGCGTCTGCCCTGGCTGATAGTGCTGCTGTTCCTGGGAATGCTGGTGTCGACAGTTGTGGGCTCTTTTGAAGCCGTTGTCTCACAGCTTACCCTGATAATGGCATTCCAGTCGCTGATACTGGATATGGCAGGTAATGTTGGTACGCAGTCGCTTGCTGTTACGATACGTGTTCTCATGGATGAGACCCTCACGGGAAAGCAGAAGTTCGGGCTTGTGGGGAAAGAGGTACGGGTCGGCCTCTGCAATGGCCTGATACTCGGAACACTGTCATTTGTGCTTGTAGGGCTGTATATACACTTTTTCAAGGCAAGAACGTTTGGCTTTGCATTTGCGGTTTCGGGGTGCATAGGGCTTGCGCTTCTTGTTGCGATGGCGTTCTCAAGTGCAGTTGGAACGATGATACCTCTGTTTTTCAAGAAGATCAACGTGGATCCCGCAGTTGCGTCAGGCCCTCTTATTACAACTGTGAATGACCTTGTTGCGGTGGTATCCTACTATGGCCTTAGCTGGATACTTCTTATCAATGTAATGCATCTGGGCTGAATATGAGTTACTCTATTCAGGGCCGTAAGGAAGTATACTCTGCCCTGCTCTGCCATGCTTGCATGAGCAGAGCAGGGCAGAGTATACTTCCT
>JAFUCO010000088.1 GCA_017459635.1 Blautia sp. | reverse complement strand
GTTTTTTGCGAGTTTGCCGAAGGAAGGGCTAATAGGCGACGCAGCATTTTCTCTGCCAGAGGCCGCGGTTTCGTACATATGGTCAGTCCTCCCACTACGGCGTCCGACTCGCCAAAATCCTTGCGGCATCATTGCACGACTAATCCTGAACTATGGAACTATATAAATGACATTGGACCGTCTCTTGCGTTTTAGTCACTCCTGAGCGCAGCCACCGGGTCTTTCCGTGCTGCTTTTTTGGAGGGTATGAATCCTGCTATTATTGTCAGGAACATGCTCAGGGCTATCAGGATGATGGCTCCTTTAATGGGCAGGACTGCGCTTATGCGGTCGGTTTCTGCGTAGGCATGAACAACGCGGTTGATGGGGATCAGGAGCAGGAAGGATATCCCTATTCCCATCAGGCCGGAGAACAGCCCGATAAGGAAGGTCTCGGCGTTGAATACCTGGGAGATATTCCTCTTTGAGGCTCCGATGGCTCGGAGAATACCGATCTCTCTTGTGCGTTCCAGCACCGAGATGTATGTGATGATCCCGATCATTATTGAAGATACTATCAGGGAAACTGCGACGAAGGCTATCAGGATATAAGTGACGGCATTTACCATCCTGGTTACGGAGGACATCAGAAGCCCTACATAATCCGTATAGGTGATCTTATCGGCTTCACCGGCTTTTTCGTTGTATTCTTCTATGCATCTGGTGATTCCGTCTTTTGCCTGGAATGTATCGGCGTATATGTTTATGGTTGAAGGTTCATCGCGGTTTACGGCGCCAAAAGCCGCCAGATTGTTTTCATAGGTGCCGCCGGCAGTCATGCTGTTCAGAAAATCAAGCGCGGTTCCTGTGTTGAAGCTGGTGCCGCCGGTGCCAAAAGCCTTTCCTGTCAGGACATTGATCTCGGGATCCGATTTCTGTTCCTTTATTATCTCACTGTCTTCAGAATAATCGATGAGATATTCTGTAAGTGCTCTTGTATAGGCAAGCGGTGAAGTGATAAGAGCTACGTTGATATCCGAGATATCCGCCGGGCGGATGATCCCGGAGATGCGAAGCTTAAGTGCCTGATCGGCGATTTTGCCAATTTTATCCGCATCGCCTGCGACGGATTCCCAGACTCCGGAGCTGTTCTTTTCATAAGTGTCACATGAGGGAACCAGATACAGCACGGTGCCTGCAATATCTGAATATTCGAACCGGTGGACTTCCGGATCGACGGCTTCTCCTTTGGCAAGCTTAAGAAGAAATTCGTTGTATTCTTCAGAAGGCAGGATGCCAAGCTCATACATTTCGGTGAGCTGAAGCTCATTTCGTGGATCAAGTACGAGAACCACCTCATCATACTCGTCCGGCCATTCCCCATAAACCAGATCATAATTGTCAGTCAGGGCAGAGCTTATCAGGCTGGAACCACTGCCGGGAAGAAGCTCTTCGAAATTTCCGACGCTGGTATTTCCGGACAAACCTGTTCCTCCGCCCATGAAGGACGGCTGTGAAGAGGGAGTCCCTTCCAGGATTACGCCATCGGTGTTTACCAGAACTCCGTCGGGGTCTCTTGCGTACACATTGAATTTCACATCATAAGAATAGACAATACCGCTTTCTCCAACATATTTTGAAATTCCGCCGCCGCCTTCATCCAGATACTCCTTGAAGGCTTTAAGGTTATTCCGGGTAAGGCTTGAGGTAAAGGTGCTTGCCATATCATACAGGATGTTGTCCGAGTAGACTGCATCCATGTCGTGCGAAACCTCTCCCTCCATGCGGGTCTCCATCCCCTCACTTTCAAGAAAGCCTGAAAGATCGATCGTCTGAGCCTGTATTGTGACCGGATAAGAGGTCATGGTCTTCCGCTGGATATCAGTGATGTAATTACTGACACCGGTGGAGAAGGAGAGAATCAGCGCGATGCCGATTATACCGATGGATCCCGCGAAGGATGTAAGTATTGTGCGTCCTTTTTTTGTGCCAAGGTTGTTAAAACTGAGGGAGAGCGCTGTTCTGAAGCTCATGGACGCCTTGCCGAAGTTACGGTGGGTCTGCTCCTCGGAGCTTTCTGTCTCATAGGGATCCGTGTCATCGACTATCCGGCCGTCTTTGAGCTTTACTATCCGGGTGGCATACTGATCTGCAAGCTCCGGATTGTGGGTGACCATCACGACAAGACGATCCCTGGCCACTTCCTTCAAAAGCTCCATGACCTGAAGGCTGGTCTGGGAGTCGAGGGCTCCGGTAGGTTCATCGGCCAGAAGAATGTCGGGGTCATTTACAAGAGCGCGGGCAATGGCTACCCTCTGCATCTGGCCACCTGACATCTGATTCGGTTTTTTGTGAAGCTGGTCGCCGAGGCCTACATCCTCGAGGGCTTTTTTTGCCCGGGCAACACGCTCAGAATGAGGTATTCCGGATATCGTCAGAGCCAGCTCAACATTGGAAAGAATGGTCTGATGTGGAATAAGGTTGTAGCTCTGGAATACAAAACCGATAGTATGGTTGCGGTAGGAGTCCCAGTCTCTGTCCTTGTATTTTCTGGTAGAGACGTTGTTGATAACCAGATCACCGCTGTCATAGCGGTCAAGGCCGCCTATTATGTTGAGAAGCGTTGTTTTTCCGGATCCGCTTGGTCCCAGCACGGCAACAAATTCATTGTCGCGCAGGGACAGCGAGATATGATCGAGCGCATTCTGCACCAGGGTGCCTGTTTTGTATTGCTTGCAGATGTCGATTAATTTAAGCATATGGTCCTTTCTTGTGATTATGATAATATTCAGCCAAATATTCCGGCAGATAAAATCTTAGTGTCCCGGCTGCTGCTGTCAGCCTGAGTATCTTGCTTCCTCATAAATCCGGTGCAGCTCCCGGCCTTCGGATGTGTCTGCTATGCCGGCCCGGGTCTCCAGGTCGAACGGCATCTCATAGGGCTTTGGCGGCTCGCTTAGGCGGCGCCTGATCTCCTTACGGTATTTTCGCCTTATACGGGCGCGCCCGGTATCTTTTTCGAATGATCTTACTGCAGGCCTGATCCTGAGGATAGTGTCTGTGTCCTCAGGAAGAGGAGTGATTATATCATCATTTTCCCTCATCCCTTTAAATTCTGAAAAATATTCAAGCAGCGCTTTTAAAAGACCCCATAGAACAAGGAGGAGAGCGGCAGCTCCGGCGATGTACAGGATGATCTCAAGCAGTATCGAAGGCTCGCCCGGTTCCATTTTCTGTATCGATTTATCATAGACGAGGTTAATATCTTCAAACGGAGCCGGCTCCTGAAAGAAGCGGAGTTCCTCAGGATCGAGATGAAGATTTACCTTCATACTTCTGACATCCCTGTAGGGACGCAATCCCCGGGTAAAGATCGAGGGTACCATTATGACAGCCAGGATAAGGAGCAGGGCGGCCGCAGCTGCCGCGCCCATGAAACGGATACGCCTTACAGGCACGTTCCGGAGATGACGCAGGTCCTTGAGAGAACGGTCAGTGCGGGTCAGGTGCCTGTAAATAAGAGTCAGGATTATCCATAAGGCTGTGCATAAAAAAGCAGTGTCGCACATTGCGGGGCAGTCTGTCAAAAGCGAGATGCCGTATACTGCGATGAACAGGAACACTATAACCGGACGCGGATGTTCGAGCACGGATTCTGACGAAGTCCAGGTGAAGTCATTTTCCCGCATTGCTTTCTGACGCTGAAGCTCATTTGTGCGTATCTTTCCGGCGTCCATGCAGGCTATGAGAGTCAGCGCCGCGCATACCGCTGTGCAGAACAGCCTTATGACCGGGCCGAAGATAAAACCTCCGGCCAGATATACAATTCCGCTCTGAACCGCGAGGCAGGCAGCGCAAAGCAGACAATACTGATGAAAAAACTTTGCTTTCCACAGGAAAGAGCGCACGACCAGGATAAAAGGAAAGATCAGGAAGCTCATTGCATAGAAGGAAAGCAGCATGCGGTCATTGCGGTCCGCGGCAAACAGCCAGAGGGCCGGAACTATTATCGTAAGGACCATCGTACAGCAGAAGCATTCGGTCAGATGCAGGAAAAGCTGCCTGTATGATGCCTTGAATATATTTTTTGCAGGTTCCCTGTCAGCGGGGTGTTTTCTTTTCATAATAATATCCATTCCACCATTTTTACCGGTGTACAAGCAGTCATGAAAAGCTTTTTTCACACTGATCTTCCTGCTGATTCAACAGCAGCTGATTACAGTAAGGTTTCCGTTCAGGTATGAGAAAGACGTGTCGCCTTTATCGATGGGTATGATCAGAAGGCCTTTGTTCTCGTTTCCGATATGATCGGTGATTTCAGCTTCGAGTTCTTTATCTGCATTGACAGAAAGAAAAACGGGGAAGGAATCCCCGGGAGTCGGCAGGAGTTTAAGGCTTTGGCCAAAATCTGAGGGATTATCTGCTTTGAAATCACGGGTAAGAAAATGTTCTATGGAAGAAAGCTGCTGATTCCCTCTTGCGGGAGGAAGAAAAAACAGATTCTCAGAAACCCCGGATGAATAATGTGCGGATCCGGCAGCATCATCTGAAGACTGTGCAGTTCTGCCAGCAGCATCTGAAGACTGTACAGTACTTCCGGTAACATCTGCAGGCTGTGCAGTTTCGGCAGTATCAAATGAGGCTCTCTCCGTACCTGCGTTTACAAAAATGCCGGTTTCCATTCCCTGTCCGATAAATCGGCGGCATAGTGAGGCTGCGATCGATATGCATTTTTCAAGAAGCTCATCTTTTTTTATGACGAACCTGTCGCTGACATCAAGACAGACCATGATGCGTGATGAGAGGACCGAGGTATAGGTATTTACCATAAGCTCTCCGGTTTTTGCGCATGCCTTCCAGTTGATGGTCTTCATGGGATCACTCAGTGTGTAGGGGCGTATCCCGGAAAACGCGAACGGGTCATCCAGATAGCGGCGGGAACTTTCAAATTCTCCAAACAGAGATTCAAGTGTCGGGAGTATGTCCGAAATATCGGCCTTTGCCGGATAGACATACAGTTTCTGATCACACTCAAGTTCACGGATATACGTCTGCCAGAACAGGATGGAACGGCAGTTCATGGTCATCTGGCTGAAAGAGTAGCAGCCGCGGTGATGGCACTGCGCGGTGTAATGTCTGGAGATGGATTCCATTCCGGAAAGAGAGAACAGGTCTCTTTTGTAAATATAATCACTGGTCAGGACATTTTCAGCGTCCGGCAGAAGAATACCCTTCTGGATGCGAAAGCCGATTTCGAGGAATGGAACCGGAAGCTTTTTGCGGTTTTCAATCACCTCGGAAAAACCGGCTTCTTCTCCGGCATATGTGTAAGGACTGTCGAAGTCCAGGCGGAATGTCAGATCCCGGCTCCAGAGCCTTTTATAGACCTTCCGGAATATGAACAGACAGCCGCCTGACAGGATCAGCAGAAAAATGATCATGGACGGCTCCAGTCTTCTGTGGGAACAGGGGTGGTTCCCAGCAGCCTTTTAATTCGGTCCCTGCGGGCTTCATAGGTGTGGTCCCCGGAGACCAGTCGGTGGGCAAGCACGGGAACGGATACTTCACGGATATCCTCAGGTACCACATAGGCGCGGCCTTCGGTAAGTGCATAAGCCTGGGAAGCGCGTAGGAGCGCGAGAGTTCCCCTGGGGCTTATTCCTTCGGCTGTGTGGCCATGACTGACAGAGCGGGTCGCCTGCATCAGGGCTGTTATATAGGAACGAAGATCCTCGTGCACGAATACCCTGCGGCATTCCTCCTGAAGAGCGAGTATCTGATCAGCATTCGTCACGGGCGTCAGGCTGTGAAGTGGTTCTTCTTCTATAAAACGGTCTATCAGGGCTTTTTCCTCCGCCTGGGAAAGAGGTTCCATGGTACTCTTCATGAGAAAACGGTCAAGCTGTGCTTCCGGAAGCGGATAACAACCCAAAGTCTCAACCGGATTCTGGGTTGCAATGACAAAGAAAGGTTTTTTCATATTGCGTGTCTCGCCATCCGTTGTCGCCTGGCCTTCGCCCATGCATTCGAGGAGCGCGGACTGGGTGCGCGGCGTTGCCCGGTTGATCTCGTCCGCAAGCAGAAGGTTTGCGAAAACAGGTCCTTCGCGGAAGACAAACCGCTGTTCCTTCTGATCAAAATAATTAAGACCGGTCACGTCGCTTGGCAGCAGGTCGGGAGTGAACTGGATGCGGCTGAAGGAAAGATCCATCGATCTGGCGAGGGATTTTGCCAGAACAGTCTTGCCGGTACCGGGAAGGTCTTCCAGAAGTACATGGCCGCCTGCGGCTATCGAAGCAAGCAGCAGGTTTATGACTCTGTCCTGACCTATCATTACCTTATTTATATTATCCTTGATCTGTGAGAGAATGTTCAAAATAATCCACCTTATCCTATGGCAGCTTTTCATTAATCGGAAAAGCAGCTTTTGCTTCATTGTTCAACAGGCAAAAATTCCTTGGCCCAGAGCAATCTGCATGGAGTTTTGCCCGTATCTGTTCAGGTCCTGAACTGATACTATTATGAAAAGAATAGCAGAACAATGAAGTAATATCAACGGTTTTCTTGCTCATTTTGGAAAGCAGTGATACAATGTTTATTATTCATGGCTTTATATATTCCGGGAAGTATTGACATGTCTTTGCGGGCAAAGATTTCCGGTAATGCATACTGAGCCTGTATAGCTGTAAAGCAGAATATGTTAATATTCACGGCTGTGAGTATTAACCAGAATATGATATTGACAGAAAGATGCAGATTGGACATATGGATATCTTAGACCTGATTGAGAAACACTCAAAAGAAACACCGGACAGGGCGGCCTGTATATCCGGTGGAGAAAAAATGACATATGAAGAGCTGGAACGCCGGTCGGATGGGATAGCGGCGATGCTGCTTTCGAGATTCCCGGGAGATAAGACCCCTGTTATAGTATATGGTCATAAAAATCCGATGATGATTGCAGCTTTTATCGGCTGCGCCAAAGCGGGCAGGGCTTACTGCCCCCTGGATATAAGCCTGCCGGGAGAGCGTGTAAGAGAGATAATAAAGATGTCAGGGGCTTCGGCAGTACTGGTGGTTGAAGAACCGGACAGCGGATGGGAGAGTATATACCATCCGGTGGAGAACAAACACAACGGAAGACCAGGGGCGTTGTGTTCTTCTGAAGAAGGACAGATGCAGAGCAGAGAAAAAGCACCGGTTATTATAAAATGTGAGGGGCTTATCCCGGAGGAACTCCCGGAGGTATATAATAAGGAAGCACTGCGGGAAACATGGCTTGCAGGGGATGATATCGTATATATCATTTTTACTTCCGGCAGTACCGGAAAACCGAAGGGAGTCCAGATTCCCTATTCAGCGCTCTGCAGCTTTACGGACTGGTCGCTTGGGCTCTGCTCCGCGGCGGATAAGACCGGAGGGGCAAGGTTCCTGAATCAGGCGCCGTTTTCATTTGACCTGTCGGTCATGGATCTTTATACCTGCCTTGCGGCCGGTGGTACGCTTTATCCGCTCACAAAGAAAACTCAGAATTCCTATGCTCTGCTTTTTGAAACGCTCAGGGAGATAAATCCGGATGTATGGGTATCTACTCCGTCGTTTGCGGAACTATGCCTTGCAGATACCGCTTTTAAAGGAGACTGTCTGACTTCCTTAAGAACCTTTATGTTTTGCGGAGAGAGACTTACGAACATCACCGCACAGAAGCTGATTGAACGTTTTCCGGATGCTGATGTTATCAACACTTATGGGCCGACAGAATCGACGGTGGCGGTAACGGATGTAAAGATCACCCCGGAAATGTGCCTTGCTGAGGAAAGCCTTCCGGTTGGAAGGGCGAAGCCCGGGTGTGAAATATTCATTGTCTCAGATGACGGGATCGTTCCGGAGGGATCATCCGGGGAGATAGTGATAACCGGAGAAACATTGTCGGCAGGATATCTTGGAGACCCATGTCAGACTGATAAAGCGTTCAGACAGCTTGATGTCACTGCGGGGGCTTCAAAGAATGGTGCATCTTACAGTACGAGAGGCTACTTTACCGGGGATGAGGGCTATATAAGAGACGGGATGCTCTACTTTAACGGAAGACTGGACAGTCAGGTGAAGCTCCATGGCTACAGGATTGAGCTTGGAGACATTGAGAACAATCTTCTTAAAATTCCAGGGATCATACGTGCCTGCGTTGTGCCTGCCGTCAGAGAGGGCCGTGTGAACAGCCTTACTGCAGCCATATGCTGTGAAGGACATGAGGGGTCTGCTGATGGTTATCAGGTGATAAAAGGGAAAGATGAGAGGATCAGGGCGAAAGAAATCAAAGAACAGCTTAGAGGGCTGCTGCCTGAATATATGATACCAAAAAAGATAGTATTCCTCTCAGGAATGCCGCTTACACAAAATGGCAAGGCTGACCGCAAGGCTGTAGCGGCTGCTGTGGAGCAGGTGCGATGACATTATTTAATGATTTCAGTTTTTTCATTTTGCTTATGCCCCTCCTTATTCCGGCTGTGGTGCTGGGATGTAAGGGAGCGGACAGGCGCTTTTACATACTGGCTGTTTCGGTGCTTTTTGATGCCCTGGCTATCGGGCGTGATCCCGTGCATATCGCCTTTTTCATCTGTTATATCATACTGGAGACGGTTCTTGTAAGAGTGTATGCATCGGTGAGGCAGCACCGGGGGCGGCAGGGAAAGACGTATGCCGTATTTCTCATTCTTTCGATATTGCCGCTGATACTCAGCAAAGTATCCGGTTTTTTGCCAGTGCGGCTTTTTCAGATAATAGGAATATCTTACCTGACCTTCAAGTCAGCCCAGATCATAATTGAGATATACGATGGGGTGATAAAGGAGATAAGCGTTGTTGATACGGTTGCTTTTCTGCTATTCTTCCCGTGCATACTCAGCGGCCCGATAGACAGAAGCCGCAGGTTTGATGAGGACATGCACCGGCTTATACCGCGGGATGAATATCTGGACATGGTGGGTGAGGGTATTTGGAAGATCCTGCTGGGGCTGCTCTATAAAGCAGTGCTGTCTTCGCTTTTTTACCACTTCATGGAGCTTCTTACGGAAAGCTACAGCCCGTTTAAATGGCTCATGTATGCGTATGCCTATGGCCTCTATATGTTCTTTGATTTTGCGGGCTATTCTATGATGGCGGTCGGGACAGGCCTGTTCCTTGGAATAAGAACGCCGGATAATTTTGACAGGCCATTCCTCAGCAGGGATATCACAGAATTCTGGGACAGGTGGCACATTACACTGTCGCACTGGTTCAGGGATTTTCTGTTCACCCGTTTTGTTATGCAGTCGATGAGGCATAAGTGGTTTAAGGACAGGCTGAAGACGGCATGCGCAGGTTTTATTGTTGACATGTTTGTAATGGGCATATGGCATGGCCTTACACCTTATTATATTCTGTACGGCCTGTATCACGGTGTACTTCTTGCGCTTAATGAGGTCTGGAAGAAGAAATCTAAATTTTATAAAAAATACAAAAAGGAAAAATGGTACAGTGTGCTCAGCTGGGCAGTGACCATGCAGCTTGTAATGTTCGGCTTCTTGATTTTTTCAGGGTATTTCTGGATGACGGAGTAGAGGGAGAAGCTGTTTATCATCTGTTTGCGGATCTTTCAGAGGAGAATTGATATGAGAGAAAAAATACTTGAGATGCTTGTGGATGTGTGTGAAGATGACGCGGTGGCTGAAGACCTGACGATCGACCTGTTTGAGGAAGGGCTTCTGGACTCGCTGGGCGTCGCGCAGCTGCTGATGGAAACAGAGGACAGGCTTGGAGTGGTTATAGGACTTACGGAGATAGAGCGCAGCGATATCGATACCCCGGAGAAGATCATTGCGCTGATAGAGAGAAAGGCAGGGGCCTGATTCTGATATGGAAAAGCAGACGCACCAGGGAAAGGGGATCATCCGCATAAAGGCCTTCTTCGCGGCGCTGCTTATAACCGCCCTGGTACTCACGGCGGTATATAGTTATGCACATGCCGCAATGTCCGAAAAGGCTGATGCCTATGGAAACTGGACCAGTGAGGTCAAATACAAGGCCGGGAGGATCATGACAGATCAGCAGGACAGGAATACTCTGCTGCTGATGGGTTCCTCAGAGCTGCAGCATCAGAAATCCACGCCTTATCATCCGGGAAATATTTTTGAAGGCCAGGATACTGAACTGATACTGGTTGGCGCTGGATACTATCAGAGCCTTTTTCATGCAACGCTGCTGGCCGCCCTTGAGCCGCAGATGGTTAATAAAAAAGCTGTACTCATCCTTGCTCCGCAGTGGTTCAGGAAGAGCGGAGTGAAGGCGGAAGCCTATGCCTCCAGGTTCTCAGAGGAAAACTTTCTGATGATGCTGGAAAACACAAAACTGTCTGATGAGACAAAACAGTATATTACGGACAGGACCAAGAAGCTCCTGAAGGTTGATCCCAAAGGCCGGAGCAGGGTGCTTGAATATGAAGAAGAGTATCTGGGAGACGGGAGCATGCCCGGCATCGGAACCAGGATTTTCAGAAGGTTCATGGAAGAAAAGACCCTCTGCAATGCAGCCCTGCGCCTTAGGGCATACGAATTAGTGTCAGGGAAGCAGAATAAGAATAAGTCAGAGTATAAAACAGCTGAAAATAAAGACGGCACAGCCGCGCAGGTATCAGAAGCCGGCTCTTCCGCGCTGCAATCAGCAGTCAGCAATGCTGCGCTGTCATTGACAGATGGAAGTGTTCTGATCCCTCAGGCTGATACAGGAAGGAAATGTGCCGCGCTGGCCCGGAAGGAGGCATCCGGTGTTTTGCCGGCATCTGCTCCGGATTTTGAATCTCTCAGGATTTCTGCCGCTGCTGACGGTGAGGCTGCCTGCGGAGGCAATCAGTTTTATGTAAAAAGCAGCTACTATAATAACTATATAGTCAGAGTCATGGATGAGGTTAAGGACGAAGGGATAAATACAGGATACAGTGTCTCTCCGGAATATGAGGATTATGAATGCTTTCTCAAAGTCTGCAGCGAGCTTGGAATAAGGCCTCTGATCGTTATAACACCTGTGAACGGATACTGGTACGACTGGATAGGGTTCGGAAAAGACGCCAGGGAGGATTACTATTCTCAGGTAAGGGAACTTGCAGAAAAGTATGGCGCTGAGACCGCAGATTTTTCGGACAGGGAGTATGAGGAATACTTTATGGAGGATACGATCCATATCGGCTGGAAAGGATGGGTGGATGTAAGTGAGGCAATCTACAGATTCGCACAGGAGTGAAGCTGAAGCAGCTGCAGAACAGCGCAGTACAGAAACCGGAGCAGCCGCCGTGAAGCACAGTGCCGGGCCTGAAGAAACTACCGTGAAGCACAGTGCCGGAACTGAAGCAGCAGCAGGGCAGCATGGCGCGGACCCGATGGAAAAAAAGCAGAATTCCAGGCTGTTCAGAAAATGGATGTTCCTTTTCCTGGCATGCCTGCTGGTACTTTGCTTTTATTTCATTCTGGCAGATCTGTCTACTGCGCCCAGATTTGTTTACAGCCAATTCTAAAACTGTCTTAATGTGTTTTTAATTTTTCTCCAAAGACGCTTTAAGAATAAAGAGTTATTCTTACAGTGTCAAAGGGAAACAAACAAAATTCCCTTAACAGTTACGAGAAAGGAACAAATTTTAATTGTTCCATGTGAATATAAAAAAATTGGAGGAAAGACAATGGAAAACCTTGAGAAAGTTGAAAAACTGAGAGAAAGAGCAGAAGTATCATATGAGGAAGCAAAGGCAGCTCTGGAGGAAAATAACTGGGATCTTCTGGATGCGATGGTGAGCCTGGAAAAACAGGGAAGGACAAAAAAGCCTGAGCAGACAACATATTCGACCAGCTATGATGAGCAGGAGCACTACGAACCGGTTAAGGAAACGGTTTACGAGGGCCAGAAAAAAGAAAAGGAAGGCGTTAAGGGATATATCAGAAGGTTCATTGATATCTGCCGCAACAATTCTTTCTGTGTGAAGAAAAATGAAGATACGGTAATGCGCATCCCGGTACTGCTCCTGGTGGTTATCCTTTTATTTACCTGGAGGATCGCGCTTCCGGTACTGGTGATCGGGCTGTTCTTCAGGCTCCGCTATTCCTTTGAGGGCAAAGATGATCTTTCACAGGCAAACGACCTTATGGATTCTGCCAGCAATGCGGCTGAACGCGTGAAGGAAGAGTTTACAAAATAAAAATGCCCCTGTTACAGTTAACAGATCCGGAAAATATCCGTAGAGCTACTGTGGGAAACCGGCGGGAGATAAAAGAGAGTTAAGCGGGAGTTAAGAAGGAGATTAATACGCAGGGCGCTTTTTGGCGCCCTGCGGGAAGGTGGTAAACAGATGGAAGCCAGAATACTGATCGTGGAGGATGAAGAAAAGCTGTCACGTTTTATCGAGCTTGAGCTTATGCATGAGGGCTATAAGACGGATAAGGCGGGAGACGGAAGGATGGCGCTTGACAAAGCGCTTAAGGAAAGCTACGATCTGATACTTCTTGACATCATGCTCCCGGGGCTCAACGGCCTTGAAGTCCTTAGAAGGCTTCAGAAGGAAAAACCGACCCCGGTCATCCTCCTGACCGCACGTGATGCGGTAATGGATAAAGTTGCCGGGCTTGACGCGGGCGCGGTGGATTATATAACCAAGCCGTTTGCGATTGAAGAGCTGCTTGCGCGTATAAGGGTTGCACTTAAGCTGCATCCCATGATCCAGGAAAACCAGACCCGCAGAACAGATGGAAATAAGGAAGGGATCCTCACCTGGGGATCCCTTGAGGTGGATCTGCCGGGACATCAGGTTCATTATGCCGGCCACGAGATAACGCTTACGAACCGGGAATTTATGATGCTGAAAACACTCCTCGAAAACCGGAATATAGTTCTTTCGCGTGAGACGCTTCTTGAGAAGGTATGCGGATATGAATATCTGGGAGAGACAAACGTGATCGATGTTTATATACGGTATCTGCGGGCAAAGATCGATAATGTGTTTTCGGTTAAAATGATACAGACGGTGCGGGGTGTTGGCTACGTGATTAAAGATCCTTCTCCCGAAGAGAAGGTATAAAAAATGGGCAAGGTCAAAAAAAAGAATAATATCCCTTCCGAGAACCGGCGGAATGTCGGTTCTATTATAAGAAAACTGCATTTTCATGAGATAGGGCAGAATTTCTGGCGGTATTTCCGCATGGATATTCTGCTTTATGTCTTATCAGAAACGGCTTTTGTAGTCGGGCAGGAGTTTGCCGTGCTTGGCGGATTAAACTTCGATTATGAAAGAGCTTTTAACATTGAAGAGGGAAACCGTCTCATATACCTTGTGAGTGACGGCAGCAGGATCCTTATGAGAACTGTACTTAATGAGGTCCTGATCTTCGGCATGTTCCTTGCAGCCGGCCTTCTGGGACTGCAGTTTTTATGTCTGTGGCTTTCTTATTTCAGGGAAGACAGGAAGCTGCGCAGGATCCTGAGCCCTCTTGATCAGCTGGCGGTACGGGCGGATGAGCTTTCACGCCTTTCTTTTTCGGAGGACAAATATCAGCTGCTTGAAGAGGCGATAACATCAATACAGCCTGAGGATACAAGATCCCTCTCGTTTGGTGACAGTGATCTTGCAGGGGTGGAGACTGCCATGAACAACCTGCTCCGGCGTATGCAGGAGAGCTACCGGCAGCAGGCGCGGTTTGTGAATGACGCATCGCATGAGCTCAGGACTCCCATCGCTGTTATACAGGGCTATGCAAACATGCTTGACCGCTGGGGCAAGGAGGATCCCAAAATACTGGAGGAATCCATTGCGGCCATACAGCATGAGTCAAACCACATGAATCATCTTGTGGAGCAGCTGCTGTTTCTGGCAAGGGGTGACAGCGGACGTACGGAGCTGCATCTGGAGGATGTGAGCCTTAATGAGATGATGCAGGAGATATACGAAGAGTCATTCATGATCGACGAGGATCATGTTTACCGTTATAGTCCGCCTGACGAGGAGATCATACTGAGGGCAGACCCGGGGCTTATCAAGCAGGCAGTCCGGATTCTTGTGGACAATGCGGCTAAATATACAAAGCCCGGAGACGAGATCCTCCTTAGCTGCGGACGTGCCTCGAACGGCGAGATATTCATGCAGATCGAGGACACCGGGATAGGCATGGAGGAAGCCGATGTAAAACAGATGTTTGAGAGATTTTACCGCTCTGATTCGGTACGCTCCTATGACGGCACCGGGCTTGGACTTTCGATCGCAAAATGGATAGTGGACAAGCACAAAGGACATTTTGAGATTCTGTCAAGGAGCGGACTTGGCACACGTATAAGGATACTGCTTGCGTAAGATACAGCCCGGCCTGATCTGTTAAAGATCGGCCGGGCTGTTTTTAATCTCATCTATAACGGCTGTTTTTGATGCCGTGAAAGTAAGACAGAGAACGGTTCCAATGTCATTTAGTTAGGAACTGTCACGAAATTAATTGTGCAGATTGCTTCGGATTTCCTTTTGAGACTGCTGCCCGAAAAACACGCGCATAGCGGGCTATGTAAGTGTTTTTCGGGCAGCAGTCTCGGAAGGAAAGACAAGCAAGATGTGCAATT
>JAFUCO010000018.1 GCA_017459635.1 Blautia sp. | reverse complement strand
TTCGGCACTGTCTGAGCGGTTTTTGCGAGTTTGCCGAAGGAAGGGCTAATAGGCGACGCAGCATTTTCTCTGCCGGAGGCCGCGGTTCCGTACATATGGTCAGTCCTCCCCCTACGGCGTCCGACCCGCCAAAATCTATGCGGCATAACAGCTCGACAAATCCTGATTTGAAATTCCGACGAAAAAAATAAGACAGAGAACCGTCCCCTGTCTTATTTCATGTCCAGCGATATCAATGCCTCCGTAAGTCTTTTCTCTGCTTCTTCCCGTTTTGCCTTAAGGGTTTCTGCAGTTTCGACCGATAGGTCTCTTTTTATGTTCTTCTCATCAGGGCCCTCCTGCTCATACTCTTGAATTTCCAAACTTCTTACCACCCATCTCAGGTATTCCTGCTGAAAAAACTCCAATTCTTTGAGAGCGGCCTCCTGGTAGTTCTCTTCTGCTTCTGCCAGCTCTTCCTTTGCAAGCCTGATCATCCAGTCACGGCTAAGCTCTTCGGTGCTGTATTCCTTTAATCGATGTTTCTCTTTCTCCGGCACTGATCTCAGACCTTCTATCATGGCCTGATCTTCTGAACGAAGAAGGGCGCTGAGGTTTTCTCCTCTCTTCTTTTTGGCCCGTTCAAGATAATGCTCGTATCCGAACGGGTAGTACATTGCTCGGCCTTCTTCGAACACGAGAATGGCGTCCGCAACCCGGCTGATGAAATACCGGTCGTGGGAAACAAACAGGACTGTACCGGTATATGACCTGACAGCATTCTCCAGAGTTTCTTTTACCTGTATATCCATGTGGTTTGTCGGTTCATCCAAAAGCAGCAGGTTGGGGCGGCTCTCAAGTATCTCAGCGATCACAAGCCTTGCCTTCTCTCCTCCTGAAAGCGCAGAAACGCGGGTCTGAGCCTTGCTTCCTGTAAACAGATACCTGCCTAATATCTTTCGTACTTCTTTTTCAGTCATAGCAGGAAACAGGCGGTGGAAATGATCTACGACCAGATCCTCCGACTCGA
Source organism: Blautia sp. (assembly GCA_017459635.1). Taxonomy (GTDB): domain Bacteria; phylum Bacillota; class Clostridia; order Lachnospirales; family Lachnospiraceae; genus Blautia_A. The sequence goes on along the minus strand of JAFUCO010000018.1, from coordinate 42,129 downwards.
GCGAAGCAGTCTGCTGGTCGAAATAGCCAATGGTCGTCCGCTCTCCCAACCGGCATTCTCCGGAGACCGGGTCAGTAAAACCTGCCAAGGTCCTTAAAAATGTCGTCTTTCCTGAGCCATTATCTCCTATAATGCCTATCTTCTGTCCCCTGCGCACTTTTAAGGAAAGCCTGAGCAGTGTTTTGTCATATCCTATCTCAAGCTTTTCTGCCTCAATTGGCCATTTGTTTGCCTTAACAAGCGGATCAATCTCCTCTGTAAACACAGGCACATCTTCTTCCCCGGGTTTCGGGAGCTTTTCCATCCTGTCAAGAATAGTTTTCCGCGATCTGGCAAACGCAGCCTTTCTGGGCTTATGCTTAAACTTTTCGATAAGAGCGTCCAGCCTTTCTATATCCTTCTGCTGGCTTTCGTATGCCTTCCTTGCAGCTGCCAGTTTCTTTCTTTTCTGTTCCCTGAAGCTGGTGTAGTTACCCGCATAACGTGTAAGCCGGCCATTCTGCAGGTCATAGATCACATCGACAGTACGGTCGAGGAAAAAACGGTCGTGCGACACAAAAACGACCGCCCGGCTGTACTGGCGCATGTATTCCTCCAGCCACTCAATTGCTTTCAGGTCCAGATGGTTAGTCGGCTCATCCAGAAGCAAAATATCCGGTTTCAGTAGCAAAAGCTGTATCATTGCAATTTTTGTCTGCTCTCCGCCTGAGAATTCGCCCAGCTTTTTGCCCTTGTCCTCTTTCCTGAAACCAAAACCTGTAAAGATCCGGTCATATTCTGCCTGATAGTCATAATATTCTTTTGAAAAAATATCATCAGCCGGACAGGCTTCCATGATCAGTTCATCAATAGTGTGATCCTTGTCCTTTTCCTGTGTCTGGGTCAGCATACCTGTCGTAACCCTGCGTGAGGTTACCACAGCCGGCCCCTGGCGTCTGTCATCCCGGTCCGGAAATATTTCACCCGCTATCAGGCGCAGCAGCGTGGTCTTCCCCGCTCCGTTCGGCCCCACAAGACCGATCTTCTCAGTTCCTCTGATCTCGAAGTGAATATGGGGCAGTATAGTTTCTCCCCCGGATGTCACTGTTCCATCCGTAATTTCGTACAGCATTTTAATCCTCCAATAATATGCCTTCAGAGGAACTCTCCTTAAGCGTCTCAAAATGGTATGCCTTATGAGGCACATAAATAACACCCTCATTGCCATACCAGTCTCACGTCTTTAATGTAGGCATTTCTTAATGCTTCGTCAGAAGTCCGAGCTCCCTGCATGCATGATATATCCCGCCTTCTTCCATAGGTTTTGTCACGTAGTCGGCAATGGCGCGTATCTGCGGGGCTCCATCCCCCATGGCCACGCCGATTCCCGCTGTAAGCAGCATCTCACGGTCATTCTCGCTGTCGCCAAAGGCTATCGTATCAGCCATATCGATGCCCAGCATTTCGCAGACATCTTTCATGCCTGTCGCTTTGTCAAAACCCTTCGGGACTATTTCCGCTACCGTGGGGTCGTGTACAAGAAAGTCATAATACTCCGAAAGCTCCGAAAGGCATTTTTCCCTGTCCGGAGTATCTGTGGCGCAGGAAAGCTTCGAAACCTCCCACTTCCCCCACTCACAGTCGATCGAACGGAGATCGTCTCCCATATCTTTAATGACCTTTCGTCCATACATGTCATTTTCAAAATCTTCCAGCTCAAGATAGAGATGTTTTCTTCCTTCAAGTATAGGCTTGAAGCCATACTTCCGTACTGTCCGGACCGTCCATTCAACAAGATCTTTTTCCAGTTCATGATAGAAAACCGTTTCGCCATTGTATTCTATCATGGTACCGCATCCTGATACTATCCCGTCAAAGCCAATTCCGAGAAGAGCCGGATGGCGGATAAATCCGCGTGTCCTTCCTGTGCACATAAATGCCAGATTACCGTTTTTTCTAAGGCCCCGGATTGCCTCAACAGTGCTGGGCGGTATTTCATTTTTCCAGTTCCATATTGTTCTGTCGATGTCAAAAAAAACCGCTTTTCTCATATCTCTCCATTTCTATACTTTTTGTCTTAATTTGAAACTGCTGATGCACTTTCATAACCTATAGCCTATTGAAACGCATCCCGAACGAAAAATCAACAGCTGCCTTAAAAAAACTTGTTAGAATCGGACTGTTAATATATAATTATGATAATTTTAAACACGGGGGTATTCGATATGAATCTGATAGAAAGTATAAAAGAGATTGCCGTCGGGGCTGGAGAGATCATGAAGAGTGCTTCGGATATTCATCCTTCTGAAGCAAAGGCCGGACATGCCAATTTCGTTACCAGATATGATGCCATGGTTCAGGAATATCTTGAGGGAAGGCTTTCTGCGCTTCTTCCTGAAGCTACCTTTGTTGCGGAGGAGGAAGGTCAGGAAGTCTTTAAGGAAGAGGACAAAACCGGTTTTACCTTTGTCATTGACCCGATAGACGGAACCTCCAATTTTATGAAAGGCTTAAGGCCTAGCGTTACCAGTATAGGTCTTCTTAAGGATGGCATGCCTTATATCGGCGTTGTATATGATCCTTATTCCGACAGCATGTTTTACGCTGAAAAAGGACATGGTGCCTTTTTGAACGGTAAACGAATCATGAGTTCAGATTCTCCACTTTCTGAGAGTCTGGTCTCCATGGGAACCGCACCATATTATGAGGAAGAGGTCTCACGCTCCGCCTTTCTGCTGGGGCATTATTATCTTACACATTCTATCGACATAAGGCGCAGCGGCAGCGCGGCATTTGATATCTGTCTGGTCGCTTCAGGCGTCACAGGAATGTTTTATGAGCCGCGCCTGTGCCTGTGGGATTACGCTGCCGGTGCCTGCATACTTGAAGAGGCAGGCGGGAAAATAACAGATTTTCACGGTGATCCCATTCCGTTCACCGGAAAATCCCAGGTGCTCGCTGCTTCCCGGGGTGTGGTTGAGGGCGGCAATTATCTTCCTCCGTCAGAACTTACCGCGTTCTAAGACATGTGCCCGATATAATGAGGACACGCCTTTAACACAACTCCAATACGAATCGCGGCAGCTGCTGATTCGAACACATATCCTGTGCTTTTTGATACGTTTAAGGAGAGCGTCTCAAATCCGCTGAAACAGGCAGGTGCCTGCGTCACCGGGCCAATTCGGATCATGGAACTGCCGCACATTTTCATATCCCGGACGAGGAGAGGATACAGCATTTGCTGCCATGTATGACAGCATCAAGTCGGGCGTCTGCAGCAAAACCGGCTGCAGGGAGGAGGGGAAAAATGGCTGCTTCGGCTGCTTCACGCAAGAAGAGAATTTTTGATATAATTCAGATTGGAAATGTAAGTGATATCCCCAGCCGTGCATTTGACATCTTTCTGGTCATTGTCATACTGCTGAACATCACCGTGATGGTTCTTCAGACGTTCGACGGGCTTAAGCGATTTGATCCTCTTTTTAACACAATTGAGAATGTCACGATATTTATATTCATCATTGAATACATACTGCGGATCTGGACAGCGGATTACCTGTATCCACAGAAAGATCGCGGACATGCTGTGTTAAGCTTTATCTTTTCGTTTGACGGAATTGTAGAGCTGCTCACCATACTTCCGTTTTTCTTCCTGTCAGGCTTTGTCGCATTCCGTATGCTGAGAGTCGTACGTATTTTCCATCTGTTCAGGATCAACGCAAATTATGACTCATTCAACGCCATCACATCAGTCCTGTACGAAAAAAGAAACCAGCTGGTATCGTCACTTTTTATCATTCTGGTCCTGATGCTCGCCGCTTCACTTTTTATGTACAGTGCCGAACATGAAGCTCAGCCGGATGTTTTTGAAAATGCCTTCTCAGGTATATGGTGGAGTGTTTCCACATTGCTGACAGTCGGATATGGCGATATTTACCCTATCACGTTCACCGGAAAAGTCCTGGCCATTATCATTGCTTTTCTGGGAGTTGCCGCTGTAGCGGTACCTACCGGTATCATTTCCGCAGGCTTTGTGGAGCAGTACACCCGGCTGACCCAGGAGGACGGCATGAAAGACCTCGTCCTCGGGCTTCAGGCGATAGTAATAAACCTCGACAGCTCCTGGATAGGGCAGACGATAGACGAGGTTCAGAAAAAATCCGGAACCGATATAGTACTGGTAGCACATCACCGGAAATCATTCGTACCCGACAAAGAATACCGGATACAGCTGGGTGACACACTCGCCGTACACTTCCCGAAGCAGTGAAATCATGACGGGACCAAAAAAGCCGTCTCCTGTGTTCCAAAAAGGGCCGTGAAAAAGAAAAACTTTTTCACAGCCCCTTTATTTTAAATCTCGAGTGCGATCTCCATCATCTGGTTGAAGCTCTTTTCTCTTGCTTCTGCCGGGATTGCCTCTGGCCTGTAGATATGATCTGATATCGTCAGGATTCCGAGAGCCTGTTTTCCGGCTCTTGCGGCGTTCATGAACAGGGCTGCACATTCCATTTCGGTGCAGAGCACGCCCATCTTCCTCCATGCGTCGCTGGCGGTCTTATTGTCGCTGTAGAACACATCCGATGAAAGTACGTTTCCGACCTTTACCGGTATACCAAGCCGGTCTGCCACATCTGCAGCCTTTTTCAGAAGCTCATAGCTTGATATCGGAGCGAAGGTACCGGGAAGTCCGTACTGGCTTGCATAATTTGAATCGGTGCAGGCGCCCTGCGCAAGCACTACATCCATGAGTTTTACATCATCCTGAAGTGCACCGGCGCTTCCGATACGGATGATCTTGTCGACATCATAGAAGTGGAACAGCTCATAGCTGTAAATAGAGATGGACGGTATACCCATTCCGCCACCCATAACAGTAACTTCATTGCCTTTGTACGTACCGGTAAATGCGAACATGTTGCGGACCTGGTTTACGCATTTCGGGTTTTCAAGATAATGCTCGGCTATATACCTGGCGCGGAGCGGATCTCCGGGCATAAGTACTTTTTTTGCTATCTCACCATACTTTGCGGTATTGTGCGGGGTTGGAATGCTGCTCATAATAATTCCCTCCTTTTTTCTTTTAAATTGTGTTCAGTGAAACACTCACTGCAGCATGCTGCGGTGAACGTTCCCTGAGAAGTTCAGGCTCCAGTCTTATTCGGCTCAATCAGATTCATACTGTGTTCTGCCCTGCTTAACTAAGCTTCATGTCCCCGTCCTTCACCCATCCGGCTTTTCTGCAAAGCTGGTTTATAAGTGGTGAAAGAACTGCCGGGAGAACAAACGATATCAGGATAAGCCCCAGCCAGTCCATTCCGGTGATGGCCTGTTTGGTGCCTTCCGTAATATCATTTACCCATCCCGTGTAAACTCCTATCTGGCCGACCAGGCCGCAGGTGCCCATTCCCGATGACACCGCCGCTCCGTCCATACGGAGTTTGAAAACACATGTTGCGATCGGGCCCGTGATTGCCGAAGCAATGGTCGGGCCGATCCAAATACGCGGATTTTTGACAATATTTCCCATCTGAAGCATGGAAGTTCCTATTCCCTGCGAAACCAGCCCGCCCCATTTGTTTTCTTTAAAGGAAGTTACCGCAAATCCAATCATCTGTGCGCAGCACCCTGCCACTGCAGCTCCACCTGCAAGTCCCGTAAGTCCCAGCGACGCGCATATCGCGGCTGACGAAATCGGCAGTGTAAGCGCCATGCCGACAAGTACCGAAACCAAAATTCCCATAAGGAAAGGCTGAAGCTCTGTAGCCCACATTATCAGTTCACCAATCTTCATGGCTGCGCTTCCGATAGCAGGAGCTATCAAAGCCGAAAGAAGAACTCCGATGCCTATCGTCACAAGAGGCGTAACCAGGATATCAACTTTTGTCTCTTTTGAAACTGCCTTGCCTGCTTCGGCTGCAATTATAGCGACGAACAGAACTGCCAGAGGGCCTCCGGCTCCGCCAAGCGCATTTGAAGCAAAGCCTACCGAGATCAGTGAAAACAGTACCAGCGGCGGACAATGAAGGGCATACCCGATTGCCGTTGCCATTGCGGGACCGCTCATCGCTGTCGCAAGTCCCCCGACCGTGTAATCAACCCCCGCTATAGTCGCGATAGTCCGGGTCAACGCTGATATATGAAACTGAGTGCCCAGCGTATTGATGATAGTTCCGATAAGCAGGCTGCAGAACAGACCCTGTGCCATCGCGCCAAGCGCGTCAATTCCATACCGTTTCAGTGAAATCTCAATATCCTTGCGTTTAAGAAACTCTCCTGCTTTTCCCATCTTATGCCTTTCCTTACGAAGCATCTCTTTTTATCATTCCGTTCGCAGTATCTGCTGTTCATGGATCGTACTCACCTGATGTCCTGCTGCAGCATCTGCAATTCACGGATCATATTCATCTGTCACCCGGCTGCTGTATATGCAGTTCACTGGCAACACTTACCTGATGCCCGGAGTGTGTACCGGTTATGCCTGCGTTAACAAGCCGTCAGTATTTCCACGCTCCAGCCAATATTGAACGTCTTCCCCGGTTCCAGGGATTTAAGATCAGGCTGCTTCGCAAAATCTTCTTTTATACCATCCCTTGCCGGAAGCGAATTCCATGGCTCCACGCATACGTAAGGAGCATCCGTTTTGGGCTTGTGCCAGAATCCCACATATTCATGATCCCAGCGGACTATCAGGGCTTTTTTGCCCTTGTCGCTGCCAATCTTTACCATATGGCCGGCATTCTTAAGGACTATTGCGTCATTGTCAAACAGGTCATGATGCAGCGGGATCCTTTTCTTTTCATCCAGCTCATAAGGAACATCGCAGCCGTTTCTGAAACAGGTTTCAGTAAAGCCGATGTGTACCGGGTCATCAGCTTCGGACAGTTCCAGATAGTAGTCTTCAAATGCAAGTCCGTCCTCCATGGGAACATTGAATCCCGGATGCCCGCCCACTCCAAAGCACATAATCTTATCATCTTCATTAACGATACTGGTGGTCACCGACAGTTTATCTCCATCAAGCTTATAGATAACTCTCAGGGTAAATTTCCACGGATACTGCTGCAGGGTCTCATCATCAGCCTTAAGCTCAAAAGTAAGGCTGTCATCCGCGCTGTCCGCCAGAGTCAGCTCACGGTATTTAAGAAAACCGTGTATCTTCATTGCATAGGTTTTCTCTTCAAATGTGTACTCTCCCCCGTAAAGCCTTGCAATGTACGGGAAAAGATTGGGTGAGCTGTCCCTCCAATAGGACGTATCTCTCTGCCAGAGATATTCTTTCCCATCCTTTTTAACGGACTTCAGCTGTGCGCCGAATGTCTCGACAGTTACCTGCATGTGTTCGTTCTGAATTGTGTAATCCATGCTTATCCTCCTTTACTTATCTTTCTTCAAAAAAAGCTCCGTTTCAGCTGCTTCTGCAGTCACCATTCTTCTGCTTCCGGTTCTTTATCCCATTTTGGATGGACGGCGGGGCAGCTGTTTTTCCGCATGCATGCCCGAAGCTCCACATAACAGCCGCAGATGCGGCACATTCCGGAAAGAAGGCTCTCGCATTCACGGCATTTTGAGAGACGCTCTTCATATATATCCGAAGGCACCTTCACATCATCATCCAGTCTTTCAATATACTCATGCAGATTCCGGAAATACTCCTCTTCCGGCATATCCCGGAGCAGACATTTGCGGCACACGCGCCTCATCTCACCGTTCACCAGGGCATTCATTTATATCACCTTTTTCTAACCCATACTTCCATCTCACCGGGTATCCTGTTGTCCCAGAAAGCATAAGGTATAAATGAAAGTGTCACCGGCTCCCTCACTGTCCTTGCCTCCTGATAAAGCTTTGAGCTGTCAAAGGCTTCATAGCTCTCACGCCACCCCTGTGCCTGCAGTATCAGGGTGCCCCCAAGGATCGTTTTTTCAAAGGTCTCCCTCACCGGTGCATCGGTATCAACTACCAGTTTCTCAAGGTTTCTTCCATTGTCCTGTTCTTCAAGGCAGTAAACCAGCGGTCCCTTGACAAGGGCTGCCCTTCCCGCATCTGCTCTTACGGCAGGATTCGCGCTCATGAATTTTGAGGGCATGTCAAATGTTATTTCCAGCACATCGCCCGAGATAAAATTGGCCTTTACGCACGCGTAGCCCTTATCTGTTTCGTACTCCGCCGGACGGCTGTTTCTGGTGATCGCAAAGGATGACGCATATCCCGGAATACGCACACGAAGTGTATTTATCTCATCAGTTTTCGCAGGCGCAGTCTCACCTGTCTCAGTTTCAGAAAACCTAATCCTGATCCTTCCTTCAAACGGGTATCGCGTCTCGGTTCTCATCTTCAGCAGCCTGCCGCTGAAATTCTGCACGGTCTCCATCTGGACAAACAGATTCATCCACAGATTTCCTTCACCGGTAAACAGGCAGTATTCCCCAAGTGACGCCAGAGTTCTGGCAATATTCGGAGGACAGCAGGCGCAGCCGAACCATTTCTGGCGCACCGGCTTCACATGCTCCATCGAGGTGCCTTCCATGCAGGCTGCCGGCCACACCGACAGCGGATTTACATAGAAAAAGCTTTTTCCATCCATCGCTATTCCGGAGAGCACAGTATTGTACAGGGCCGTTTCCGCGGTATCCATGTACTTTGCCTCTCCCGTAATCTGCGCCATCCTCCGGCAGAACAGAGCAAGCCCGATAGAAGCACAGCTTTCAGCATAGGCAGAGTTGTTGGGAAGATCATAATCAGTGGTGAACCTTTCCAGTATCCCGGAGCTTCCTATTCCTCCGGTAATATACATCTGCCTGCCCACGATATTCTCGTAAAGCCGCTCACATGCTGCAAGCAGCTCCTGATCACCTTTATAGCATGCCACGTCCGCCATAGCGCAGTAGAGGTAAACTGCGCGTACCGCGTGCCCTTTGGCCTTCTTCATGATCCGTACCGGTTCATCAGACTGCGAATAACTATAGTGATAGCCGTCAGGACTGCTGTCAAAGATTCCTTTCCAGGCCGGACGCGCTGCCTCCTCTTCAAAATAATAAGGCTTTCTTCCCCTTCGATCCAGGAATTCGGCAGCCATATCAAGATATGACTCTTTTCCCGTCACTTCATACAGCTTGACAAGCGCAAGTTCTATCTCTTCATGACCAGGTATCCCTCTCCTGAGCGGCTCCTTGTGGAAAACATCAACAATGTGATCAGCCATCCGGCAGCATAGGTCAAGAAGCTCCCGCTTTCCGGTCACTTTATAGTAAGCTGTTCCCGCTTCGATCAGATGGCCGGCGCAGTAAAGCTCATGGCCTTCCCGGAGATTTGTGAACTGCTGTCCGTTTTCACGTATCTGGAAATATGTGTCAAGATAGCCGTCAGGCATCTGAGCACTGGCAAGCAGGCGGATGGTTTCGTCCATCTTTTCAACAAGGTCCTCGTCCGAATGCGACGCAAGCGAATACGCCGCCGCCTCAAGCCATTTGGCAACATCGGAATCCTGAAATACAAAGCCGTAAAAATCACCTTCTTCAAGCCCCGCCGCGATGCGGAAATTGCGGATGGCATGGCTGGGAGCGGCGTCGGGCTCCATATCGTTCAGGACATTCCACTGATAAGGAATAATAACATCCGGAACCAGATGCGTGTACCTTCCAAAGAAAGGGTCGTCGATTTGTATATTATGAAGATCGATCAGTCTGCTTCTCATATCCCACCTCCTGACTGCGTCACTCCTCTGTCTTTTAAAGTTCATACCCGGAATAAACCGGGCGTGTTATATCCTCTTGATTATATCATGGAAGCAGTCAAATGTTAATACAGAGGGCTATGAAAATAGTCTTACTTTTTTCACAGCCCGACCGCAAGCAGCCGTGAATAGCTCAACCTTTTCTTGACAATAGCCCTGTATTGTGTATACACTCATTTTAGCAGCCTGTTTCTGTCAGGGATCGTCCGAGCCCTGTTCACAGCTGCCTGTGTGACTGAATTGCAAATATTTGCCGCCATATCCGTCAGGATAATGGAAAAGAAAGAAGAGGATTTGAGAAATGGAAAACACCAGCAGAAAGGGCCTGACCTCCGAGGAAGTATCATCAAGGCAGCAAGAGGGAAAAAATGTCCTTACTCAGGGTGAAAAGCAGTCGCTTGCCAAAGTCATCGCCTCACAGTTTGCTTCGCCGCTCATCATCCTTCTGATCGTGGCCGCGGCCATATCCTTCGCGACCGGCGAAGTGATCGACGCGGTTATCATCGCGGTCGTGGTCATAGCCAACTGTATGATCGGAACTGTGCAGGAAGTATCAGCCGAAAAATCAGTAGAGGCGCTGAAGCATCTCAGCGTATCAACCGCAGTTGTCATCCGTGACGGAGCCGAACAGGAGATCTCATCAGAAGAACTGGTCGCAGGCGATTATGTCATTTTGGAAGCAGGCCGTGTTGTGCCTGCCGATATCCATCTGACCGCAACAAGCTCACTCAAGATAAATGAATCAGCTCTCACCGGTGAGTCTGTCGCAGTAGAAAAGGACGCGAACATTGCGAGTGATGAAAAAACACCGCTTGCCGACCGCAAAGACAAGGCTTACATGTCCTCCCTCGTGGAGTACGGCCGCGGCGAAGGCATTGTTGAAAACATCGGCGACAAGACAGAGATCGGCAAGATCTCCGGAATGCTGCATTCTATTAAAAAGAAAGAAACCCCGCTGCAGAAGAACCTGAATCAGATCTCGATGGTTCTCGGAATCGCGGGCGTCATTCTGTGTATTCTGATGTTTGTGTGCCAGATCGCTATTTTCAGGACAAATGTTGTCGAGACGCTCATGATCTCCATTGCTTTTGCGGTAGCTGTCATCCCTGAGGGCCTCGCCACAGTTGTGACGATAGTTCTTTCTGCCGGCATTAAAAAGATGAGCGAACGAAACGCCATCGTCAAGCAGATCCATGCGGTGGAGACTCTTGGGGCAGTGAATGTCATCTGTTCCGATAAGACCGGTACCCTCACTCAGAACAGGATGACGGTCGTGCGGTGGTACATTGACGGGCAGGAAACTGCGGTAGATGAGACTGATAAGGACGATCCACTGTTCAAAAAGCTCCTTGAAGGCTTCTGTGCCTGCAATGACGCCAAATATGATCCTGAGACAGAGGAAGGCATCGGAGATCCCACGGAGATCGCGTTCATCAAGTACGGGAAGGAGGATTTCCCCGGCTATGAAAACATGATGAACAGGCTCAGCCGTTTTGACGAGATGCCCTTCGACTCCGACAGGAAGATGATGACGGTCCTTTGCAGGACAGATAAAGGAACCATTTCCTATACTAAGGGTGCCATCGACTCAGTAATAGCAGGGTGCGATCGAATTCTCGACAGGAACGGAGTCCGTCCCATCACAAACAGAGATGTATACAAGGCAACACACAGTGCCGAAGATATGAGTTCACAGGCCCTCAGAGTGCTTGCGCTTGCCTACCGCGAGGGAGACGAGAAGCCGCAGGAAACCGGAATGATCTTCGCCGGTCTTTCCGCAGAGATCGATCCTCCGAAGGAAGGCGTCAGAGAAACGGTGGATGAATGCCATCAGGCCGGGATCGATGTAGCCATGATCACAGGCGACCACAAGATCACAGCATTCGCCATCGCAAAAGAGCTCAACATTGCCGACAGCCTTGATCAGTGTATATCCGGCAAGGAAATCGACGAGACCGACCCCGAAGAATTCAAGAAGAATGTGCTTAATTACCGTGTGTTTGCGCGCGTATCGCCAGAAAACAAAGTGCAGATAGTTCAGGCTTTCCAGAGCCACGACAAGATAGTGTCGATGACGGGCGACGGCGTGAACGATGCCCCGTCCCTGAAAGCGGCCGACATCGGTGTAGCTATGGGTACGGGCGGAACTGAAGTGGCCAAGGATGCGGCCGAAGTTATACTGGTGGACGATAACTTCATCACCATCAAGAATGCGGTGATGGAAGGAAGGAACCTTTTCAACAATATCCGCAAATCGGTCGTTTACCTTCTCCGCTCCAATTTCGGCGAAGTTGTGCTTATGGCCTCGGCCGTCTTTGCTGGCCTTTCTTCCCCGCTTTCCACAGTGCAGATCCTCTGGGTCAACCTGATGACTGACACAGCGCCGTCTCTTGCCCTCGGCATGGACAAGAGCACGAATGCGGTCATGCATGAAAAACCGCGTGATGTAAAAGCAGGACTTCTCGGGAAAAGAGATTACGGAAATATCGTTATCCAGGGCCTCATCAGCGGGGCGGCCGCTCTTCTGGCATTCCTGCTGCCTGTCATCTTCAGCGCCGGCATTGCAAATGTATTTACGGCACTTAAGGGCAACGATGAACTGCTCTCACTCTGCAGGACTTATTGCTTCAGCACACTTGCAATCAATGAACTCCTGATGGCTTACGTCTGCAAAACTACCGGAAACCTGGCATTCTTTTCTGCCGAGTCCTGGAACAACAGAATCCTGAATATTACCACAGCCGTCAGCCTTCTGCTGCAGTTTCTGGTACTGCTCTGCCCACCGCTCCGGGCCCTGCTCAAGCTCTCCGCAGTATCAGCCAGGGACATCGCGGTGATCGTGCTTCTGGCCGTTATCGGTGTGATGATCAACGCTGCCATCAGCCTCGCAAAAGAGCGGCTGGATATCAGGCAGGACAGAGATTATTAAATAAGACAGGGGACAGACAGGGGACGGTTCTCTGTCTCATATGAGACAGAGAACCGTCCCCTGTCTTATTTACGCTTCGTTAAGTGCTTTTATTATATCCGGCAGAAGTTCGTCAACTTTATCATTGTCCAGCGAGAAAGTTTTCGGGATCATATAGTCGACCATTCCGCCATACTCCACCGCCGGGTCATACGACCTGAAGCTCTGCATGAGCAGTCCGAAAAATGTTACTATTCACGGCCGTAAGTAAATATACTCTGCTCTGCCATGCTTGCATGAGCAGAGCAGAGTATATTTCCTTACAGGGTCTGAGCCCTTCATGAGGAATCCAGCCGTGAAACGGCGAAGAAGCCCGTAAGGGCGAGATTCCGAATGGAGGACTCAGACCCAGCCGCTTGCGGCTGGACCGTGAATAGTAACCTAAAAATGGAAACAGCCATATTATGCTTTTGATTGTTAAGCAATAATATATATGGTCTGGTTAGGGTGTGACCTGTAACGAAAGGTTTCAGATTTGTAACCTTTCCTTGTTTTTTTGAAACGTTTTTAAGCGCAAATGGTATATAATAAAAGAGAATACTGTACCTTTCGACCCTGTTTTTTTAAAGAGAGAGAGAAGCAGATGAATGTCTTACAGAATCTGATTGAATTATACAATCATCTGACCATTGAAAGCACCTACCGTTCGGTAGTAAGGAAAATCCTGCTGAATCTGAAGGATGCATCGGAAGCGAATGTGTACGATCTGGCAGAACTGACGGAATCTTCACGGACCACGATCTGGCGCATGCTGCAGATGATAGGATATGAACGGTTTACGGACTTTCATTATGCCCTGAAACAGGCTGTAAAGCATTATTCTTACTATAACCGTCTGATCCAGACATCCCGGATGCATACCGAGGAGGACATTGTCACCGCAGTCAACAATCATATGGAAATGGTGGCAAGGGATATCAAACAGGATCTGGATATTGAGCAGATCCGGAAACTGGCGAAGAGAATCAATGAATCGGAGGGAGTGTACTTTTTCTTTCCGTACCGTACCGCAGCCATTGACTCTTTTCAGCAGAATCTGGCCATAGCAGGAATAGAAACCAATGTGGTGTGTCTGCTTCCGGATATGCTTTCCTGTTCTGAGACAATGAGGGAGAATTGTATAGTGTTCTGTATGACAATCGAGCATGCGGAGACACAGGATATGACGGGGATCTTTGAACGTCTGGAAGAACGCAATGCATATACAGTATTGTTTACCGGCGGAGAGACCAAGTATGATGAATACACGAAGGAACTGATATGTTCGGATCCCAGACCTGGCAGCGCCATGGAAAGCGTGTTCCGGTTTGAGGCCTATATATTTGCTCTCAGCGAGGTATTTCGAAAACTGTATATCTCATGATCATAATGCGGCAGTCGTAAGGCTGCCGTTTTTTTCACTCTTCATGTACTGGTTCCAAAATTGAAACCAAAATCCGAAGGATGTGACAGATGGATGAATAACCGTAACTTCCGTGTTTGTTTCCAGGCGCTCAGGCTTCCGGTTTTTTTTATACTTTGATCATAAAGAAAAACAGAACGAAACAAATGAGAAAAAAGGAGGAACCAAACATGAAGTACGGTTTATGCACAGATCTTTTCTATCTGGAGATCGGCCCCACAGGCCCGGTATTCTCCGATACCAATAAGCTCCTGGCTGGAATGGATCTGGCGAAGAAGACAGGCCTTAAGGCCGTAGAGTTCTGGGACTGGTTCGGAAGAGACTGGGAAGCTCTTCTTGCAAAGAAAGAAGAGTACGGTCTTACCGTCACAGCCATCTGCTCCAAGGACAGGGGCAATCTGGATGATCCGGAAAAAAGAGAGATCGCTCTGGCAGGACTGAAAGAGACAATTGAAGTGGCAAAGAAGTTTAACTGTCCGAACATCATCGTGACAGCAGGAGACAGGCAGGATGTTGACCGCTGCGCGGCCAGGAAGAGCATCGTTGAGGGGCTGAAGGAAATGGCTCCCCTGGCAGAAGAAGCAGGTGTCACTCTGATCCTCGAGCCGATCTCCGGCGGATACTTTGTGGATTCCAAAGAGCCTTTTGCAATTATCGATGAAGTAGGCAGCCCGAATGTAAAGCTTCTGTATGACATCTTCCATTATCAGATGATGGAAGGCAACATCGTCGCGACGATCAAAGCCAACATCGACAAAATCGGCCATTTCCACGCTGCCTGTGTGCCGGGCAGAAATGAGATCACGAAGGGTGAACTGGATTATCGCTTTGTCTTCCGCGAGATTGACAAAACCGGTTATCAGGGCTATGTCGGCATGGAATATCTGCCAACGATGGACAAAGAAGAAAGCGTACGTGACTTTATGAACCTGATGGAGAATCTTTAATACATGTATCTGTTCAGAACCCGTCCTGAACAGATACGCAACGGGCGATGCTCCGCATGCAAAATCGCCCGTTGCCTGCTAAATCTACGTTTTCGTACGCCCTCAGCAGCAAGTGCTTCGGGCTGTTCTGAACAGTTACTAATACATACAAATAAAGGAGGAAAAAACATGAAAACACTGAACATCGGCGTAATCGGAATCGGCGTCATCGCAACTACCAAACACATCCCCAACCTTCTGAAGAGAGAAGACGTAAAGATCACCATGCTGTGCGATCTGGATACTGCAAAGGCTGAAAAAGCAAAAGAGGAGCTCGGCCTCTCTGACGCGGTCGTTTGCGCAGATTACAAAGAAGTCTGCACCAATCCGGATATCGACGTAGTTCATGTCTGCACCGCCAACCCGTCTCACTATGAGATCACCATGCTGGCCCTGAACAACGGAAAGCACGTGTACTGCGAGAAACCGATGGCTCTGACTTACAAGGAAGCCCGGGAGATGGTGGATACTGCAAAAGCGAAAGGCCTTAAGCTCACCAGCGGCACTCAGTGGAGATACAATCCGGCTCCGATGCGCATGAAAGAAATGGTCAGGAACGGTGAATTCGGCGATATCTACTATGTAAAATCCTCTCAGCTGCGTCCGAGAAGACTTCCGGCTTACGGTGTATATACCAGCAAAGCCGGCAACGGCGGCGGCGTTCTTCTGGATGGAGGTCCTCACTCCATCGATCTGCCGATGTGGCTGACCGACAACTATGATGTAGCCAGCGTTTATGGTGTGACTTTTGACAAGATGAAGAACTTCCCGGAAGGAAACGACCTTGGTCCGTGGGATCCGGAGAACTTTGATGTTGAAGACACCGCCTTTGCCATGATCACAATGAAGAACGGCATGGTGATCTATATGGAAACCGCATGGGCTACCAACCTTCAGCAGTCCGCGATCGGCGTAGTCGCAGAGATCGGCGGAAACAAAGCCGGTGCAGATATGGTCGGCCCGGGATTTGAAAACCATGTACGTACCACGAAGATCGTGGACGGCAAGCTGACCACTTCCACCGAGAAGATCGAAGAGCCCATGAACATGAACGAGTATGACATCCTTCACTGGATCGAAGCCATTCAGACCAACGGCGATCCGCTCATCCTTCCGGAACAGCAGGCGACAGTCGTCCGTGTGATCGAAGCTATCTATGAATCTGCAGCAACCGGAAAAGTTGTGAATTTTGACTGATGCGTATCAGAGTCAGGGGCAAATGCTTTTGACTCTGACATCATAACAGATCGGACACAAACATTTAATTAAGGAGGAAATACATATGAAGCTTTCGAAGATGCTCAGCCTTGGCCTTGCAGCTGCCATGACCCTGTCCCTGTCCATGAGCGCATATGCAGGAGAGGCAAAAGGTGCCAACGAAGATCCTGCCAACACGGAAATATCCGATGAAACAATCGTGATCAATCTTTCATCAGAACCCTCCGCACTCTGGGGAGGCGGATCCGGAAAAGTAGAAAATGAAATGCAGATCGTGAATGGGGCTCTTTTGGATACACTGGTAAAAGCTGACCGGAATACGGGAGAGATTCTCCCGAACCTGGCCACCGAATGGGAATGGCTGGATGATACTCACTGCAGGTTTACGCTCCGCGATGATGTGGTTATGTCAGACGGAACTCCTCTCGTGGCAGATGATGTTGTTTATTCCGTGAATACCTGGATCGAGTACAGCGGAAACAGCGACACCGGCCGTTTTCTGGCGGATGCTGCCGCTGAGGATGAGCACACTGTGACCATCGGATACAATACCATCGCTCCGGATTTTCTGAGCATGATGTCCTGGTCCAATTTCGGGATTGTATCAGAGGATGAGATCAACGCGGTGGGCGGTCTGGAAGAAGCGGCTGTAAATCCGGCATTCGGCTCCGGAAAGTACCGTTTTAAAGAGTGGAACAGAGGGCAGTATATCACTCTGGAAAGAAACGATGAGTACTGGAATCCTGACTATAAAGGATATTTCAAGGAGATCAAGTTTATCTTCACGAGCGACTCTGCATCAAGAGCCCTGGCAGTTCAGTCCGGAGACGCGCAGGTGGCATATGATATGCCCATGAACGTGGCAGCTACCTATGTATCGGATGACAGCTTACAGGTTATTGCCCATACCTTCGGACAGAATACCAGGGTATGGTACAATATGGGACCGAAGGCCGGTGCGACAGCGGACATCCGCGTACGCCAGGCAATCGATAAAGCCCTTGACTTTGACGCTATCGCAATGGTAGGAACCGCAGGCTTTGGCGAGGAAGTGCACGGTACCTTCCCGGCGGAAAGCAAATTTTATAATGAGATCTTCACGAAAGAAGAACGCGCACAGGATATCGAAGGAGCCAAGGCTCTTCTGGAAGAAGCCGGTTATGGCGACGGACTGTCACTTTCCATCGTTGGAATGCAGGATCAGGCTCTGGTGTTCACGGTAATGCAGGAGTGTCTGCGCCAGGCCGGTATCGACCTTACCATCAATATTGTAGATACACCGCAGTTTGTACAGCAGTCCAACGAAGGTGATTACGATATCATCCATGTGGGCGACCTGCAGGATGCAAGATATCCGACCATCTTCAGTTCCCTGCGTCAGGCTCTGATCGATACTTTCTGTATTGGCGGAAGCAAGTGGACCACACCGGAGATCGAGGAGATGATCGACAGTGTAATACAGGAGCCGGATGAAGCGAAGGCAAAAGAAAATGCGAAGGCTTTGGAAGAGACTTTGAAGGAGCAGATGGTCTTTTCCAACACCTATCCGGAGATGCATGCTGCCATCACCGCAGCGGACATCAAGGGATACAGCACGATGGAACGAGGATTCCTGGACTGTACAGGATTCTATCGGTAAAGTCCGCAGGTTTCTCTGTAATGAGCGATCCTTGCAGGGAAATCATATAAAAAGGATCCGGGATCACGACCGTTTATCGGAAGTGATTCCGGATTCCTTTTAGAATTATTGAATTGTCAGAAAAAGACCTAACTAAGTGCTTTTATTATATCCGGCAGAAGTTCGTCAACTTTATCGTTGTCCAGCTGGCAGGTTCCGGCGTTTTTGTGGCCGCCTCCTCCATATTTGAGGCACAGCTCGCCTATATCTGCATTTGAGGCCTTGTTTACTATCGATTTTCCTATCATTACAGCCGTATTCTGTTTCTTGAAGCCCCAGGCTACGTGTATCGAAATCTGTGCTTCGGGATAGAGGGCGTAGATCATAAAACGGTTTCCGGCATAGATCACTTCTTCATTCCGCAGGTCAAGAACTACGACCTTGTCATAAACCTTAGCTATTCTCTGAAGCTGCTCTTTGAATAGCTCTGCCTGCTCGAAGTAAAGGTCCACGCGTTCTTTTACATCCGGAAGCTCAAGGATCTCGTCTATATTGTGGGTGAGGCAGTAGCTGATAAGCTGCATCATCAGCTCATAGTTGGAGATCCTGAAATTGTGGAAACGTCCGAGGCCTGTCCTGGCATCCATCAGATAATGAAGCAGCACCCAGCCTTTGGGATTGAGGATCTCATCTATGGTGAAATCTGCGCTGTCGCCCTTATCGACGGCTTCCATAAGCTCATCGGAAATGTTCGGGAATTTTTCCCTGCCGCCATAATAATCATATACGACCCTGGCCGCGCTCTTTGCATTCTCGTCAATGATCAGCCTGCCGCCTGTCTCGATCGCCTTAAGACGGTCGATCTCGGATTCATGATGGTCAAAAGCAAGACCTACTCTGGGATCATAGGGAAGGTTGGTGGTTATATCATTCTCGGAAAGTTCAATTTTACCATCCTGAACATCCTTAGGATGCACAAATTTAATCTCATCGATCAGGTCAAGTTCCTTAAGCATCATAGCACAGGCAAGACCGTCAAAATCGCTTCGAGTCACTAAGCGTCGTTCACCGGACATAAGATATTCCTCCTTTTACCAGTTATTAAGGCCTTTCTTTATCAAAAGTCAGTTCCTATTTTATCAAAAGGCAGGTGTTACGTCAATGAAACAATATAACAGTATAATCATAAGCCCCTGGCATCTTTATCCTTTGACCGCGCCTCCTGTTACTCCTTCCACGTAATACTTCTGGAGGAACATGAACAGCAGTGTCACCGGTACTGCTATCAGGATTCCTCCGGCGCAGAACCTTGTAAAGTATCCCTGATAGTCGTTTGTCCACACCCATCTTGTCATAGCCACGGCTACGTTGTAGCTCTTGTCTTCGCCAAAAGCCACGTACGAAGCAAACACATAATCGCACCAGGGCGCCATGAACGCGACCAGTGCGGTATATATGATTATCGGCTTGCTGAGCGGGATTGTCATAATAAAGAATATCCTTGCGCGTGAAGCCCCGTCTATCCTGGCAGCCTCGTCGAGCGCTATGGGAAGAGTATCAAAATATCCTTTACACACATAATATCCCATGCCCGAGCTGGCCACCGATACCAGAATGAGTCCGGGAACTGCGCCGCTCTGTGTAAGGCCCATTGTGCTGAGCAGGAAATAAAGGCAGATCATTGTAAGGAAACCAGGGAACATGCCAAGTATCAGCCAGCTCCTCATAAGGAAGGTCCTGCCCCTGAAGCGCATCCTTGAAAGCGCATAGCTGACGCACAGGATAATGATCGTCTGCAGTATTGATACGCTCACCGCTATGATCAGAGTGTTTCCATACCAGCGCCAGAAATTTGTCTGTCCTGAAAACAGGAATCTGTAGTTATCCAGCGAGAAAGTTTTCGGGATTATATAGTCGACCATTCCGCCATACTCCACCGCCGGGTCATACGACCTGAAGCTCTGCATGAGCAGTCCGAAAAATGGAAACAGCCATATTATGCTGATGATTATCAATACGACATATGTAAAAAAATTTCCTATCTTCTGACGTTTCTTCATGGAAGCCGTATTCTTTTCCATTATTGGAACCCCCCTTCATCTTTTACTGACGGAAGCATATTGTAGACAACCAGCGAGATAACGGCTGTAACTACAAATACCATAATGCCGATGACAGCCGCCATCTTGTAATTGCTGTCATTGATAGTCATTTTATACAGCCAGGTCACCAAAAGGTCCGTCCGGCCGGCGTTGTTCGAAAGGGACATTGACTGCGGCTTGCCCTGCGTCAGCAGATAGATAACGTTAAAGTTGTTAAGGTTTCCGGTAAACTGGGTAAGAAGGAACGGCCCGGTCACAAAGAGCATGTACGGGAGAGTAATGCTCTTGAACATCTGGAAAGGTGAAGCCCCGTCTATCCTGGCGCTCTCATACAGCTCCTCAGGAATGTTCATCAGCAGGCCTGTGGCGATAAGCATCATGTAAGGAATGCCAATCCATATGTTGACGACTATGATCGTTATCTGGGCCAGAGTCGGATTTGTCCAGAAGGGTATCGGACTCTTTATCCACCCCCATTTCATCAGGTACCCGTTGATCAGGCCGTCATTCGCGAACATCTTCATAACATAAAGAAGCGAAACAAACTGCGGAACCGCTATGGTTATGACCAGAATTGTCCTCCAGAGCTTTTTGAACTTTATCCCCTTCCTGTTTATAAGGATAGCGACCGCCATTCCCAGGAAATAATCAAGAAACGTGGCAAAGAAAGCCCATACGAGTGTCCAGAGAAGAACCTGGAAGAAGGTAGATGAAAATTCGCTCCCTCCGCCTATTCCGAACAGTTCCCTGAAGTTTGAAAGGCCTACCCAGGTAAACAGTTTGCCAGGAGGCGTATGTGTTTTGTCATAGTTGGTGAACGCTACGCAGATCATAAACAGGATCGGAAGCACTGTAAATACAAATATACCGATCACCGGAACTGTAAGCAGTGTTTTGTCAAAATTTCCGTCAAGAAAAGATCCGAGAACCTGCCTGTTTGACGGCAGTTTTTTTCCTTCTCTGAGCAGCGCTTCTTCCTTCTTATTCTCGCATATGTTCAGATACCAGATGACCGCCACCGCGATTATCAGGCTTATTGTAAGCAGACTGAAAAGAAGTATGAGGAAACTGTTGTCACCATACGTGGTAACGCGGTGCACCTTGGTGGTCTCTACCGTTCCAAGAGTGGTAAATTTACTTACATATTTTGCGCCAAAAAAGACCATATACACAATAAACAGTGCTTCACAGACCAGATAGGCAAGGCCTGTCACTGTCTGCCCTCTGAGCAGTGGCCCGAATCCAAAGAGGAGGTATGACAGCTTCGTCTTCCAGTCTCCTCTTGCGAAAGTAGATCCGATATTTGCAAAAACGGATCCAGCTCCTTTCAAAAATTTCATGCTCTGATGCTCCTTCCATGAAAGCTGCCGGTTTTATCCTGAAGGGAAATTTTACGGGTGAGCTGTGAGTTTCATTTTATTCACCGCTTTTGGGACATTCGACTTAATATCCTTCAAGATAAAAGGCCGGCAGAGCATCTTCTCTGCCGGCCTGACACACTGTGCTGAAATATCGTTGTAACTGTTAAGCCATACTCACCCGGCGCCGGAGGCCTGTGACCGCCCTGTCCGGTTTTCAGACACGCTCTTTACGGGTCTAATAAGCTGCGCTTATCAGTTACATCCTGCCTTCCATTACGGAAAGCTTCTGAGGGATATCCGGTTTATCCCACGTAGCCTTCGCAGGTATCCTGGAATTTCTGAAGGGCTGCCATCAGGTCATCATCACTGGTATCCGGTGTGAGCTCCTTGCTTATGATGGAATCGCCAAGGGAGGTTGAAAGTGACCAGTAGTCTCCCGGGTACTGTCCCTGCGGGATGGTGTAAACCAGCTGCTCAGCAAGTGCGGAAAGAGCCTCGTCAGCTTTGACCGCATCGCTCTGCTGTGCTTCAAGGTTTGAGGGACCCCAGCCGACTGCTTCAAAGCGGGCAAGCTGTACATCGCCGCTTGACAGGAATGATGCCAGAGCATCGCAGGCTTCCAGTTTTGCCTCATCCTCCTGAGGTTTCACGCCCAGAAGCTTGAATCCGCCAAAACCGCTCATCTGATAGGTTTCTCCGTTAGCTGCAGTGAAGGTCGGGAGCTTGGCGCATGCATAGTTGTCGCCCATGAGATCCTTTGCTGCCTCAGCGTCCCAGGTTCCGTCAACTATGGCCGCGCAGTTGGTAGCTTCGCCTACAGCGGAACCGTTCTGGAATGAGGAGGATGCCTTAAGTTCTATCATCTTTTTAAGGGCAAGCAGTCCTTCTTCTGATGCATATGATGCATTGCAGGCAGTGAATGCTCCGGTATCATCTGTCTCATAGCTAAGCTCTGCGCCTGTAGCGAAGAAGAACGCTGTCTGGTACCATCCGGAGTTGATCTCCATATAGAAGTTCTTTCCTGCTGCCTCGCAGTCAGCGATTATGGCCTCAAGTGAAGTCGGGTCTGTCACAACGCTCTTGTCATAATAAAGGAAGTATCCATTGTCTGATGTGATGGGATAAGCGTAAAGAATATCGCCAACCGTTGCAGCTCCTACCGCGCCTGCGTCATTGTCGTTCTCTACAGCTTCCACATTGTCAGGAGCAACCTCCTCCAGAGCTCCGGCAGCAACCAGACGTGCGATCTGATCCTGTGCGAAGCAGTAAATATCAGCACCGGCTTCCACGTCAGTGATCATGTTTCCGGCCGCATCGCCTTCACCGACCGCCTCAACAACATAGTCAAAATCAGCAAAATCCGGATTGGCTTCCTTAAACGCATCTATCTGTTCATTTGTAAAGTCAACAACATTATCCGCGACCCAGACCTTGATCTCATCAGCAAGTGCATTCACAGAGAACAGCATGGACACAGCAGCACCGGCCGCAAGCATAGTGACAAGTTTTTTATTCATAGCGCTCCTCCTTTTAGTAAATGTGTATATATGTAACGGTTAATTTTAGCATACATTTTACCATTTCATACAATGAGATGTCAAGAGTAAGACAGGGGGCAAAATAAGACAGAGAACCGTCCCCTGTCTTATTTTTCCGCTTAATTTATATCCAGCTCCGCTGTCACTTCGTAGTAATCGCATGCGTGTGCTGTCCAGTTGCTGACGTTGGCTTTTGAGATCATGTTCATCTGCAGGAAGGAGCAGAAGATGTATGCATTATCATCCAGTATCGCCTGCTGAAGTTTTACAGCCAGTTCTGCTCTTTTTGCAGTATCAAATTCTGTTGAGAGCTGTTCTACCAGGCTGTTGACTTCTTCGTTTTCGTAGGCTCCGAAGTTGTAGCTCATGTCCGGAAGGCAGCTGGTGGTGAAGAAATACTGCGGATCTCCGGACGGTGCAGTTACCAGTGCGGAAGCGTAGATATCGAAGGAGCTCATGTCTGCCAGAAACTCCCGGCGGTTGGCTGTACAGTTGATGTCAACGTCTATGCCGATCTCCTTCAGGGAAGCCTGGGCGGATTCTGCCAGGAGCGGAAGCTCCTGCCTGCTGGGATAGGTGAGCCATCTTACAACAAGCTTCTCTCCGTCCTTTTCACGGATCCCGTCGCCGTCAGTGTCGATCCATCCGGCCTCTTCAAGAACTGCTTTTGCCCCTTCAGGGTCATATGATTCAGTAGTGACATTCTCGCCGCCGAAAGTGCTGAAGCCGTCAGGGAATGCACTGTGCCCGACTACACCATGCCCGTCCAGAAGTACAGCGACAAAGCTCTCCTTATCTATCCCCATTGCAATTGCCTTACGCACAGCGCTGTCCTGAATAACCGGGCTTGTCATGTTCATTGAGGCAAAAAATGCACGGGAAGTCTGAATTGCAGAGAACTGATAGTCGTCATTCTCGAAGAGCGGATATGATTCATAAGCCATTCCATAGGCTGCATCGATATCACCGGACTGCAAGGCAAAAGAAAGCGTATCCCCATCAGATATTGTACGGATCGTCAGCTCATCAAGCTTTGGAGTGCCGTTCCAATAATACTCGTTCGGGACCAGTGTCAGGTGATCATCTGTTACCATGTCAGTTGCCTTATAAGGCCCCGTGCCGACCACGATACCGGTTTCAAAATCGCTTGCATCCACATCTATGATGCATCCATACGGATCTCCAAGGTAATTTATAAGAGCAGGATTAGGCTCAGATGTTGTGATGGTAATTGTCTGCCCGTCCGCTTCAATACTGTCGATCTTTGTATCTGACGGAGCCCTGTCATGATTTTCAAGAAGATGTGTGAAGCATTCTTTGACCGCTTCGCCGTCCATGTCCCGTCCTGATGAAAACTTAACATCGCTGCGAAGAGTGATCGTCCAGGTAAGGTCGCCGTCATTTTCCCATGACTCTGCAAGCCAGGGTTCAAGTTCCATCGTGTCGGTATAATGCACCAGTGTCTCACCCACGCCATAACGGATGCAGGGCCATCCATTGTATGTACGGTGTGGATCTATGGTTTCCTCCCAGTTCTCGGCGTTGAAGGTAGTATCTCCGATTACCATTGTCTTTTTCTCATATGCGTTAACCGGGAAAGAAAGCGCTGTCAATGATAAACATATCGTGAGTGCAGTTGCTAATCCTTTCTTCATTTTTACTCCTTTCATGAATGCGGTTTCTATAGTTACAATCCTGGTCCAGAATACTACATTCACTTCCTGCAAGCAGTACTGCCGGGCTGCTTCGGGGCTGAATTTCTCATGAAGAAAAAAAGCCCTGTAAGGCAGCAGATCTTATTTACAGGCTGCTATGGCAAATATGGGTACCGGATTATAAAACTCATCAATCCTGTCATATATCCGCCTGTATACCCCCATATCAACACTGATCTTCTCAAAGCCGGCCTCCACAAGCAGCTGTACATCCCACTGCGGCCTCGGTTCCTGATAGGCGGAAAGCTCCATGGTGATCAGATCGTTCTCAGATTTCAGGGCTTCAGGAACCAGCTTGTGGGCATGATTCTCAGGCAGTTCCTCGTCCATGTCCGTCTCGGCCGCTCTGCAGTAATCTGCATCGAAATTTATGAACACCCCTCCTTTTTTAAGAACCCTGTACCATTCCCTGTATGCCTTTTCCGCATGAGGAAGTGTCCAGGTCACATTCCTTGTCACAAGAGCATCAAAGCTCTCATTTTCGAACTCCAGGTTTTCTGCATCCATCACCTGAAAGTCTATTTCCATTCCAAGCGAATCAGCCATCTGGTCTGCGCCTTTTATCATATCCGGGCTCAGATCCACTCCCGTAACCTGGTGTCCCTTTGATGTAAGAAGGCATGCAAAAAAACCGGTGCCTGTTCCGATATCCAGAATCCTTAAAGGTCTTCCCTCTGGTAAATACTTTTCAATTTCCGCTGTCCACCTTTCTTTCTTCTCGCTGTCAAATTCATGAAGCCGCTGTACCAGAAATGCCCCGGATCTTTTTGACCAGTAGCAGCTTACCCTGTTTTTTATACGTTCCATGTGTTTTCCTCACTTATCTGTATAATTCAAGTCATTCGTTGTATGCTCTCATCTATAGCGGTGGTTTTGATGCCGTTATATCTGACATACAGACACTTTCATGTCTAAGCGGCTATTCACAGCACGCCGGCGATCAGCCGTTTAGTATATTCATCCTTTGGATCATTTATAATATCGTCCGGGCAGCCTTCTTCGACTATCCTCCCCTTATAAAGTACCAGAACACGATCACAGAACTGCTGGACCAGCGCAATATCATGACATATAAATAGTATTGAAAAACCTTCTTTTTCTCTGCTTCTCAGTTCATCAAGAAGCTCAATTATCTCCTTCTGAATGGTTACGTCCAGAGCTGAAGTCGCCTCATCGCATATCAGAAGCTTTGGTTTTACCGCCAGCGCCCGGGCAATAGCAGCCCTCTGGCACTGGCCTCCGCTTACCTCATGCGGATAACAGCCGGCCAGTTCAGGATCCAGCCCACAAAGCTTCATAAGCCTTATGGACTCCTCTTTTGCTTCTCTTCCCGACATTCCGCTGTTTCGGAGGCCCTCTCCTATGCCATCAGAAAGCGTGCGTCTTGGATCGAACGACTCCTGCGGGGACTGAAAAACCATCTGCATTTTCCGGTATATTTTCCTGAGCTCCTTCCCCCTGGCAGTTGTTATATCCTCTCCATCCAGAATGACCGACCCTTCCGCAGCATCAAGCAGACGGATGATCATGTTAACGAGAGTGCTCTTACCGCTTCCACTCTCTCCAATAATGCCGAGGCACTCTCCCGGCATGAGTTCAAAACTGACATGATCCACCGCAGTAAATGCTGTCTTAGGATCGCGCCCGTTTTTTCCTTTATATATCCCGGTAAGATTCTCAACTCTGAGTACAGGTTCCATTTTTATAACGTTCATTTCTATGTCAGGCTTTCTCTTTTAGGAATATTACAGTTTTCATCTGGCTTTCATCGATTGTTCTTTTTGATAATTTCAGAGTTTCATCTGGCTGCCGCTGATTATTCTTCTTAGAAATATCAGCTTTTCAGCCAGCTGCCGCCGGATATTTAGTTTTCTCCGGTCTGCGCAGGATTCTGATCTCTCATAGAAAACCGATGTGTCCTGCCAGACTTCTCTCCAGATGTACCGGACTTTTAGTATTGATCTTAAGCTTTGGAACAGCCTCAAGAAGAGCCTTAGTATACTGGTGCTGCGGGGAAGAAAGCACCTGCCGGGCATCTCCGTACTCGCACATGATACCGTCCTTCATTACCAGTACCTTGTCCGCCATCGCCCTTATGACCCCGATGTTATGTGTCACAAGGACAATAGCTGTCCCAAAGGTTTTTCTTATCAGCAGCATCTCTTCTACTACCTGTTTCTGTGTTATTGTATCCAGCGCCGATGTAGGCTCATCTGCAAAAAGCACTGCAGGCTTAAGCAGCATGGCGGCAGCAATTCCTACCCTCTGCTGCATTCCTCCGGACAGTTCAAACGGATAGCTTTTCAGCACACGCCCGCCTTCCTCAAGCCCTGTCCTGCGCATCAGTTCTGCCGCTTCTCTCCGGAATTCTTCTCTTGAGACAGGCCTGTGCGCTTTCACGCTCTCATAAAGCTGATCCTCCACAGTTCGCACGGGGCAGAAGGACGCCCCTGAATTCTGAAATATCATCCCCAGTTCCGGGCCGCAAAGCTTTCGAAGTACTTCTGCCGAAAGCTCCGTAAGATTTTTATCTCTGTACCAGATATCCCCCCGGGTGCAGAGTCCGTTCTGCCCAAGCAGTCCCATCGCGGCTTTGATGACCGTCGATTTTCCCGAACCGCTCTCACCCACAATGCCAAGTATCTCGCCTTCCGAAACCGTAAAGGAGATCTCCTTTACCACCTTCCTGCCATTGTAGGAAATATCGACATGATCATACCGCAGTACATCATCCATTATCTCATCTCCTTCGGAGTATCCGCACCTGTTCACCGTCTGCCGGCAAGTGCATCCGCGCATGTCCTCCTGCTGCCATCAGGTGTATCCGCGCATGTCCTCCTGCTGCCATCAGGTGCATCCACGCATGTCTTCCTATTGCCATCAGTTGCATCTGCGCATGTCCTCCTGCTGCCATCAGTTGTATCTGCACATGTCCTCCTGCTGCCATCAGGTGCATCTGCACATGTCCTCCCGCTGCCATCAGGAGCATCCGCGCATGCTCACCGTCTGCTCTTAGGATCGGCATAGTCACGGATAGTATCGCCCAGCAGATTGAATATCATGACGGATATGAAGATTGCAATTCCGGGAGACAGGGTGACCCATGGAACTGTGGTGAGCAAGCTTCGCGCGTCGCTCATCATGCTCCCCCACTCAGCCGTCGGAGGTTTTGCGCCAAGTCCCAGGAATGAGAGCCCTGCAAGTTCCATCATCATAGTTCCGATATCCAGCATGGATGTGACAAGTATAGGGCCAATGATGTTGGGAAGCAGATGCCTGATAATGATCTTAAGTGTACTGCTGCCTGACAGCCTTGCAGCTTTAAAATATGTCATTTCCTTCTGCGCCAGTGTCTGGCTTCTCGCTATCCTTGCGTACTTTGGCCACGAGATCGCTGTAAGCGCAATTATCGCATTCTGAAGGCCTCCTCCCAGAACACCGGCAACAGCCAGGGCAAAAACCAGCCCCGGAAAGGCAAGAAACATGTCAGAGATTCGCATTAGCACAGTATCGATCCAACGCCCATACCATCCGCAGAACACCCCCACGCATGTGCCGATGACCGTAATGATAAGAACCAGAAGCAGTGTTGAGTATATACTTGCACGGCTTCCCGCAATGACTCTGGAAAGCATATCCCGCCCGTACCGGTCGGTTCCAAACCAATGGGCAGCAGAAGGCGGCGCTTTTGCACAGGAAAGATCCTGAAGATATGGATCATAAGGTGTCAGATGCTCTGAAAAAACGGAACACAGCAGCAGAATGACCGCCAGACTTCCAAAAATAATGAGCCGGAGCTTAACAGTATTCTTCTTTATTTTCTGAGTACGTATCGTATATTCTTTCATTGTAAATGTTCAAAATACAGGT
Organism: Blautia sp.; assembly: GCA_017459635.1. Lineage (GTDB taxonomy): Bacteria > Bacillota > Clostridia > Lachnospirales > Lachnospiraceae > Blautia_A. The sequence goes on along the minus strand of JAFUCO010000018.1, from coordinate 13,636 downwards.
CCGTCTGCCGAACCTGCCAAAGGATGCGCACCGGCTTCTGCCGGCATCTTCCATATGCCGTCTTCCATGTTAAAGCGTTCCGATCATGCCTGCAGATTCCCCTGCCTTATGCGCGGATCAAACGCATGATACAAAAGATCAGTGATAAGATTTACCATGACGTAGATGATCGCCATCCAGACCACATAAGCCTGGATGAGCGGATAATCCCTCATTGTTATGGCATCGACGGCAAGCTTTCCGACCCCGTCCCACATGAAGATACTCTCGATAATGGCCGTCCCTCCAAGCAGGCTGCCGACAGACAGCGCCAGCAGGGTAATTATTGTAAGCATTGCAGTCCTCAGGACGCTTTTCCGCAGGATAATGCTGTTCTTCACTCCTCGTGCGCGCGCACCTGTAACATAATCTTTATTAAGTTCTTCAAGAACGGCTGCCCTGACCTGGCGCATATATTTTGCCGACATTGAAATTGCAAGAGTAAGTGCAGGCATGACCGCGCTTTTCAGGCTGGTTCCATCCGAAATTACAGGAAGCAGTTTCAGTCGTATCGAAAGAAGCTGCAGCAGCAGAAGCGCTGCGAAGAAGCCCGGCATAGAATTACCGATGAAGCTTATGAATCGCAGGATATAGTCTATAACCCGGTCATGATTAACCGCCGCCACTATCCCCAGCGGGATCGAAACTATGACTGTGGTCAGTATAGAAAGCACTGTCAGAAACAATGTTGCCGGGAGTTTCGACGCAAACGTGTCAAAAACATCACGTCCTGACACATAGCTTGTGCCCATATCTCCCCTCAGCATTCCAAAAAGCCACGAAAAATACTGTTCTGCAAACGGCCTGTCAAGACCAAGCTCAGCACGTTTTGCATCTATTATCTCCTGAGAGACCGCTCCCTTTTCTCCATACATCTCGGTAACAGCATCACTTCCTGCCGCCCGCATCATGGCAAAAGAAAGAAAAGTGATCCCAAGCAGTACCGGGATCAGCTGGAATAATCTCCGGACCATATACTTATACATAACTCTTTATTCCTCTTCACGAGTGTTAATTACACACCACCTGCAGGACATGTGTCCAATATCCTTCGAAATAATCACAGGAATCAAGCGATATTATAACTTTTCTTCAGTATGTGTGTAAGCCCCCCGGGGGGATGAAATGAGCAGCAAGACCCCAAAAGACAGATTTAATAATAAATCAAAGAAAACAGGGGCGATTCCTGTGCTGAAAATTCAACATCAGAAACCGTCCCTGTTTCTTCACGATATTGTATTTTTACTCTATACTGCAAAAATATAGTATTTTTACTCTATACTGCAAAAAGAATGCGCAGCAGTTCTCCGATAGTGTGCCTGACAGCCTGGCGGCTTATTCAGGATCAGATACTTCTATAAGTCCTGCCAGCGCCTGATTTCCTGAATCCGTGCTCTCATCTCAGCTCAGAGTCATTCCGGTCACGAAGCTTATGATCAATATGGCCAGGATGGCCAGTGGAGCAATGTATTTAATAAGTACTGAATATACCTTCGCAAGTCTGAACCGGACACCGTCCTGCTCTATCTCGGCAATGATCTTTTCCGGCTTCCATACCCATCCGGCAAAAATGCAGCATCCAAGGGCACAAACCGGGATCATGATCCTGTCGGTCAGGAATTCCATGAAATCGCAGAAGGCCGGGAATGTAACACCGTTGGCAGCGTCAAGCCAGACACCTTTTATAGGGAAAGCCGCCTGGGAGCAGGTGTACAGACATCCGATCAAAAACATCACTGCACATACGCCAATTGTCGCGCCTTTTCGTGACCATGAAAAATGCTCTGTCAGGAAGGCCACGATGCTTTCGATAAGTGACATGCTTGAGGTCAGTGCAGCGAACAGGAGCAGCAGATAAAACACCACTGCAAACACAGTTCCGCCTGGCATCTGCTCAAACACTTTTGCAAGGGAAACAAAAGCAAATCCGCCGCCCTTTCCAACCTCCTGTTCTCCAAGTGTGGCAAATACGGCAGGAACGATTATGAACCCGGCAAGCATGGCAACCAGCGTATCCATGGCGCAGATCAGTGCTGTGTTTTTGGGAATATTCTCCGTTTTTGGAAGATACGACCCGTAAGTTATCAGGATAGCCATGCCTATGGACAGGGAATAAAAGGCCTGTCCGAGCGCTGCGAGAAATGTATCGAATGTAACCTTGCTCCAGTCGGGATATATCATATAGTGAATTCCGGCTGCAGAACCGTCCAGAGTTACGGAACGTACCAGAAGGACCAGAAGCATGAAGAACAGTGCAGGCATGCCGAACTTATTAAATTTCTCAATTCCGCCCTCAACGCCGCGAATGATTACCACTGCATTTATAAGCATAAATACGGCTGCAAACAGTACTGCTACCCATGGGAAGAACGTTTTTCCATCCGCATTATAGCCAAGCATATTGTAGAAGTAACCAAGGGAATCATCATATATCTTCGGTGCTTCAGAAGCGTAACCGACTACATAGCGCAGCACCCAGCCTCCGACATGGCCATAATAGCAGGTAATGATAAACGCGCCGATGACACCGACCCAGCCGGCCCATGAAAAGCGCCTGTGTCCAAGCTTGTCAAACACTCCTACAATATTAGTCTGGCTCGCCCGGCCGATCGAAAGCTCAGTGATCATCATCGGTACTCCAAGGAAGATCACGATAAACAGATAGATGAGCAGGAAACAGCCTCCTCCGCCTTCATATGCCCTACCGGGGAATTTCCAGATATTGCCGAGTCCGACAGCCGACCCTGCTGCCGCGAGTATAAATCCGATTTTGCTTCCCCACTGGGCGCGTTCATTTTCCATAAATATTCACTCCAATATACTTTTTTATTCATGGCTGTAATAATAACCATTTTTGTTTGTGTCTATTGTAAAGGCATTTGGTTTCTTCTTTAACTGATATTAACCGCATTTGCAGTTGTATTTGTAACTGTTAAGAAAATGCTCTGAACAGTTACAAAATTTTACTGTTCTTATGAACATTTGTCAAGCTTACTCATGGGCATAATTTTTAATTTGTTGTTACTCACAGCCGTAAGGAAATATACTCTGCCCTGCCATGCCTGTATGAACGGAGCAGAGTATATTTCCTTACAGGGTCTGAGTCCTTCAAGAGGAATCCAGCCGCGAAGCGGCGATGGAGCCTGCAATGGCGAGATTCCGAATGGAGGGTTCAGACCCAACCGCTTGCAGTTGGGCCATGAACAGTAACGCTCAGTCACCCCGGCTGAGCCTTGAATAACTATAATTCTTGTATCATCCCCGGAAAAATGATATTATGACCTGTAAGCACAGGCCTTAAAGCTGAATCAGCAATGACCATAGCCGTGCCTATAACATAGTTGTACTGGAACAGAGAGAAAAGGATAGTATATTTATGGAGCAGCATGTAGAAAAGCATTATCACTCACCTGATTCTAAAAAAAAGCAGCTGAACCGCATTTCCAAGGCAGCCGGACATTTGCAGCATGTAAAAATGATGATTGAGAATGATGATGACTGCTCAGATGTGCTTATTCAGCTTTCTGCCGTAGAATCCGCGCTCCACAATCTTGGAAAAGAGATCATCAACGAGCATTTAAGCCACTGCATAGCACACGCTATAGAAGACGGGGATACAGAAGCTCTGGAAGCATTTCAGGAAGCTATCCGGAAATTCCTGTAGCAAGCGTAATGTCTCAATGAGGAGAATAATGTATCTGTCAGAAACGTTATTGAGCAGAATTTTAAAATGCGTATTGCGTCCTTCCATAGTATTAATGGAATGGTACCCATGATTATTCTTACACAGAAGCACCAGATTTTAAAAGCTGCCTCACACAATTTGTATCTTGTTACAGGATTTGTATCTTATTACAGGGCTTGCACACGGAGGATTATAATGAGATTATTGATAATAAGGCATGGCGATCCAGACTATGAACATGATTCGCTGACTGAACAAGGAAGAAAAGAGGCAGAGTACCTTTCGGAAGAGCTCTGCCGACAGAAGATAGATCATTTCTATGTTTCACCTTATGGAAGAGCGAAGGATACAGCTTCTTACACACTGGATAAAATGAACCGTACTGCGGAGGAACTTCCCTGGCTTAAGGAATTTGACCTGCGCATCCGGCGTCCCGATTCGCCGGACCGTGACCGCATTCTGTGGGACTGGCTGCCTCAGGACTGGACGGAAGATCAGAGATTCTATCAGAAGGATCACTGGTTCGAGAACGAATATATGACTCCAAAGCACCCGGAGCAGGAATATAAATATGTAACAGAACAGTTCGATGAACTGCTGAAAAAGCACGGTTACAGACGTGAACGGGGTTATTACATTGTGGAAAAATCTAATAAAGATACAATCGCTTTTTTCTGTCATTTCGGCCTTGGCTGTGTCCTGCTGAGTCATTTATGGGGAGTTTCACCAATGATACTCTGGCATAATATGTGTGCGGCTCCGACATCAATAACAACACTTGTAACAGAAGAAAGACGGCAGGGCGCCGCATCATTCCGGATGCTGTCATACGGCGCCATTCCGCATTTAAATGCACATAATGAAGAGCCTTCCTTTGCGGCCCGATTCTGCGAATGCTTTGACGACGATACACGTCATGACTGATACGGCATAGCGGACGATTCTTTGTATTCAAAATATATATGTGCTGCAGATTGTACATCTGCACTACAAGAATATGGCAACGCATGGATTTTGGCGAGGCGGACGCCGTAGGCGGAGGACTGACCATATGTACGGAACTTAAGCATATGGCATGAGAAAATGCTGCGTCGCCTATTAGCCCTTCCTTCGACAAACTCGCTGCCCCCGCACAGACAGTGCCGAAGGACGGGCCGCTATACTCGCATTTTCTTATGCCATTTTCTCTTTACCTTATAGCCTGATTATAAATCTGTTCAATCATCGAAAACATGATCAATATTTTTCAAGCGATATATACCTCCATCACATTCCACCAGGACTACTAGTGCACTTTTCCTGTCTTCAGATAAATTAGAATACTCTGAACCAAACACCTCATTCCATTGCTTTTCCGAATGATCTCGTACATTCAACAGTACAGGCTCATACTTGTTCAAAACATCAAACACTTTCTTTGCATACTCTTCCCTGATTACATACTCCTTATTATTTACCTTTTTTATCTTATCTGCAGTTTTAGTAACTAATATACAAGCTTCCTCATTTTTGCAGTTACCGTATCGCTTTTCAAATATCTGTGTTGTGTATTCTTTCTCTCGATCACATTTTCTGCATTCTGCCAAAAATCGAGCCTCGTCCAGTAAATCATATAGTTCACTGCTTTCTTCCTCCGTGTTCGAAAGCTTTTTGTGAAGACTTTTCATTTCTTTTTTTAATATATCTTCTATGCTCTTACTCATATACAGCCTCTTCTACATATGTACTTACTATTACCTGAGGTGCTGATGTTGATATTTTCTTGAAATCCTTTCTCAGCACTGCAAGCAGATCATTTAGTTTTGCTAAAGAAACGCCTCCTGAATGACGGATTGTCTCGTGAACCGTTGTATCAATTATATGTACCATACCATCTGCCCCCTCATGAAGTGTTAAGGAAGCAGTAGAAAGACCTTTGAGGATATCAGTCTTGGTTATATTTTCAGGAAGATGATCCATCCCTTTCGAGGCAAGAATTCCAGCTTTAAGTCGCTCTGGCATCTCTTCTGGCTTTCTCGAAAACCTATCTGCAAGATATTCACGAAATTTTTTCATATTTGCTTTTCTGTCAGAAGAAATATTCGCATCAAAAGAATATTCCGATATTGGTTTTAAGTCTGGAACACCTTCTTTAATTTGAATCTCCGTTACATTATGTCTCTGAAAAATCTTTTTTACTTCCGGGTCACAATCTTCTGTTATTCTCAGGGTACAATTTCCTCCATTTTCTACTAGTTCTTCTTTCGATATAACATTGCCTTTAGAATCTATTTTTTCAAATCCCGGGAACTCATCTTTTTGCAATGCATTTATTCTCTTTACAATATCTCCTCTCTGTTGAGCAATCTCGTCTATTGCTGCTTTTGTTGCCTGATGAATAGACTTTGGTACAAGAATACTCTCCAGTTTTTCTAATTTTTCAGGCAAATGAACTTGATGCTCTCCAATGAAAGTTCCTGCTTCATTAACGGCTTTTACAAACCAGTTATTTGGATGATTCTCAAATAGTTTTTGTATAGCCGGAGTCGTGGCTTCTGATAAAGCTGAAGAACCTATTGTACATACGGCAGCCATCATAGCTCCCATACGCGCAGCGTCAATCGCCTCTTCTTGAGATCCTCCATCAAGTATTGTCATACCGTAGCTTGATAAACCTGACACTACAGAATTTGATGCCGACAGAGCTGCATAACCTGCTGCTTTTCCGATACCTTCGAGAAGCTTCTCATTCTGTATCATTTTGCCAAATATCTTTACCGAGTCACCAGCTGCTCTTCCTGCAACCATAGGACAAGCCCATGACATAAGTGCACCTGAAGCCGCAGCCACAGCCACTTTCTTCCAGTTGACATCTGCAAGAGCCTGATTATTCAGCACCACCTGCATAAACACTTCAGTTGCTGTCCCCATAATGGCTCCACTTACAGGAGCTAATGCGGGAATGAACAGGTCAACTGCTATGCAGCCGGCAATAGTGATAGCGCAGCAGGCTCCGGTCAGCCATTTTGCAAGACTATTAGAATCCCTCCAGAAGTCTTCCTCAAAATCTACCATGACCAATCCGTCCGGTGTAATCCTGATACACTCCATAGGATCAATCTGCGACATGATCTGAGCAAGCTCTTTTACATCATAGCCGAAAAAACGTTCCTCTTGCATTGAGAGCATAAAAGACACTAATGCATCCTGAGATTCATAGACTGAAGTTTTTATTTCTTCAGTCCAGAAATTGGCATTCTGCTCTTGTATGATACGGTCAATGGCCTCCTCAAGTTCCCGATAATCTATTTCCAAATTCAAAGAAACCCCATTAACCGATACATATTCTCCCAGATTCGGATTGTATAGCACTCTCCCTTCATCATAGGAATACAAGACACCCAGCTCTTCGTTACATTTTCCTCTTTGGTAACGGCTGAATTCATAGGTAATCAGCCCTTCTTCATCAATGCCATACTGAAGATATTTATCCCATATGACGCAATGTTCCATGAAGGGCTCTGTTTTATATGCATATACAAAAGAACTGTTCGGATCGTAATAATCAGTGTCGATTATTTCAACACCTCCATCGGGCAAGTCAGAAGGTATCGCTTCCTCACCAATCAGAGGAATAAATCCTGACGGAAAGTAGCAGGTTTTATTATCGTCCGTCTCAAATACACCCTCGTAATCGGTATACGCAATACCATAAATCTCCGTTCCATCGGGAAGCACCATAATGCCACTAAAGACATCATAAAACAGCTCATACTGTCGAACCAGCATCCCATATACAAATGCATCCATGTCTCCGACATAGGATTCCCATGCCTGAATCTCTTCAGCACACACCATTGTACTTCCTGCCAGCGTATTTACCACTATCACACACGAAGCCACCAGTGCAACTGTTTTTTTCATGAATCGCTTCATGCTATCCTCCCGACTTAATCCTCTTTATTTATGGATTTCTTTTTAAATATGATCACACTGGCAGCCAAAGCAACTACTATTGCTGCAGTACCAAATATAATTCCAAAACCGCCTTTATCGGTTTCCTTTATGCTTTTTTCGTTATCTTCCTCTGTACTCTCAGCTTCAATCTCTCTGCTTTCTGTGGCAGACTCATTTAAAATCTCTTCTGTCTGATCATCATGTTCTTCATCAAAACTGATTTCGTCTATTGATACCTGAAGGATATAATCGTCTTCTTTATTGATCCGGATCGTATCTGTATACAATTCTCCTTCATAAATCCAGCCATTAAAATGTTCATTTTTATTTTCGGATATGTAGGCTCCTATTCGGTAATCTGTTCCGAAATAAGCTTCGTCGGTGCGATATACTGCACCATCCGGCCTTTCAAGAACTATTTTTACCATCTTCGGTTCCCAAACCGTCTCCAGTACAAGCGAGCCCTTGTATAATATCTGAGCGATTTCATCGGTATACATATTCCCATAACTATCCCTGTATCCGGCGAAATCATATCCATACCGCTCAATATCGGGAAGTTTTATATTCTGTTCACCGAAAGTAACCGTAAATGACTGAAGCGAATCTGCCCCTTCTCCTGAAAACGAAATATCGGTTTCGTTTCCATTCTCGATAACAACCTTAATAGTAAAGAAATAGCCAAGACGATTAATAAATTTCAGCTGATATCTTCCGGAATCAATCCAATCTTTCTCTGTAATTGTTCCCGGAGTATAGTATTCGATTTCTTCTTTTTCATTTGTAATTTTTATTACAGAAAATGGATCAGTTTCATCCTGGACAGAAATGATTCTGAAGGAGTCTGCAGTCAATTCTAATCCATCATTTTTCTGCTCCAGAATTTCTGTTTTCTCTTCCCCATTTGCTATATATGTAATTGCTACAGACGCAAGATTTTTTCCTTCCGGGATGTAAACGGCTTTGTAGTCCGCCGAATTCCCATAAACCGTTTCTTCATGTACAGTAACAATTCCGGGAATGCATTGATATGCTTTTAACTGCTCATCAACATCCTGATCATAGGTGATGGGATATTCATTTTCTTTCTGATCGATAATCGTGACTTTGTCTGAATCCCATCCATTTTCGTCTTTAATAAACTCAAAGTGGTTCTTTCCTCTATCCACCTCCCCTTCTTTCCCGGGTTTAAGGTATGCATATGGCAGAGAATTAATCATAGGAAGTGCTTCGATATCTGCTAATGTGTTCCTGTCCTCTTCCGAGGCGAAGATTACCACGCTTTTATCCAGTTCCAGTTTTCTCAAATTGTCATGTGATTTAAGAATGGAATCCTCCATTGTCAAATACGTATACTCATCGGACATATCGAAGTACCAGTCCTGCACAGACAATCTTGCAAAATAATCAATAGCATCATTTACATCCCAGTTCGAATTGTACTCAGTTTTTTTGTTTACCAGGAAAGAGCCTGTATAACGGTAGCTGCCGTCTTTCTGTTTTTCAACAGTACCGCTCTCATATTTTACCGCATAATCATATGCTGCTTCATAAGAGGAAAAAACAAGTGTTATGGTCCCTTTAGATGCGCTGGAAAACATAAGCGCATATGCATGAGGATTGCAGCCTGATACATTCTGTATATTAAATGCTGTCAGATTGTTCTTATTGATAACAGGTCCGGGACAATCTTCCTCTGCTATCACAGTAAAGTGGAATGTAAATACTCTGTAATCACCTGATTGTTCATCCCCCTCTGAGAAGGGATTATTAGTCAGAACTATTTCATATAAACCCGGAGTCACCAGTGTTCTGTTTATCTCTTCCCCTGCAGTCTTTATTTCTGTTTCCTCTGCGGTATTCAGATTTTTAATTCTCCCATTTAATGGCAGAAATGAATCCGATACTGGATTAAGATGATAAGAAACCTCTCCCCCTACATACACAGGATACTTTTCTTCTGAATATATGCGTTTGCCATCTACAAAAGAATCTCCAAAATATAAATCATAGGCTTCCTCTGTTGATAAACGGTCTACATATATAGTTCGTTGTTCTTCGTTTCCAAGAAAATTACTCAGCTTAATGTCATATCGCCCAGTCTTATCAAAGCTTTCCCCACCGATGATCTTTAGAGCTTCTCCATCTTTCTCAACTGTGTAATTTACTAACGGATTAAGGCTGTTATCAATTGTGAAACCGGTTACAGTTCCGCTTCCTGAGAGCATATCTTCTGCGACCGAATAAATTTCCGAAGAAGCATCACTTTTTTCCTCAAGTATTTCTGCCATTTGCTCTTCTGCAGTCAGATTATGGATCGTTACAGCTCCAAGTTCGTTATTACAGAGATAGAATGTATAATTCTCAAGATATCTGTAATCTGTTTCTTTTTCAGTCCCATGAGCCAGATAGGCATATATCACACGTAAGTAAACACCTTTAATAATGTCCTGACCGGAAGGTGTATAAATCAATACATCTCTGCCCGCTCCATAATAGTTTTCAAAATCAGTGTTATATAGTCCATATTCATAACCCAGATTCTCCTGATTAGTCCAATTCTTACCATCAGCAGATGTCTGTACAATTATAGCTCCTGTTTCTATCTCACCAGTTGCTACATCGTAAATCTTCTCACTCTTGTTTTTTCCCCATGAATCTGCCTTAGTGACCCAGCCATTCTCTTTCATCTTCTTCTTTTGTTCCAGATTAAGGAAAAAGCATACATTCTCCCCGGTAATACCATATGCCGTGGTTTTATTCTTATCATTACACGTCCCCTTTGTACAGGTATCATCAAGACCATATCCCAATTTCAAAACAGAGTAAGACGCGACTCCTGTTACCGCGCGATCATTTACTTTTCCTGATTCCTTATACCCATTCTTCTTTTTGTTTTCGTATACAGTAGGATGCAGCTCTTCAAATTGAAGACCGTTTTCTATCGTAATTACATACTGATATGACTGACCAACAGGTGTAACAACATCTATCTTATACTCCCCTGATTCATAAAAGGATTCATAAGTCTTAACGTTTTCTTTTAATTCTCCCTCAAAAGTAACATTTACCTTTGATTTTGATTTTCTTTTATCTATCTGAAAGCCCTTATCTACTGCTTTTTCTTTCGATACATCAACTCCGGAGATAATATCCTTTATAACAACAGGATTTTCAGTCGAACACACATAAAATTCATATTTCTGCACGCATCCATAATAGTCATATTTGTCAGCGTCATAAAATGGAATGTCCACTGGAACATCCACATCAACCGCTCCAAACAGGTTCAATGATATATCAGAATTTTCCTGTGTTCTCTTTTTCACCTCATATGCAAGCATAATACGAAAATATGTACCTGCAATTCGTTCCTTATCATTTATCTCATATACTATAAGATTGTCTTTATTCTTATTCAAAAAATCATAAGACGTCCCGGATGTGTTTTTCCAGGTTTTTCCATCTGATGATTTCTGGATTATCAATGTGCCGCCGCCGATATTATTATCCAGGGAAAGTTCATCTATCTTGTTGGTATTACCTGAGCAAATATGCCATTCATCCGGGTTATCTGTGTGCAGCTCTCCTGCATAAGTATAATGAATTTCCAAAGAGTCATCCGTTATAAAAGCAGGCATATCAGACATAGATGATTCTTTATCAATTACGCCTGTTATTGTAAATTCTCCCAGTGGTTCACTGTTAAACGAGAATTCATCCACTGCATATTCATCCTCAATACTGAACTTATCCATTTTGTTAACAGCAAAACAGTTAGATTCCAGGATTACTTTGCTTTCACTTTCGGCTCGTATAACATCAGGAAAGAGAAATAGCAGTGACATAGTCCACAAAAAGGCCCAAAAGAGTGTTATTCTCATGTTGCTTATATTCAAGCTGTTCTTTTCCATTAGAGTATATAAACCTTTCTGAAATTATATGATCATTTAGATATTATGAAGTGACCTCATATTTGTAGCAACGAGTATTTACCTGTATACTGATAAAATCTCATCCTCTGGCACCGTTACGTTAGAATATGTATCCAGTCGTATTACTTATGAATAATAACCCACCTTTTTTCCACAGCTCAGACATTTGTCTCTTAAAGTGAATCCCCCACCAGAATGGATTTAACCACCACAGATCCTTTTCTTGTTCATAAATTTCTCAAGCATCTCATCTCGTACTTTTGACATTGATACCTGTTATGGAAGATTCCACCTACGTCCACATCTTTTACATCGGCACAGCACATCTCTTCTCCCAATAAATCCATAAGTTATTGAAAGTCCTCTGGATCCATAATCAATTGATGTCGAACCACAGCTCGGACATTTAGGGCTATTCTTGTCATTCTTATTATCGTATTGGTGTCGCCTATGATATCCATGGAATGCCAAAATAATAAAAACAATCATAGCTATGAGGCCTATAACCTCCAAAGCAATAAAAAAATAGTACAAAAATTCACTTTTTTCAGAAGAGGCAAAATCATCGATAGTAAAAAGATTAACAAATATAAATACAAAACAAAAAATGGAACCTACAATGCTAATAATATCTATAGGCTTTAACTTTTTATCTTCTTCTCGTTTAGTCCATTGCTTTTCTTTTAGTAATATTTCTTGTAATCTAGCCTCATCACGAACTATATTAACCACTGTGGCAGCTTTGCTTTCGTCCTCTATTAAAAGTTGGGACCCACAGTATTCACAATAGATTGTTTTTCTATCATCTTTTATTGTCAGGTCTGCATTGCAGTGTGGGCATTTTATCTGAATAATCTCCAACTTTATTCCTCCATTGAAACATAAAAGATTACCATATTCTTGATGACTGCAAGATTGACTCAGTAAACAGATTTCTGAACTTACGTTTTTAATCTGTCATTTTTGTCCCGTTTTCTTACCACAATAGTCCTACGCTTTCATAAATCCCGCCATAACTGTATTTCCCGATCCAGTCCTGCGCATTATGATTAATTACCACCAGAAATACCTCGCCATTCTTCACTTCCAGAGTCATGTTCTCATTATCTCTGTCGAGACCGCCGTCTCCCTCTGAGGCTGATCCTTCCTTGAAAAGGTTCACATTAATAATTCCGTTATCACGCTCGAAGATCGACCCTATGGAAAAGCCCTCAGATTCCGCCTGCATTATCGCATCAGCGCCTCCCGCATATTTCTCAAGATCCCCCCGTGATATTTCCCTGCCTTCGTACTCTGTGAATTCGGTTCCATTCCAATGAAGATAATATTTTTTATACGTGTGTCCGCTTCCAAATCCGTCAATTCCCCAATCGTCAAATGCAGATGGATTTATAGTAAACTCCGCTCCTGCTTCCTGGCGAAGATTCTCTCCGGACTTCGGAGCCGGAATTGCTATACCATCTTTCACATAGTAACATACCGAGCTGCTTCCGCTGCCTCCGGCTCCTGTTTCTGCTACAAAGAGCTTCTGCTGAGAATTGATACTGCAAATACCTTCGGGGCTGTCCCATTCACCACAATACACATAGCCGAGAATTGGAAAGTTCACAGTTTCCTTTTCACTCGAAAACCAAAGTGATGTACCCATCGCATCTTTTCCAACAGCTGCAAAGAGCTCCATATTTCCATCATAGTCGAAATCATCACACCAGTATTTGAAGACCGGTTCTCCGCTTTGCTTTTCAACTGAATAAATAAGTTCTTCCTCTGAAGCCCCGCATACGGCAAAAGCAGAACAAACTATTGCAAATACGAAACACGCACAGCAACCAATGAAGCGCTTAACCTTATTGTTTTTCATATATCCGGTCTCCTTTCCCAAAACATTCATAATACATTGATCGTATCTGTTCAGAACCCGTCCTGAACAGATACGCAACGGGCGATGCTCCGCATGCAAAATCGCCCGTTGCCTGCTAAATCTACGTTTTCGTACGCCCTCAGCAGCAAGTGCTTCGGGCTGTTCTGAACAGTTACCATT
>JAFUCO010000087.1 GCA_017459635.1 Blautia sp. | reverse complement strand
TTATGCTTTCCTGGAGATCCTTTTTTGATAAAATCATAAAGAAACCGGGCTGTGAAAAAAGTTTTACTTTTTTCACAGCCCGGTTTCTTTATGATTTTAGTTCATATAAACTGTTACGTGATATTCTTTTTTGCCTTCTTCGAATGGTATGCAGCAGCCTTCATATTCTTTTCCGTCTACTGCGATTTTGCTGACGCCTTTTTGAGTGTGGTTCGGATTTTTTATGTCAATGTAGTACTTGGCGCCCCTGTATTGTCTTGTGAGGGAGAAATCACCGAAGTCTTCGGGGATGCAGGGGTTGATGCAGAGGCCTTCGTAGGACGGCTGGACACCGAGGATGGCCTGGGATACATTCCAGAAGGTCCATGCGGCGGTTCCGGTGAGCCAGCTGTTCTTGGCTTCTCCGTGATGGACGGCGTCGCGGCCGGCTACCATCTGTGAGTAAACGTAAGGCTCTGTACGGTGAATCTCGCTGATGTTTTCGATGTAGGACGGGCAGGTCTTTTTGTAGATCTCGAATGCCCGGTTTCCACGTCCGATAACGGTTTCAGCTATGGAGATCCATGGATTGTTGTGGCAGAAGATTCCTGCGTTCTCCTTGTATCCCGGCGGATAGGAGGAAATCTCGCCAAGATTCAGGTAATATCTGGTGTAGGCGGGCTGCAGGATCATGATGCCGTATTTTGTATCAAGCCTTTCCTTGACGGAATCAAGCGCTTTTTCAGCAAGGCCTTCTTCGACGCCGATACCGGCGAAAACGCAGAAGCCCTGAGGCTCAATAAATATCTGGCCTTCCTCACATTCGTGTGATCCGACCTTTCTGGACTCGGCGTCATAGGCACGGAGGAACCATTCTCCGTCCCAGCCTGAGGTGAGGACTGCCTTGTACATTTCGTCAACAGCCTTTTCAGCTGCCGCTGCGTTCTCTTCATTTCCATGCAAACGGCTTATCTCGGCAAATTCTTTTCCGTATTTAACGAACATACCTGCGATAAAGACTGATTCAGCGACCGGTCCTTCAGAAGGTCCGGTTGTCTGGAAGGATTCGCCCGGCTCCTCGGAGAAGCAGTTGAGGTTCAGGCAGTCATTCCAGTCAGCACGACCGATCTGCGGAAGTCCGTGGGGACCGAGATGAGTGTTAATATATGTGAAGGAACGGTTCAGATGCTCATAAAGAGGCTGAGCCTTCTCAACCTGGTTGTCAAACGGGACCATCTCATCGAGGATTGAGAAGTCGCCAGTCTCTTTCATATAGGCGCTTACAGCGGCGATCAGCCACAGCGGGTCATCATTGAAGCCGCTGCCGATGTCCAGATTACCTTTTTTGGTGAGCGGCTGATACTGATGGTAAGCGGAGCCATCCTCAAACTGTGTGGAGGCGATGTCAATAATACGCTCCCTTGCGCGGTCCGGAATGAGATGCACAAATCCAAGAAGATCCTGGCAGGAATCACGGAAGCCCATGCCGCGGCCGGTTCCGGATTCATAATAGGAAGCTGACCTTGAAAGGTTGAAGGTAACCATGCACTGGTACTGGTTCCAGATATTAGCCATCCTGTTGATGTGCGGATTGCTGCTCTCAACATGGAAGCGTGAAAGAAGGCCTTCCCAGTACTCTTTAAGCTTCGCGAAAGCTTCATCAACCTGTGCTTCGGTCGAGAAGCGGCTGATGATATCATGTGCACCGTCTTTTCGGATAACATTCGGGGCTATGAATTTCTGATCACGCGGATTCTCGGAGTAGCCGAGGATAAAGATCAGCTCTTTTGATTCACCGGGATCCAGGGTTACCTTGATCTGCTGGCTTGCGATCGGATACCAGCCGCTTGCTACCGAGTTGCGTGATTTGTTTTCTTTTACTGCATCGGGAAGCTCGTTTGAATTTCTGAGCCCGAGGAAATCATCCCTGCTGGTGTCGAATCCGTCGATTTCTGAGTTAACAGTGAAGAAGCTGTAATGATTGCGGCGTTCGCGGTATTCCGTTTTGTGGTAGATGGTGCTGCCTTCGATCTCAACTTCACCTATGGAAAGGTTTCGCTGGAAGTTGGTGCTGTCATCTACCGCGTTCCACAGACAGAACTCAACATATGAGAATACCGAAAACTCTTTCGGGCTGTCAGACTTATTAGTAAGCTTAAGCCTGTTGATCTCGCAGGAGGCATCGACCGGGACAAAGGCAAGCAGATCGGCGGCAAGGCCGTTTTTCTCGCCAAGGAAGCGGCTGTAGCCAATTCCATGATGGCACTCATAGAAATCAAGCGGGGTGCGAGAAGGCATGGTGCCCGGATTCCAGATCGTTCCGTTGTCATTTATATAGTAGTATTTTCCGTTCGAATCCACCGGGATGTTGTTGTAACGGTAACGGGTGATGCGAAGGAGCTTTGCATCCTTATAAAAGCTGTAGCCGCCGCAGGTGTTGGAGATGAGTGTGAAGAAATCCTCGGTTCCCAGATAATTTATCCATGGAAGGGGAGTGTCCGGGGTAGTGATGACATATTCTTTCCTGTCATCATCAAAATGTCCGAAATTCATGAATTGCCTCCTTTTAATACGAAAACTCCGAGTATAATACGAAACATTTTTAAATAACGAAAATGATCTTATTAAAGAAAGGTGCCAGCGAAAACCGCTTTTCGAATACAGTATATCCTAAATAAATATGAAAAGCAACTGTAATTGTTGTGATTTGTGTAGAAAGATTTGGGCTGCTTGAGGGAAATCTGGTCGTTATTGACATAATATCCGGCCTGATCTGCCTGCTGTTTCCGCTTTCGAAAACCGGGCCGAAAGCGTTTTAGATACGGGTTTACGAAAAGTTTCGCTAATTTTTGACACTTGATTAGTCATTGAGATGAATGTACGTGTACTGATAATGCACAGGATTTGTGCAAATCGTCAAAATGAATATTTTTACGAAAATAGCACTTGATTTTTAGTTGATTTAGTCCTATACTAAACTCACGAAAACGATTTAGCAACTAGATTTTAGAAAGGTGGAACAAGAAAGGCGGGAACGTGGCTATGGTGTCAATGAAAGATATCGCTGAGAAATGCAACGTTTCCATTGCTACCGTGAGCAAGGCAATAAACAACTATTCGGATATCGGAGGCGAGACAAAAAGCCTTGTTCTCCAGACCGCTTCCGAAATGGGATACCTGCCGAATTCTTCCGCAAGGGCACTGAAGACCAAGCGGAGCTACAATCTCGGTGTACTGTTTGTTGACCAGGGCATGAGCGGACTGACACACGACTATTTCAACCATGTCCTTGAGGGATTTCGCAAGAAGTCGCAGGAAAAAGGGTATGACATCACTTTTGCAATAGGAAAGAATTCCGGACGGAGAATGAATTATTACGAACACTGCCGCTACCGCGGTGTGGACGGGGTCGTAGCCGCCTGTGTGGATTTCTACTCAGAAGAAGTTCAGGAGCTGGTGAGGTCTGACATTCCCCTCGTAACCATAGATCATGTGTGCGACGGCAGGATCGCTGTCATGTCAAACAACGCGCTTGGCATGGAACGCCTGCTGGAATATGTGTACAGCCAGGGACATCGTAAGATCGCTTATGTCTATGGAGACGATACTACGGTGACAAAAACAAGACTGTCGAGCTTTTACAGGACAGCCAGAAGCCTCGGGCTGAACATTCCGGATGATTACATGCGGCCGTCCCTCTACCGCAACGCGGACAGGGCTGCCGAGCAGACAGCGTTTCTGCTTGATCTTCCGGATCCGCCTACCTGCATTCTGTATCCTGATGATTACTCCGCTTTCGGAGGCTTCAATGAGATCAGGAGCCGCGGGATGCACATACCTGATGACATTTCAATTGCGGGGTATGACGGGATACTGGCAGCAAGGATACTTGAGCCAAAGCTCACAACAATGTGCCAGGACACAGAAGCTATCGGCAGGCTTGCAGCTGAAAAGCTGATCGAGCTGATAGAATACCCGCGCACAGCGATCATAGACAGATTCACAGTAGACGGAGTGCTTTTTAAAGGCACATCCGTAAAGGAACTCAGGCAGTGATCTTCAGAAACAGTTCTGAAAAGAGCCTGAGGGATCAATGAGTATGTAAAAGCGGAGGGCTCCGCTTTACAGATAAGTTTAAACTTAAAATTTCAGGAGGTAAAAGAAATGATGAAGAAGGCATTGAGCGTAATTATGGCAGCATCCATGGTTGCAGGCATGGCTATCGTTCCGGTTATGGCGGAAGATGCAGCAGCAGAAGGCAGTGTACTGAATATCCAGTGCTGGAACGAGGAGTTCAAGAGCCGTCTGACAGACCACTTCCCGGGATATGAAGCAATCGATGCTACTACCGGCAAGATCGGTGATGTCGAAGTAAGATGGACCATCACACCTACAGATGACAATGCATATCAGAACAACCTTGATACCGTTCTTCCGGAAAATGAGAACGCAGATGCTGACAGCAAAGTAGACCTTTTCCTGGTTGAAGCTGACTACGCTCTTAAATATGTGAACTCTCCTGTAGAGGTCACCACACCGATCGCTGATCTGGGAATCACCGATGATGAACTTGCAAATCAGTATCAGTATACCAAAGATGTTGTTACTGACGGTGAGGGCGTTCTTCGCGGACTTTCCTGGCAGGGCTGCCCCGGTGTCCTGATCTACAACCGTGAAGCTGCAACAGAGGTTCTTGGATCTGATGATCCCGAAACCGTTCAGGCTGCAGTAGCTGACTGGGATACCTTCAATGCAACCGCTGAGAAGATGAAAGAGGGCGGCTACAACATGGTTGCTACCGTAAACGATGCATACCGTGTATATTCAAACAACGTTTCCGGTCCGTGGGTACAGGATGGAAAGATCGTTGTTGATGATGCTCTGAAAGCATGGGTAGACGCTTCCAAGGCTATGGTAGACGCTGGCGAAACAACAACATCCGAGCTGTGGTCAGATGACTGGAGCGCAGGCTTCTATCCTGAAGGAAAAGTATTCTGCTACTTTGGACCGGCATGGCTGATCAACTTCTGTATGGCAGCTGACGTAGAAGGATCCATCGCTAACCTTGGCGGATGGGGCGCTGTTGAAGGACCGCAGGGCTTCTTCTGGGGCGGCACCTGGATCTGCGCAGCTAAGGGAACCGACAACCCGACACTGGTTGCTGACATCATGAGAGCTCTTACCGTAAACGAAGAGATCATGACTGACATCGTTAAAGCTGACAGCGATTTCGTTAACAACAAACCGGCTATGGAAGCAGCAGCAGAGAACGACGAGTATGCATTCGCAGTTCTTGGTGGACAGAACCCGCTGGCTATGTTCTGCGCAGGTGCTGAAAACATCGACCTCTCCAATCTGTGCGATTATGACCAGGGCTGCAACGAAGAGTTCCAGGCTGCTATGAAGAACTACTTCGAAGGCAATGCAACATATGAAGAAGCTCTTGATCAGTTCTACAAAGCTGTACAGGAGAAATATCCGGAACTTACATACTAATTTGAAGTGACTGATACTTTGAAAAAAACTGTAAGTTACAGATCCTGATAATAAGGATTGAGAAGGCGCTGTGCCTGCCGGGCAGGCACAGCGCCCTTTTTACGGAAAACATTGCTGTTCACGGCTCAGCCCTGCTGCGGCTGAGGCTGCCCCGGCATCTTGAATCCTGCCGCGGCTTAAATGCGGTTTCGCGAAAAGATTCGCATACAGGAGGCAGACCCTGTAAGAAAATGAGCTCTGCTCTGATCGTGCCTGCATGGCAGGGCAGAGCTCATTTCCTTACAACCGTGATAGCAGTAAAACCAGAAGACTGCACAGTGTGCTTCGGAGGAGTTATTATGAACCAGAGTGTGAATAATAAAAAAGCAGTCAAATATAACAAATGGGGACTGATTTTTTTAATTCCTTTCTTTGTTGTATATGTCATATTCCAGCTGATCCCGCTGGTTACTACGATCTACAACAGCTTTTTTGAACATTACCGTTCAGGCCTTTCCTTTATTGGACCTAATTTTGTGGGCTTTGGAAATTATGCCAAACTCCTCTCTGACGGAGACCTGGGCATCTACTTTAAGAACACCATGATAATGTGGATCATGGGATTTGTTCCGCAGATAATTGTTTCTCTGATACTCGGCGCATGGTTCTCAGATCCTTCACTGAGACTCAGGTTTCAGCAGTTCTTTAAGACAGTCATTTATCTGCCAAACCTGATCATGGCTGCAGCTTTCGCAATGCTGTTCTTTACGCTGTTTTCAGACGGCGGCCCGATCAACAACATCCTAATGAACCTTGGCTGGATCAGCCAGCCCTTCAAATTCATGAGCAATACCTGGAGCGCAAGGACGCTCGTGGCATTCATGAATTTCCTGATGTGGTTCGGTAATACTACGATCCTGCTGCTGGCAGGTATGCTCGGTATAGATACATCCCTGTTTGAGGCGGCACAGGTTGACGGTGCAACTGCAACACAGATCTTCTTCAAGATCACGCTTCCGCTGCTTCGTCCTATTCTTGTGTACGTTATGGTCACATCGCTCATCGGTGGTCTGCAGATGTTCGACGTTCCGCAGATTTTGACAAACGGTTCCGGAGATCCTATGCGCAGCACTATGACCCTTATCATGTACCTTAACAAACATCTGTTCAACAGGAACTATGGTATGGCAGGTGCGCTTTCGGTTCTCATGTTTATCATTACCGGTATTCTGAGTATTGCTGTCTTTAAGTTTACTGCAAGCAGTGAGAAGTAAGGAGGGGAATCAGAATGAATTACCAAAATGAAAAAGAAAAAGGCCTTGGCGTTGGCGTCCGCCGCGTCATCGCGTATGTTGTTCTGATCTTCATCGTATTCCTCTGCCTTTTCTGGTTTTACGTGCTGATCATTAATGCAACCCGTTCAAAAGGTGAACTGACCAAGGGCTTTACGCCGATACCCAGTACTCACTTTTTTGAAAACATGAACAACCTGTTCCACGGAACGATCCCGGTTCTTACCGGCCTCCGGAACAGTGTCATCGTAGCTGCCCTTACAGCTATTCTGAGCACCTATTTTTCTACCATGACAGCATATGCTATCCACGCATATGACTTCAGGTTCAAAAAAGCTGTGTTCACTTTTATCCTGATGATCATGATGATCCCGACACAGGTTACCGCTCTTGGTTTTATCCAGTTGGTACAGGGGATGAAGCTGGAGGACAATTTCATACCTCTTGTGGTTCCCGCCATTGCTGCTCCGGTCACTTTCTACTATCTGAAGCAGTATATGGAGAGCAACCTGCCGCTGTCACTTATTGAGGCAGCGCGAATAGACGGTTCGGGAGAGTTCCATACCTTCAACAGTATTGTGCTTCCGCTTATGAAGCCGGCCATAGCTGTGCAGATGATCTTTACTTTTGTAAGCTCCTGGAATAATTACTTTACTCCGGCCCTGATCCTGCACAAGGACAATGTAAAGACGCTTCCGATCCTTCTTGCAACACTCCGTAGTGCCGACTTCCTGAAGTTCGACATGGGTCAGGTTTACGCGATGATCGTGTTCTCAATCCTGCCGGTCGTTGTTGTTTATCTGATACTCTCCAGATTCATCGTCGGCGGAGTAGCCGCAGGCGGTGTAAAAGGATAATTATATACGGTATATAACGCAGAGAGCCGTTCAGCTGTCAAATACGACAGGGGACGGTTCTCTGTCTTATTCTGAAGATAAGACAGAGAACCGTCCCCTGTCTTACTTTTAAGATGTTTTTGGGTTATGTACAAGGATTGCAGCAGATGATATAATCAGAAATGGTGAGCACATGATATTCATTTTATAGACATATGACGTTTTTGAATAATACGGAACTGTCGCGCAATTAATTGCACATCTGAGGAGGAAGGAAATGAAGACACTGTCATTAAATGGAAGCTGGGAATTAAGAGTGTCCGGATGGGATCACAGGGTTCCGGCGGTGGTGCCGGGGTCGGTGTACCATGACCTGCTGACGGCGGGAGAGATACCGGATCCGTTTTATCGTGACAATGAAATTGAAGCTCTTAAACTTATGGAACATAATTTCAGTTATTCACGGGAATTTGAAGTTTCTGAAGAGCTGCTGTCATCAGATACGGTCCTTCTGCGATGCGAAGGCCTTGACACTCTGGCGGAGATAACGGTCAATGAATCGTGGAAAAGTATCCGCACTGATAACATGCACCGAACCTGGGAATTTGATGTAAAGAAAGTGCTTCATCCGGGAGTGAATACTATCCGGATAAGTTTTTTCTCCCCGACCGAATTCATAAAGAAAGCCTACGCTGAAAACCCGGCGGATGGAACCTCCGATGCGATGATGGGTTTCCCGCTGCTCAGAAAAGCTCACTGTATGTTTGGCTGGGACTGGGGCCCGCGTCTTCCTGATGCGGGAATCTGGAGAAATATCTCAATTATCGGGATTGATAAAGCGCGTCTTGAATCCGTTTATGTCCATCAGGAGCATAACAGGGACGGAAGCGTAACGCTCACGGTTAAGCCGGAAGTGAAGTCTGTTGATGATACTGCCATGAAAGCGGAAACAAAGCAGAATAATATTTCATTACTCAAGGCTGAAGTAAAGCCTTCTGCTTATAAGAATGATAAAATGACATTTACTGTTTGTGTTATTTCGCCGGATGGATATGTCAGAAAAGAAGCAGTCCCATGCAGTCAGTCTGAAATAACTATAGATATAAATGACCCTGTGCTCTGGTGGCCGAACGGACTTGGCAGTCAGCCGCTCTATACGGTTTCTGTTACGCTCATGTACGGAGATAAGGAGCTTGACAGATGGGAAAAAAGGATCGGGCTTCGGACACTTACGGTATCGCGCCGGAAGGATAAATGGGGCACTACCTTCTGCCACACTGTGAACGGGGTGGATGTTTTTGCCATGGGCGCGGACTATATACCGGAGGATAACCTCATCCCGAGAGTTACGCCGGAGCGTACCCGCCGACTTCTTGAAGACGCTGTCCTTGCCAATATGAATTGCATACGTGTATGGGGCGGAGGCTATTATCCGGATGACTGGTTCTACGATATATGTGACGAGCTGGGACTTCTTGTATGGCAGGACTTCATGTTTGCGTGCGCGGTATACAACCTGACAGATGATTTTGAACGCACGATACGCGCAGAATTTACCGACAATATCAGAAGGCTGCGTCATCATGCTTCGCTTGCCCTGTGGTGCGGGAACAACGAGATGGAATCGTTTGTGCTTGAGGGCGAATGGGTGCGCAATAAGCGGCAGGCGGCTGATTATATCAAGATGTATGAATATATAATTCCGCAGGTGTTGAAGAAAGAAGATCCGGATACCTTCTACTGGCCTTCAAGTCCTTCGAGCGGAGGCAGCTTTGAGAAGCCTCAGGACCCGGATAACGGAGATGTCCATTACTGGCAGGTATGGCACGGGGAGAAGCCTTTCACTGATTACCGGAATCATATGTTCAGATATGCTTCTGAATTCGGCTTTCAGTCGTTCCCGTGTATGGAAACAATTGAGTCGTTCACTCTGCCGGAGGATCGCAATGCTTTTTCATATGTCATGGAAAAGCATCAGAGGAATGCCTCGGCAAATGGCAAAATAGCGGCATACCTTGCCCAGACTTATCTTTATCCATTATCCTTTGATATCTTCGTTTATGCCTCTCAGCTTCTCCAGGCGCAGGCGATACAGTATGGCGTTGAGCACTGGCGTCGCAACCGTACCGACTGCCGCTGTATGGGAGCTGTTGTCTGGCAGCTTAACGACTGCTGGCCGGTAGTGAGCTGGGCGAGTATTGATTACTATGGAAGATGGAAGGCCCTGCATTATTATGAGAAAAGGTTCTTTGCCCCGGTGCTTATATCGTGCCATGAGGAAGGCATACTTTCGCAGAATACAAATGTAAATGCCGAGCCGTTTGACCTAAAGAAAACTGCTCGCTTGAATGTGAGCAACGAAACTCTTATGCAGTTTGAAGGGAATGCTTCATGGGCACTCAGACGTCCGGATGCATCCATTATCCGTGAAGGCTGCTTTGAAGTGAGTGTGCCTCCCATGTCAGCAGTGTGGCTTGAGGAGCTGGATTTCCATGACGAGGATACATATGGCTGCTATTTCTCATATGAGCTCAGAAGCAAAAGTGAGAATATAGTCGGAAGCGGCACAGTACTCTTTTGCCCTCCAAAGCATTTCAGGTTTGAAGACCCTCACCTCAAAGCCGTCATTGAAGGCGATGAAATAGTCGTCACCGCAGACGCCTACGCCAAAAGCGTAGAGATCATGTGCAGCGCGGATACACTGCTCGAAGATAATTTCTTCGACATGAATGCAGGAAAAAGAAGGATTAAGATACTGCGCGGTGAACCTGAAAAAGCAGCGGCACGGAGCGTGTATGATATCGGCCGCTAAAGAGTCAACTGGGACGGTTCTCATTGACTCCTTTTCATGCCTTCTGGACTATATTTCTGTTACTTCGGTCAAGCGCTCAATCTGCCACACCGTCAACCCTTCACCTTTCAGCTTGCGCAACGCCCCATTGCGTTCCCTTCTCTCATATCCATGCAAGGCTGTCCCGCTGTTCACGCCCAGACGCTTGCGAATCACATCAAGCGCCCACGAATTGTCGTGTCGCGGCCCGTCGTATTCCATGCATAGATCTTCGTTGACGGTGTTTATGAACGCCTTATACTGCGCCGGAACACCAACAGCAGGTATGCGTTATTCTCAATGGCTTCGCTCTTGTAACGTTCCTGCAGCAGGTATCCGCTCCGGTCATATTATCGATTGAAACATTGGGAATAACTCACGCCCAGCTTTTTCAT
>JAFUCO010000086.1 GCA_017459635.1 Blautia sp. | reverse complement strand
TGCACATTTATCAACAACCTTCCCAGCCAGTGGCGTGAACGATTTAGCGTGCCTGACGTGGCATGATAGTATTTTTGCGCTTTGCCATAGGAATATTTCATGCTTTCATGCCGTCTTTAGGTTGCGAAGTATGAGAATATTCCTACAGGGTCTGAGCCCTTCATGAGGAATCCAACTGTGAAACAGCGATGAAGCCCGCAAGGGCTGGATTCCGAATGGAGGGTTCAGACCCAGCCGCTTGCGGCCGGGCCGTGAATGGTAACTGAATAGTGATAAAGCAGAAGTTAATGTTCAAGAACTCTTGAAGCTTCCGTATAATTGTGATAATATATATAACAGTTGAAAATATATCGTACAATATTCAGATTGTTATATAAAAAAGAAGGAAGCGGCAGCCAATGCACATCAGTTTTGACGACGTCGAAGTTGTGAGAAGTTATCGCAAAACGATTGGTTTGGAAGTTAAGGCAGACGGACGGGTGCTCGTGAGGGCACCCGTCGGTTTTCCTGAAGCAGATATACGCAGATTTGTTGAGGATCATCAGGAATGGATCCGTAAGCACCTGAAGAAGGTACAGGAAAAAGCAGCTCAACCGTCGCCTGCCGACAGGCTCAGTATGGATGAGATCCGTGCCCTGGCAGAGAAAGCCCAGAAGATCATCCCTGACAGAGTAGAACATTATGCAAAACTGGTCGGTGTTACTTATGGGAGGATAACCATAAGAAATCAGAAATCCCGCTGGGGAAGCTGCAGTGCAAAGGGAAATCTGAACTTTAACTGCCTTCTCATGCTGACACCCCCTGAAGTGATAGACAGCGTCGTGGTACATGAACTATGCCATCGTAAAGAAATGAACCATTCAAAGAAATTCTATGAAGAGGTACTAAGAGTTTACCCAGAATACCGCAAATGGGAACGCTGGCTAAAAGACAACGGAGGCCGAATAATGCGAAGAATGACCGGCTGACAATTATTCCAGCTGAGCGCATACATCTTAAGTCCCGAATATGGCAGATTTGAAGAAACAGACAAAACATCAGAAGGTAAAACAAGGGGCTGTGAAAAAAACAAGGGGCGGTAACCGAAACTAAAACCGGGGGAGAGGGAATACTCTCAGAGTTGCGAAGCCCGACTTCTACGCTCCGGTCGTTGCTAAACGGGTGCCACCAGCACCCAGCACCCATCCCCCCTCCTACCCACACCCCTCCTTCTCAGTCACGCTTCATACATCAATATAACAGTATATTATCAAATAATATAGGGTTGCTAATTTAGGGGCAGTGAAAAAAGCAAAGCTTTTTTCACTGCCCCACATCTCTATGATTATCAAAAAAAGCGTGCCCGGGGAAAGGGGGTGTGGGGGGAAAACGTCGGACTTCGCAACTCGGAGAGTGTTTTCCCCCCACTCCTTCCGGAAACAGCAGATTTTCGGATGAGCGAGAATGCCTTAAAAGCAAAGGGGTTAGGGGTGGCGAAAAAAAGTTTTTTTCCACCCCTTTCTTAAAGATCATAATATTTAGCGAATTCCCCCGGATGCGGAAGGCGTGAGAGTGCTTCGTCATCCTTCCTCTTTCTGGCTATATGCTGTCGGAGAAGACGCTCCGGGAACACGCCTCCGGCGGTAAGGTAATCATGGTCCTGCTCAAGTGCGTCGAGTGCTTCGGACAGGGTTTTGGGAAGCCCGGTTATCTTTGCCTGTTCTTCCGGAGAAAGATCAAACAGATTGAAATCATACGGTCCCCAGCCGCAGGCGTGGGGATCTATCTTTTTGTTTATTCCGTCAAGGCCGGCCATGAGTATTGCCGCATATGCATAGTATGGATTGCAGGTGGCGTCGGGGTTACGCAGCTCAAATCGCTTTTTGTCCGGTGTTTTGGCGTATGCCGGTATACGCACGACCGCGCTGCGGTTTGCCATTGCATATCCTATAGTGACCGGAGCTTCAAAGCCGGGAACCAGACGCTTGTAGGAATTGGTGGACGGGTTTGTGATGGCGCAGAGGGATCTTGCGTGTGTAAGAAGACCTCCGATAAACCACATGGCCTGATCACTGAGCTGGCCGTATCCGTCCGGACCATAGAACACTGGTTCGCCGTTTTTGAAAAGAAGCATGTGGACGTGCATTCCGTTCCCGGCTTCGCCTGCAAGGGGCTTTGGCATGAAGGTTGCGGTGCGGCCGTCCTTTACAGCCTCGTTCTTGATGATATATTTGGCGGCCATCGTATCATCGGCAAGCTTGAGCATATCTCCAAGTTCCACTTCTATTTCCATCTGCCCGCAGCCGCCAACCTCGGGATGATGGTATTTTACGTCAATTCCCCATTCATTCATTGACATGCACATTCTGCTGCGAAGGTCGTTGCATACATCCATTGGAAGGCATGTGTGGTATCCGGCTGCGTGAGAGAGCTGATAGCCGTTATTATTATTGTCACTTCCGGCAGCCCAGTCCGCCTGTCTGGTATGGATGCTGAAGCTGCTTTCCTGTGTGGTGACGTTGTAGCGGACATTATCGAAGATGTAGAATTCATATTCAGGGCCGATGAGCATCTGGTCGGCTATGCCGAGTTCTTTCATATAGTCAAGTGCCCTTATGGCGACATTTCTCGGATACTGGTCGAAAGGCCTGTTTTTCGGAAGGTCAATGATCTTGACATCGCCTATCATCGAGAGTGTCGGAATGTCGGCATATGTATCTATAACGGCCGAATCAAGGACCGGAGTGAACACCATGTCAGAGTTTTCGACCGGCGCGTACCCGTAATTGGAGCCGTCGAAGCCGATTCCCTGCGTCATGGTGTCCTCGCTCAGCCTTTCAGCCGGGATGCTTAAGTGACGCCAGCGGCCGTCAATGTCCGTAAGCTTAAAATCTACCATCCTGATGCCGTTCTGCTCGATCATTTGAAGAATATCCTGCAGTGTTTTTCCCATTTTATCCTCCTTCTTTGTGTGAGAAATTGGCATGATGCAGTTTTCAACTATTTCATGTCAGGGCCCGGATGTTCATATCATGCCGTTAGTTACTGCGTTCCTGATTGTTTCTGTGCATCTGCCTGGACTGTGCGGTTCAGCGATGCCGTCTGTCGATTCCGCTTTTCGTGTAATGTTCTGCCTTGGCCGCATACATACGCTCATCTGAGATGCGAATGATGCCTTCGATGTCTTCTCCCGGAAATTCACGGACGGAAGCCGAGCCGACCGATACGGATAGCGACTTGTTCAGCCGGCCTTTATAGGCCGATACAGTCTGCTCTATATCAGAAAGTATTTCCTGAAGCTTATGTTCTTTTACGGTCAGGATGACAGCAAATTCGTCCCCTCCCGTCCTGTACACACGTCCATAGCCGGCGCAGCATCTGGAAAGGCATTCGGCTGCGCCTTTTATCAGCTCGTCTCCGGCTTCGTGCCCGAGGGTGTCATTGGCTGTCTTGAGTCCGTTCACATCTGCCGCTATATGAACAAAATCCCGGCTCAGTCCTTCACCTGTCCATTCAAACTTGTCCTCCTCATAAGCCCGGCGGTTATAAAGCTGAGTAAGCTGATCCTTGAATGAGGCATTCGACAGTGCTTCCGTCTGTTTCCGCAGATGCCGCATCGAAATGATCATTATTATAAAGACCAGTCCAAACAGGAGAATATTAATGAGAAGTATATTCAGATATGGCAATGCTTTATCGCCCCTGACATCTTTTACGATCAGATACCAGTTGAGGTTTTCTATGTATTTTGTGATAGTAAAACTGTGCCCGGATGAACTGTGATATACATACTCATCGCGTTTTTCACTGCTTTCTGTAAGATCGGCGGAATAAATTTGTCCGATCTGGGCGGCATCTGTATCGATCTGTATAACAGAGTTCGAGTCAACAAGGCTGATTTTTACAGAATACTCTTCTTCCAGCGAAGTGATCAGCTCCTGCAGGTTCGTCATCTGAATACCTACGCCGCAAACACCGAGAAGAGAATCGTCGCGGCCGAATACCTTCTCGTTGACAAAGAACACCAGTTCGTTGCCGTATTCCGGATCTGTATCGACATCAAGGTCATAGTTCGCGTCAGATTCTATAAACTGCGTGTACCAGTCATCAGCAGGATCATCCTCTGGATGAATGGTACGGCTGAGGCCGTCAGAGGTGTAGTAGTTTCGGGTAGCTTCCGATACTATAAAAGCAGTGGTATAGGAGAGTCCGCTCTGGATGCCCTGAAGATAGGCCATGAAAGATTGTTCTGCAATATCGGTATTGCCGGCGCTTTCTTCTTCGAGCGCATCTATGATGAAACTGCTGTGCCTCATAGTGCGGGCTACCGTAGTGGGCTCGGAAAGCTCTTTCCCTACATACGCGTGAACCCGGGAAGCGAGAAGAGTATCAAGATCTCTCATATTGTTCCGTGACAGAATGTGAAGAGATATCATGGAAACTGCAGTTGATAATATAAAGCTGACCAGAACCAGCGCAGTAGTAAGCGCGGTAAAACGACTCTTTCTGTTCATGACCAATGCCTCTGTTTGCAGTGCGAAACGGGTATTACATTAGATAAGTATACTACAATGATGGGTATAATAAAAGAGAAAACACGAAAAATATAAAGTGCTTGACAAAAGAGAGAAATAATTATAAAATGCTATCGTAATAGAATTGTAATAATTTGAAATATATTAGAAATATGGAGGATATAAGAAATGAAACATTCTATGGCTAAGGTTCTTGGAACTGCTTTTTTGACAGCTGTTGTTGCCGCATCATCTGTCGGAGCCCAGACGGGAACAGTCATTGCAGATATGCTTAATGTCAGAACGAGCCCTTCGATAAGTGGTGAGGTGGTTGATGCCCTTTATTACGGTGACCAGGTTACGATAACCTACAGTGCAGGAGACTGGTATGAGATATACAGGGGCGGCGACTGCTATTATATTAATTCTAATTATGTAAGCAGCGGAAGCTCCTATAAGAGCTATGATGACAGTTCCTATAGCTCGTATTCTTACGATGACAGCTATGATGATTACAGTGCAGGTTCATCTGATTACGATTATGATGATTACAGCACAGACTCAGGTGACTACAGTACAGGCTCAGATGACTACAGTTCGGATGATTACAGCGGAAGCTATACTGAGACATCATCTTCAAGCGGGACTTATCTTGGAAACTTTAAACTGACAGCTTATTGTGACTGTGCTGTCTGCTGCGGAACCGCTGGAAACGCAACCGCAAGCGGGGTGTATCCGACTTCAGGCCATACAGTAGCTATGGCAGGGGTTCCTTTCGGAACACAGCTGCTTATCAACGGAACTGTCTATACAGTAGAAGACCGCGGAACTCCTTACGGACATGTGGATATCTTCTTCGACAGCCACAGCGAAGCTCTGGCATTCGGTTTACAGTATGCGGATGTTTATCAGCTGAGCTGATAACAGTATAGAACGGGTTTGTAAAGTAAAATGTGTAAGTTTATATTTTGAAGTGTTACTATTCACGGCCGTAAGGAAATATACTCTGCTCTGCCATGCTTGCATGAGCAGAGCAGAGTATATTTCCTTACAGGGTCTGAGCCCTTCATGAGGAATCCAGCCGTGAAACGGCGATGAAGCCCGTAAGGGCGAGA
>JAFUCO010000085.1 GCA_017459635.1 Blautia sp. | reverse complement strand
TCCTGTTCTTCAAATTTACCTTCCACTTTATAGGCAGAACGCTGCATTCCTGATTCGAGATCATTCTCATCAACCCTTTGTTCACCATTGAATAAAAGTCCGTTAATGATGTCAGCAAAGACATCGTCAAAATCCTCCAATTTCTTCTCTCGAAAGTCCTTTTCTGCCAATATCACGCCCCCTCGTATTATCTTTGTATTCTTTATTATACAATGCTGAAATATCAGACGCAACGAAAAGAGTTCGACTTATTACGACAAAAGCACAGAAAACCGTCCCCCGTGCACTTCCTGACCCCATTTTCTCATACTTCTACTGTAATTCCAGCATGGCTTTTTCAAAGTCATCACGGAAAGCATAGTTAATGGTACCTGGTCCTATTTTCTAAATGCACAGGGGACGGTTCTCTGTGTTCATAACTGAACACAGAGAACCGTCCCCTGTACACTTTTTATGCTGCTTTTCTCTTTCGCTTCATCACTGCCCCTGCTAAGGCAGCGCATGTGATCAGGCTTCCAGGAAGGTAATACAAAGCGGTACCGGAACCGCCGGTGTTCGGCAAGGCTGCGCCGGCTTCGTTCTGTACTGTGTACTGCTTATTGCTGTCCGCAGGTTTGACCTTGGGCTGCGGATTATCAGCTGCATTCTTATACTCTACAGTTCCATCTCGTCCGGCCGTAAATTTGATTGGCTTTATAGTTTTGAGATAACCTGCCGGAGCCTCAGTCTCGGTAAGTGTATACTCTCCTGCTGCAAGTCCTATGATCTCCACTCCGCCGACAGGAATCGTAAAAATACCCTCTGCTACAGTAATACGGTCTTCCACGTTCTCCCAGGAACCACCTTTTTTAACAACATGAATGTCTTTCATAAGTGCAGCTCCTTTAGTTAATGAGAACTTCGCTCCAGGAATCTCCTGATTTTCAGTGTTCTCCTTAATGACTATAATATCAACATTTTTGTCATTTTTAACCTGGAATGATGTTGTTGTTATCCCTTCTTCTGCAGAAGTCGCCGGTGTAGTTACATAGTTTGTATCTCCCGATATACTAACCCCTGAATCCTGCAGCCAGCTGTAAATAACAGAGTTATTGGTTGACGTCTGCCGTTCTGCATCATCAGACATTGAGAAGGTTACAACAACTGGAGTTGATAGTTTTTCATATCCTACAGGAGCCGATGTTTCCATGATATAAAATACGGTTTCATCAGCATAATAATTACCCATGGTTTTCTGATCATCGTCGGGAATTATATAGTCCCAGACTGCAACTCCATCAGTAGTATTCAGCGTAGTTACCTGCTTATACTTTCCGGTCATTCCTTCTACTTCCGAACCATTCGGATCTGCCTGATAAACGTTGAACGCAGCTTCTTTAAGTATTTTGGGCGTATCTGAGGAGTCAGTTTTTGTGATCTTTATAATATTCTTAAAAACATTTATTAAATGTTTATTTCCTCTGTAATTGGGATCGCCCTCTATATCGCTTCCGATTTCATCAGTATCTTTTCCCGGGTGTACTGTTCTGTATTCTCCTGTGGCATATGAATCTTTTTCATATGGGACATATTTTACATTCAGAATATATGTTTCGTTTTCTGTCGCGGCATGTTCTGCTTTTTGAGCCTGAGCAGTAAATACTTTATCAGCATCTCCACCGGTTACTTTTCCATCAGGCGACTGTGTAAGAGAAATAACAATTTCACCTGCCGTATGGCCATATTCCGTATAAACTCTGGTAACCTCTTCTCCGCTTATCAACTGCTTCCATTCATCTATCGTAAGATCAGTATTCGATATTGATCCATCCTGACTTTTTGTATTTAGCCTTATCACCTCGGACAAAGGTATAACAGCCGGATCTTTATTCTCAATCTGATCTCGTCCATCCTGTATAGAAGCAAGAATTGAATCCTGATCATCCCCGGAGGTTAGAGTATACATTCTTTCACCATTTTCTGAAATTCTATGATCTGAGTTTTCTTGCGTCACCACCTCCTTAACATTGATGTTTTTATAAAGATTATATATCTGTGTCAACGGATCAACATTTGTATCTTTATAGACAGTCCACTCCGTATCTGTTTTTGTAAAGTCAAGTTCATCAACATGAATTTGCGGAGAAGTCATTGGCACAGGTGTCTGCCTGTCTTCAGGAAGAGGATTGCCATATGTACCAGTCCTGTATGAATGTGGTGTCATACTCGCATCATCATTCGTTTCAATACCTTGTCCGCCCAGGAAATCTTCTTTTGCTTTAACATAAACAGTCCCATGCCAGCCATCAGGTTCGATCTCCTGATCTGACCAGGTAACCTTGTACTTTCCATCAACAAGTTTTATCGTACCATACTCCGTTCCATCAGGTTTGACGGAAAGTACTTCTCCACTTTTATTAATATACGCCTCTCCGGAAGAATTAAGCTGAACAGGGTTTCCTGTTGTCTTATCAACCGGATAAAATGCCTCGTCAATAGTATCCGTTACCTCGCCGACAATAGTCGCTTCATCCATTATTGAACGAACGATCTCCATAAGTACAAAAGTTAAATCTTCGCCTCTTTTTGCACTATAATATAAATGGTTTCCATCTTTAGTTGACGAAACCTTATACATCAGCTTCTTACCCATTTCAACATTATCCATACTCAGGCCTACTGTGATAAGAGTGGCACCTTCGGGTAATTCACCTGGTATATCATTAATCATAGAATCCGGAGTTTTATCCTTTGCATTTGGGGCTCCGTCAGAAATCATGATAATATACTTCTTCACATGTTCTGGATCATCAAGTTTGTCCCAATGAAGATAATTTTTCAGATCCACGATGGCCTTATATTGATTTGTCCCGTCCACAGTTGTGATATTCGTTATCTTGGCATCAATTTCATCCAGATTCTTATCATAATCAGCGCCATGCGTAACAGCCCCGCCTATCTGAACGAAATCAAGATGATTTGATGCGTCACCTGTGTCAGCCGCAAATGTTTCAACGCCGGCATAAATAGCACCTGTTGGATAATACTCCGCAACACGGTTTACCTGTCTAAGGGCATCACTTACTGATTCCACAAGATAGAACAAACGGTTATTACCGGTAACCGATCCCCATTTACCATTGCGTGCGTATAATGTATCGGCACTGGCCAGGCCGGCAACAAACGACTCGTTTGGTGTATAAATAATATACTCTTTGCCTTCCGAGTCACTTTTATGTAAATTCTTAACCGTGCTGAGATCAATAAACCTTCCTGAATAGTTTATATTCGTATTTCCAATCTTCCATCTGGAATAATATGAAGCATCCATAGCATACCATCCGGGTGGTATATTAACTGTTCCGGTTTTTGTTTGTCCCGAACTGTCTTTATAAGTATAATTGAAATACACCGCACTCGACTGATAAAAAATCACATATTGTGTGGCTGTAACACTATCATCCCCGACGGTCACATAAACAGTGCTTTGTGTAGAATCTTTAACGATTTTTCCATTGGCCGCATAATCTTCCAACTGGTCAGCCATACTGGATGAAGATGTCCATCCGATTTTTAAAACTTCATCTCCATCTTTTACTTCGTCAATAGCTTCCGGGAACAGCATTGAATTTGATATATCAGTGACGAATGCCAGGGCTATGTCGCTTGACATTGCGCGAATACCCGATTTACCGGTTATATCGATCTGATAAATACGATTCTCATAGTCATATACTTCCGCCGTTTTATTAACATCCTGCAGCGTCTTTCCAAACAGCTGGTCAAGCATCCATTGGTCAAGGTCTGTACGGTTATACGGCATTGAAGGATAATCAACCTTTTCAATCTTTTTAAATGTCGCCGTTATTGTCACATCCCCGCTCACGATCGGCTTTATCTCACGGCTCTCTTCGGTTACGCCGGTATCGCCCCACTGGATAACCTGACCGGAACCTGATGCCACCCACTTATCAAACTCGTAATCCGTATCCGAAGAAATTGCACGAATGGTATAAGATGCCTCTTTTCCGGTTCCTGAAAAACTTGCTGTCATGATATCAATATCCTGACTTTTTGTTTCCTGTGTAATGGAGGCTTCACTCCTGCTTGTGGAGATCTGTACATTGCCCGCACCATTATAACTGACATGTCCTTTTGATATATCTTCCTGAGTAATACTTATAGTGTACGTATCTTTGACCTGTTCAAATACAGCTGTTAATACACGGCCTCCATCCTCACCTATAAAAAGGCCTTCTCCATAAACAGCATTGCCTGTTATTTTATTGCCGGACACCGATGTCACTTTGACTCCGTCAAGTTCCCAGTGGTCAAAAGCATATCCTTTTGCATTTTTAGCTGTAATACTGTAGTTAACATATCCGGCACCGTTACCGGTTTTTACGTTTGTGTAGAAACTCTTTAATTCCCCGGTAGTATTCCCGCCCGTAAACTTACCGGAAACTGTACCTCCGCCATACGGAGATACTTTTACAAGGAAGTCTGTATTTGAAGGAGCAGGAACTTCGAACAGTCCAAACTGCTCCGGCAGTTCATTATTGCTGCCCCTGGAATATACGAAGAACCCCTGATCCACTGACCAGTTCCAGAGATTTACTGCGTAGTTAGTGCCGGGTTTCGTTAATCTGACTTTGCCGCTGATGACATCAACATGTATTGACTGTGGTTCAGATGAGATACTCAATCCATCCTCATCAATATGTAAATAATAATCTCCATTCGTAAAAATATTGAAATTGCCATATTGATCCAGTCTCTTAAACTTCCACTTTGCAGTGTTAATATTAAGATTATTAACGTCAACGCTAATTGCCTTTAAATGACCTTCTGTATTATGAGGTTCTGCAGTCAGCAATGCGGAATTTGCCGTCGCCTGATTTATCAGGGCATACTCCTTACCGTCAAGATCCCAGAAGCTCCCCGGTGAAACTTGTGCATCGGTCACTTTTATAATGAACTGATCCTCATTCATCATGTTGACTGTCAGGCTTTCTTCAGTATCAAACGGCTGCATGCTGATCAAAGCCCAGTCACCCGAGTCTATCGTCTGCCCATTGATCTCTTTGATCTGTTCTTCTGTAAGATACACACTGTATTCTGTTTCAAGCCCAAGGCTTTCTTTAAGACTTCCGACTGTAATTGGCCCGTTTACCTTCCCGACCCATACCAGTTCCGGACTTGAGAATTCAAGGTTCTCCACCTCCGCTACGAACTTCTTTGTTTCTTCGCTGATCCGGATCTCATTTGGGCTCATAATCTGATTATTGTCTTCTTCAGCAGAGCCGATGCTTTCCTCTTCAAGCTGTTCATCGTAATTATCAATGCCTTCTATACCGGCATCTTCTTCCAGTTGATCAGCCTCCTGCTCTATTAACTCCTCGCCGGAATCTGTATCATTTTCGCCCTCAAAATACTCTTTTTCATTATTATCTTCGATACCTGAGGCTGCTCCTATGCCAAGCACTTCTACAAGCTGCTCGAAACTTGCAAATCCGCCCCCGGGAATGCTGAAGTAATATGTTTTCCCGTTTATTTCGTAGTGGAAGTCCACAGTGTAGGAGACAAGGGCAATGTAAGAGAAGCTGTTGACGGTGAAGGATGCCTCTCTGCCGTTTTCTTCTGTCTCCAGTACTTCTGCCGTGAAATCCTGTATCGGTTCTTCATCTTCGGAGAGTACAGGATCTGCATCATTTTCATCATCCATAACTGTCATCAGATCTTCGTCGGCTGCTGCTTCTGCTGTTGCAAACGGCTCTTCCGGAACAAGGTCGGTGTAGACGTCTGTAACATCTGTCAGTTCATCGGAGGCATCTGTCAGTTCGGACAGGCTTCCCACCTCTCCCGGATCATTCGAATAGTCTTCCGGATCATCAAAATTACCTTCAAAAACATTAGAATTATCCTCCGGATCGTTATAACTGTCTTCCAGATCATTATTGACTGAAAGGGCATAATTGTCTTCCTGGACATATGTATAGTCTTCCGGTATTAATTCTTCTCCTTCCGATTCTTCCTGCAGGAACTGATCCTGATCATTATGTTCTGATTCTTCCTCTTTTTCCGGTGCGTCCGGCTGTTCTCCGGTTCCGGGGAAGTGGACGGCGTATATCTTCTCGTGTTCCGGTATATCTTCCGGGAACTCGACTGTCACTTTTACCTGACCTGTCGGAGCTATAACTCTGCCATCTACAGAAACTACCAGGTCAACAAGTCCGACCAGTGCAGCAGTTCCCTCTTTATCAGCTTCATTCTCAACTAACTCTAACGCCTGATTCTCATAGTCTTCGTCTTCGACGGAGACGGCTGTAAATATGGCCCCTTCGGGGATTCCGGCGTCTTCTTCGTATGTAACATGAAGTCTGTAATCGGCTCCAGATACTGTTACAATTTGTGAGCCTGCAGCTCCGGCAGGAGTTTCGGAGAGCATTTCTTCTGAGTCCGTCTTTTCTGTCTTTCTATCTGTCTTTCCTGTATTATTTGTGTCAGCAGACGAATCCTCTTTCATTTCCTCCGTTTCTGTATCATCCTCAGCATCCTCCGTCCCTGTCTCCGCTTCTTCTGTGTCTGCATCCGGATCTTCATTTTCTATATCAGCTGCTGCATCTGAATCTTCTTCCTCGTAAGCGGCGCTTTCATCTTCATCCTCCGGAAGCTCTTCTTCCGTTGCAGTATTATTATCTTCATCATCTGCTTCAGCTTCGCCTGCTTCTGTCATTCTTTCCTCAGGGATGTCTTCTGATGTCTCCTCCTCTGTTTCCCCCTCGTCAGCAGTCACATCAGAATTTTCCTCTGCGTAAGCAATTTCATCTGTTCTTTCCGCAGCGTTTCCTGAGTATTCTTCTGTTTCTTCATCATAATAAACTTCTCCAGAAGTTTCCCCTGTATTGTCAGAAGTTCCATACGCAGTTTCTCCTGCATAAGCATCATCTATGTTTTCTTCTGATTCATTGTCGGCAGAATGATCAGTACTTTCTTCGGATTCATTATCAGCAGAATAGTCTGCACTTTCTTCTGGTTCTTCTACATTATTTTCATATATTCCTTCGTCTTCTTTGTCGTCAGTACTGTCATCCGCGTCGCTTTGCTTTGTCTCTTCATTGTCGTCAACTTCCAGCTCTCCGTCACTTTCAGGATACAGGGTGATCACGCCGAATCCTGCGTTTCCTTTGTAAAGGGCGTCTGTCTCGAAGGAGATCCCGTACACTGCTCCGTCTTCGTACCGGAAAACATCCGTTTTTTCGGGATCATACAGATGCCATTCACCGTCACACCAGTCCATTACAAGCACTTTATTCTCACTTGCCTGATACTCTGATATTGGCGGGTCAAATTCAAAGGATGCTTTTACCGCGGTCCTTCCGAAAGGAATCTCTGCCGAATAAAACTTTGCATCCGCCATTTCAAAATCCGGGAATATTTTATCAAGTTCATACCCGGCACTGACAAAATAGTTGTCATAGTATTCTTCGTCGATCTCCTTAAATGTCAGTTCGGAATCGCCCGGCATTGCCTCATCGAAGTCAAAACGCAGTCTTACCCCCTCAAGTTCGGCCATAAGGCTGTTTACGTCTGCGGGAACTTCACCTGCTGCATAATTTACAGTATCCGTTACAGCATAATTTGCAGCTTCGTCTGTTACATACTGAACATCTGCAGAGTCACTCATGTCTTCTGTATAAACATTTCCGTCCTGACCAGCAATCCCCTCTTCGCTGCCCTCATATACAAGACCTTCGTCTCCGTTTTCGGCATATTGGCTGTCAGTCTCCGTAAAGCTATCCCATCCGTCATCCATACTGCTGCCAGCCAGTTCAAGTTCTCCCGTTCCATAATCATCATACTGAAAACTTTCCCCTGCTCCTTCGTACATCAGATCACTGCTGTAGTCGGTATCTTCAGCGTACAGCTCTCCCGAAAAATCCGGATCCGAAGCGATCTGGCTTTCCGGGACATCAATTCCGGGCATGCTCTGCGCGGTGTTATACTCGATCGATATGGCCGGCAGTATCAGGCTGTAGGTTGTAACAAAAACCACAATGGCGGCTGTTACCATCGATAAACCCCTTAAAAACTTATTTCTCTTAATCTTTTTCATATATTTCCCCTTTATTTGTGAGATTCCAAAAATTTGATTCGAAATTTGAGCAAAATATATCACTTCCAGTATAACATATTTTGAGTTTTATATCAATATAATGAATTTAGTTATTTTCAATATCATTGTGTATGATTATTTATGTAAATTTAGAATACAAATATCCTTATTTTTCATAATTATTTTATGTCAACATCATTGTTCACAGATATATCACTCTTTATTGCTTATGGCTAATAAGGAGGCCGTATTGTCTTCATGATAATTCGAACAGCGAAGAACCCCTTAAAAGCACGCTGCCGAATTAATGCCTCAGAACCGTCCCATGTCTTACTTTATACACAACTTCAGGTTTAAAAAGTATTTTACTTACAGTTGCTTTTTTCGCAGAAGTATGTTATTACCATGTTCAAAGGAGCTGACAATATGAATGTTATACATATGAAATATGCGGTCGAGGTTGCAAAGGCGGGCTCGATAAACAAAGCGAGCGAAGTGCTGCTTGTGGCTCAGCCTAACTTAAGCAGATCTATCAAGGAGCTGGAAGCGGACCTGGGGATCACTATTTTTTCCCGTACTTCTAAGGGCATGATGCTCACACCCGAAGGGGAAGAATTTATGGGATATGCCAAAACCATCCTCAGGCAGCTTGATGAAATAGAGACCATGTATAAAACCGGACACCACGCCAAACAGACATTTTCAATTTCTGTTCCGCGCGCAAGCTACATTGCCGACGCATTTGCCCGATTTTCAAACTTTATTGATAAAGGCTCGGCAGAGATCTACTACCACGAGACCAACTCTTACCGCGCCATCAAAAATATTCTGGAAAACAATTACAACCTTGGGATTATCCGCTACGCCGCCTGTTTTGACAGCTATTTTAAATCCCTTCTCGACGAAAAAGGTCTGGATTACGAACTGGTTGCGGAATTCAAATATGTTCTTGTCATGAACGGCAGGCACCCTCTTGCTCAAAAAGAAGAGATACATTATGAAGACCTGGAGCCATACATTGAGATCTCCCATGCAGATCCATATGTTCCCTCTCTTCCCGCAAACGCCGTTTTAAAAGAAGAACGCTCCGTAAACTGCTCCCGTCAGATCTACGTATTCGAACGAGGAGGCCAGTTCAATCTGCTCGCCCAGAATCCGGAAACCTTCATGTGGGTATCCCCCGTGCCCGACTATTTAATATCAAATTCCAACCTGGTTCAAAGAGAATGCCCGGATAACCGAAAAATATACCGCGATATGCTAATCCGCCGAAAAGACTACCGCCTGACACCCCTGGACAAACAATTCGTAACCGAATTATGCAACTCAAAAAGAAAGTACCTGTAATTACTCAGACAATCTTCCCCAAAAATACTTCTATTCTCCACAGGGCTGTGAAAAATCCTTTTTCACAGCCCTAAGTTTATATTGTTAAAAAATGCGTGCCCGGGGAAAGGGGGGGGGTTGCTGGGTGCCGGTGGCACCCGTTTAGCAACGACCGGAGCGGAGCAGAGAGACGTCGGGCTTCGCAACTCTGAGAACGTTTTCCCCCCACCCCTTTCGGAGAAACCATGTCTCGCTCAGAGAAAGATCGTGGGGTCACAGGGGTACTGTGGAAAAAATATTATTCACTTCTCCTCCATTCGATACATGTTATATCGGTAGATATATTACCGATATACCTTTTTGATTATTCCCCTTCTTATAATATATCTTTAAAATATGACCTAAGCGAACAGGAGGTGAGGATTTTGCAGTCCGCAATTTCAAGGGCTACACTCGGAAGGCTTCCGGCTTATCTTCAGTTTTTACGTACCGTGCCAAACGAACATATTTCGGCAACGGCGGTCGCAAAGGCGCTGGGGCTGGGAGAGGTGCTGGTGCGCAAGGATCTGAGTCTTGTATGCGGCAAAGGAAAGCCCAAAACAGGTTATGCTACCGATACGCTGGTAGCCTCATTAACTACGGCGCTTGGCATTGACAGCATTACACCAGCTGTTATCGTCGGAGCCGGAAAGCTGGGTATGGCACTGCTTGATTACGGTGGATTCCGTGATTACGGAATGGAGATCATCGCCGCTTTTGACAAGAATGCCGGGACCGCCCGTGATTCATCCGGAAAACCGGTCTATCCTATGGAGGATATGCGCAGTCTTTGTCAAATGCATGATGTCAGGATCGGCATCATCACAGTTCCCGCTGATGCTGCCCAGTCAGTCTGCGATCAGCTGATAGGCAGCGGCATCGAAGCAATATGGAACTTCTCGCCTGTTATGCTGACGGTTCCCGAGGGCATAGCACTGCAAAAC
Organism: Blautia sp.; assembly: GCA_017459635.1. Classification (GTDB taxonomy): domain Bacteria; phylum Bacillota; class Clostridia; order Lachnospirales; family Lachnospiraceae; genus Blautia_A. The sequence goes on along the minus strand of JAFUCO010000085.1, from coordinate 51,961 downwards.
GAAAATCTGGCCTTATCTTTGGCCCATTTACACAGCTTGCAGAACTAAGGAACTGCCGCATTATCAATTGCGCGATCCTGTCTGTGCAGATTATTTTGCGTCAGTTTCTAAAATGATCAGGAGGAAAACAATGGAAACACAAAAGAAAAACTATGAGATCGTTGACGGCGTAGATAAGCTGGAAGCCGCGCTCAAAAGAGCCAGAGCGGCGCAGAAGATTTTTGCCGCCTACACACAGGAGCAGGTTGACGCTATCTTTTTAGCCGCTGCAACCGCAGCCAACCAGGCCAGGATTCCTCTCGCAAAAATGGCCGTTGAGGAAACCGGCATGGGCATAGTAGAAGACAAGGTCATTAAAAACCACTACGCAAGCGAATACATTTACAACAAATACCGCAATGTAAAGACCTGTGGTGTAATTGAAGAGGATAAGGCCTACGGCATCAAGAAAATTGCTGAGCCGATAGGTGTTGTATGTGCGGTTATCCCCACTACAAACCCGACCTCTACCGCTATTTTCAAAACACTGATCTGCCTGAAGACAAGGAACGCCATCATCATCAGCCCGCATCCGCGCGCAAAGAAGAGCACCATCGAAGCCGCCAGGATCGTTCTTGAAGCTGCAGTTGCCGCAGGTGCTCCGGAAGATATCATCGCATGGATCGATGTTCCGTCACTGGAGATGACCAATCTCCTGATGCAGGAAGCGGACATTATCCTCGCCACAGGCGGCCCGGGCATGGTTAAGGCAGCTTACTCAAGCGGCAAGCCCGCCCTCGGCGTAGGCGCAGGCAACACCCCCGCCATCATTGACGACACCGCAGATATCACTCTGGCCGTCAACTCCATCATCCACTCCAAGACCTTTGACAATGGTATGATCTGCGCCTCCGAGCAGTCCACCATCGTGCTTGACAGTGTTTACGATGCAGTAAAGCAGGAGTTCGCAGCACGCGGATGTTATTTCCTTCAGGGTGAAGAGCTCGACAAAGTGCGCAGGACCATCATCATCAACAACGCGCTCAACGCAAAGATCGTCGGTCAGAAAGCAGCAAAAATTGCTGAGCTGTCAGGTGTAACCGTCCCTGCAGGCACCAAGATCCTTATCGGCGAGGTAGAATCAGTCGACCTCAGCGAAGAATTCGCCCACGAAAAACTCAGCCCTGTTCTTGCAATGTACCGGGCAAAGGATATCCATGATGCATTTGATAAGGCAGAACACCTTATCGCGGACGGCGGCTATGGCCACACCTCTTCCATTTATCTGAACGCTGTGACCGAAAAGGATAAACTGGACGAATTTGCATCCCGCATGAAAACCTGCCGTATCCTTGTCAACACTCCCTCTTCTCAGGGCGGTATCGGTGATCTTTACAACTTTAAGCTTGCACCTTCACTCACCCTCGGCTGCGGCTCCTGGGGCGGCAACTCCGTAAGCGAGAACGTCGGCGTCAAGCACCTGATCAATATCAAAACCGTTGCCGAAAGGAGAGAAAATATGCTTTGGTTCAGAGCGCCAGAGAAAGTATATATCAAAAAAGGCTGCATGCCCGTTGCTCTTGATGAGCTGAAGAATGTAATGAACAAGAAGCGTGTGTTCCTTGTAACCGACAGCTTCCTTTACAAGAACGGCTATACAAAGCCCATTACCGATAAGCTCAATGAACTGGGTATCCAGTACGCTGGCTTCTCTGATGTAGAGCCTGATCCGACACTTTCCTGTGCTCTTAAGGGTGCCGAACAGATGAAAGCCTTCGAGCCTGACACGATCATCGCTCTCGGCGGCGGCTCAGCAATGGACGCAGCCAAGATCATGTGGGTTCTTTATGAGCATCCGGATGCAGACTTCATGGACATGGCAATGCGCTTCAGCGATATCCGCAAGAGGATCTACACCTTCCCGAAGATGGGTGAAAAAGCTTACTTTATCGCCATCCCCACCTCAGCCGGCACAGGCTCCGAAGTAACTCCTTTCGCGGTCATCACCGATGAAAAAACAGGCGTCAAGTATCCGCTTGCCGACTACGAACTGATGCCGAACATGGCTATCGTTGACGCTGATTTCCACATGACAGCTCCTAAGGGACTGACCGCCGCTTCCGGTATCGACGCTGTCACCCATGCTCTGGAGGCCTATGCTTCTATGCTGGCTACAGATTATACCGACGGCCTTGCTCTCAGGGCATTAAAGGTGATCTTCGAATACCTGCCGAGAGCATACGACAATGGAGCAAACGATCCCGAGGCAAGAGAAAAAATGGCCAACGCCGCCACGATGGCAGGTATGGCATTTGCCAACGCATTCCTCGGCGTCTGCCATTCCATGGCTCACAAACTGGGCGCCTTCCATCATCTGCCGCACGGCGTGGCAAACGCTCTGATGATCGATGAAGTTCTTCGCTTCAACGCTGCAGAAGTTCCCGCAAAGATGGGTACATTCCCGCAGTATGACCATCCGCACACACTCGCCCGCTATGCAGAGGTTGCTGACTATCTTGGAGTAAAGGGCGAAAACGACAGCGAGAAGCTCGCAAACCTTATAAAGAAGATCGATGAACTTAAAGCCAGAATCGGGATCAAATCCACGATAAAAGAGTACGTTGCGGACGAGCAGGACTTCCTTGACAGACTTGACGCCATGACCGAGCAGGCATTTGACGACCAGTGCACCGGCGCCAACCCCAGATATCCGCTGATGAGCGAAATTAAGCAGATGTACCTTAACGCTTATTACGGCAGGACCTTTGAAGAAACTGATACTCCTGATGAACGTCAGTTTGGCGGAGAAGTTGACAGACACGACTTTAAACAGACGTTCCGCAGAGCTAAAAACGGAATCCATCAGAATCTGTAAGGGAGGAAAAAAGAAGATGACACTGGACAGAGTAATCGCGGTAAGAACCGCTAAGACCATCTATCGTGACGGCGACCTTTGCGTAAAGGTATTTAACGAAGAATTTTCCAAGGCTGACGTGCTCAATGAAGCCCTCAACCAGGCCCGTGTAGAAGAAACAGGGCTTAACATCCCCAAAATACACGAAGTAACCAAGATCGACGGAAAATGGGCGATCGTTTCAGATTTCATCAAAGGAAAGACCCTGCAGCAGCTGATGGATGAAGACCCCGACAACAGGGATCAGTATCTCAATCAGTTTGTTGACCTGCAGCTGGAAGTTCTCAGCAAGACTTCCCCTCTGCTCAACAAGCTCAAAGATAAAATGAACCGTAAGATCAGCCAGGCAGACCTTGATGCCACCACCAGATATGACCTTCACACAAGGCTTAACAGTATGCCGAAGCACAATAAGCTCTGCCACGGCGACTTTAACCCTTCCAATATCATTATTGCTGAAGACGGAACTCCTTACATCATCGACTGGTCTCACGCTACACAGGGCAACGCCTCCGCAGACGCAGCGAGAACGTATCTTCTGTTCTGGCTCAAGGGCGATATAGAGACTGCCAAACAGTATCTTGACCTGTTCTGCAAAAAGAGCGACACCGCAAAACAGTACGTCCAGAAGTGGATGCCTATCGTTGCGGCTTCGCAGTCCGTTAAGGGCAATGAGAAGGAGCGCGAGTTCCTGCTCAGCTGGGCAACTGTTGTCGATTATCAATAAGGAATTACCGGGTTTAAATAAGGATTTACTAAGTTTCAATAAGGAATTACCAATTATCAATGAGGAATTACCAATTATCAATGAGGAATTTTAAGCAGGAGGATTTCTGAATGAAAGTAACTGTATGTATCGGCTCATCATGTCACATTAAAGGTTCGCGCCAGGTGGTTGGGCAGCTTCAGTCCCTTATCGCCCGGGATGAGCTCGGCGACAAAGTAGAGCTTGGCGGCACCTTCTGCATGGGAGAGTGCCAGAAGGGCGTCTGCGTGACAGTCGATGATGAGTTTTATTCGGTATCACCCGAAAATGTTGATGACTTCTTTGAAAACCAGATAAAGACAAGGATATAAAAGTATGAATATACAGATTTGCGTTGGCTCGTCGTGCCACCTCAAGGGTTCAGAACAGATCGTGCATCTGTTCCAGAAAGCCCTTGAGGAACGCAGTCTGGAGGATAAGATCACTCTCGCGGGCAGCTTCTGTACAGGGTGCTGCAACCGCGAGGGTGTTACCATCCAGGTGGACGACGAGGTGATAACCGGTGTTACTCCGGCAACTTTTGACCAGTTCTTCCAGACAAATATATTACCAAAAATCTGACGAAAGCGAGCGTCCAAATGTCCAATTGTTTGACGTTAAAAAAATCAAATTGCAAAAACTGTTATAAATGTATCCGCCACTGCCCGGTAAAGTCTATCCGCTTTTCAGGAAATCAGGCACATATCATCGGCAACGAATGTATCCTGTGCGGTCATTGTTTTGTGGTATGTCCGCAAAACGCAAAGCAGATAGTCGATGAGACCGAAAAGGTACGTGTACTGCTGCAGGGCGAAGATCCCGTTGTTGTCAGCCTTGCGCCTTCATTTATCGCAAATTACACAGGTGTGGGAATCGAATCCATGCGCACCGCGCTCAAAAAACTCGGCTTCTATGATGTAGAAGAAACTGCTCTTGGAGCAACAATGGTCAAGAGTGAATACGACCGCATCCTGAATGAGGAAGACCGGGATATTCTTATCTCATCCTGCTGTCATTCCATTAACCTTCTGATCCAGAAATATTATCCGGGATGTCTCCGCTATCTTGCCGACGTCGTTTCTCCGATGCAGGCTCACTGCACCGATATCAAAAAACGTATACCGGGCGCCAAAACCGTATTTATCGGCCCGTGTGTTGCCAAAAAGGATGAAGCGGATCATTACGAAGGTATTGTCGACGCAGCGCTGACCTTTGAAGAGCTGTCTGCATGGCTGAAAGCGGAAAACATTACCCTGGAACAGCAGACAGACAGGACTGATAAGAGTCTTGCAAGGTTTTTCCCGACTTCAGGCGGTATTCTGAAAACCATGAAGCAGGATGCAAAGGACTATACCTATCTTGTGGTAGACGGCATTGAAAACTGTATTGCCGCCCTGAAGGACATCGAAGAAGGCAATATACACAAATGCTTTATTGAGATGAGCGCCTGCGCAGGCAGCTGCATCAACGGTCCTGTCATGGAGAAGCACCGCCACAATCCGGTAAGCGATTACGCTGCGGTCTCCAGATACGCCGGGGAGCATGATTTTGAGGTTGATCAGCCCGGGCCCGTCGAAATGAAGAAGATGTTTGAATTTATCCCGCTGCGCTCCGCAAAACCGTCCGATATGGAGATCAGTCAGATTCTGCGCCAGATGGGCAAATTCAAGCCTTCTCAGGAACTCAACTGCGGTTCCTGCGGCTACAACACCTGCCGTGAAAAAGCGATAGCCATTTACCAGGGCAAAGCAGAGATCTCCATGTGCCTGCCGTACCTCAAGGACAAGGCTGAAAGCTTCTCCGATACTATCGTCAAGAACACGCCCAACGGCTTTATAGTAGTCAACGATCTTCTTGAAGTGCAGCAGATCAACAATGCCGCGCTGAAGATCCTGAATCTGCGCTCGGCATCAGATGTTCTTGGATCACAGGTAGTGCGAATCCTCGATCCTCTGCCGTTCCTGAACGTACAGCAGAACCATCGCGGCATATACAACGAGCGGACTTACCTGGCCGAATACGACCGTTATGTGGAAATGACAATTGTCTATGACAAAGAGAGCAACATGCTGATCTGCATCATGTCAGACGTTACCGAAGAAGAGACCGCGCGCCAGCGCAAGGAAGATATAAGCCGCCAGACAGTAGAGGTTGCCGACAAGGTGGTTGACAAACAGATGCGCATCGTGCAGGAGATTGCTTCTCTTCTGGGAGAAACTGCCGCCGAAACAAAGATTGCACTTTCAAAGCTAAAGGAGTCAATTACGGATGAATGATCTATGCGCGGAAATCGGCTATAAAAGTATAAACCATGACGGCGAACAGCTCTGCGGCGATCATGTCGACATTGTTGAACAGAACAACGATTCTACGGTCATTGTGCTGGCCGACGGTATGGGCAGCGGGGTAAAGGCAAGCATTCTTTCTACCCTTACCTCCAAGATAATTTCAACAATGATGGCGGAAGGTCTGCCGCTGGAGGAATGTGTTTCTACCATTGCCGCAACGCTCCCCGTATGTTCAGTCCGGGGGGTTGCGTATTCCACCTTCACCATCATGCACATTATCAACTCCCGTACCATCGAGCTGATCCAGTATGACAATCCTCATATCATTTATATCCGTGACGGCGCTCTTTACGATTATGCAAAGACTGAGCTCAATATCGGCGGTAAACAGATATTTAAGTCGTTCATTCATTTGAAGGAAAATGACATTATCATAGCCATGAGCGACGGATGTCCTCATGCCGGGATCGGCGTTGCCTATAACTTCGGTTGGAAGTGGGAGGATATTGCTGATTATATGCTCAGCATCTCTACCGGAGGCTTCACTGCCAAGGTGCTTTCTACCATGCTGATCGATGAGGTGAACCAGCTTTACGGCGGAAAACCCGGCGACGATGCAACAGCCTGTGTTATCAAGGTCCGCAAGCGTGTGCCCATGAACATCCTTTTTGGGCCTCCTTCCAACCGGGATGACTGCGACCGTATGATGAGCCTGTTCTTTTCAAAGGAAGGCAAGCATATCATCTGCGGCGGTACTACTTCTTCTATCGCGGCAAAATGGCTGAGAAAGCCGTTAAGGCCGTCTCTCAATTTTGAGCGCAGCGATATACCTCCTACTGCAGAACTGGAAGGAGTTGACCTGGTAACCGAAGGTGTTATAACCGTCAATAAGGTCGTGGAATATGCCAACGATTATATAGAGAACAATGATTCCTATGAGGAATGGGGTTACAGCAATGACGGAGCCTCGCTTATCAGCCGGCTTCTTTTTGAGGAAGCAACGGATATCAATTTCTATGTCGGCAAGGCTGTCAATCCGGCTCATCAGAATCCTGATCTGCCGATAAATTTCAATATTAAAATGAACCTGGTTCAGGAACTGTCCAAGGCACTTAAGCTTATGGGCAAGCGCATCAAAGTAAGCTACTTTTAACTGTAAAGATCCGCTTCTGCACATTTAGCCTTTTTAACTGCAAAGAACCGGTTCTGCACATTTACACTGTTTTTAAAACAGGGAGAATATATGGACAAGCTAAGAAAATTTGACACCAAGGTACAGTACCTGAAATACAAGGTGCTGCGCGAGGTAGCGCGTCAGGCGTGGAATAATACGCTGTTGGAGAATGTGCTGGATATTCCGAAGATAATCGTTCCCGGCAAAACGCCTACCATGCGCTGCTGTGTATATAAAGAGAGGGCGATACTTGCAGAGCGTGTAAAGATCGCCATGGGAGGAAATTCCGACCGTCAGAATGTAATAGAGGTTATCGACATCGCCTGTGACGAATGTCCTGCTGCCGGTTATGAAGTCACGGATTCATGCCGCGGATGTCTTGCTCACCGCTGCGAAGATGTCTGCCGGCGCGGAGCGATCTCATTCGACCACAACCATGTTGCGCATATCGATAAGACTAAATGTGTTGAATGCGGGCAGTGTGCCAAGGTATGTCCGTATTCCGCTATCGCCAACCGTAAGCGTCCCTGCCAGAATGCCTGCAAGATCAAGGCAATAACCATTAATGAGGAGAACGCTGCAGAGATAGATGATTCCAGGTGTATTTCATGCGGAGCATGTGTGTATCAGTGTCCGTTTGGTGCCATCAGCGACAAATCCTTTATCCTGAATGTTATCGATCTGCTCAAAAAAAGCCGGCAGGGGAAAAATTACAGATTGTATGCTGTTGTGGCACCTTCTATCTCAAGCCAGTTCACCTATGCAAAGCTCGGACAGGTGATAACCGGACTTAAAGAGCTTGGGTTCCACACCGTAATAGAAGCAGCCCTCGGAGCGGATATGGTGGCACAGGCAGAATCAAAAGAGCTTACTGAAACAGGATTTCTGACCAGCTCCTGCTGCCCGGCTTTTGTTTCATACATCAACAAATCCTTCCCGGACCTTAAGCCGCATGTATCCCACAATCTCTCACCGATGGCGACAATAGCAAAATACATAAAAGATACGACAGAGAATGCGAAGATAGTCTTCATCGGCCCATGTACTGCCAAAAAGATGGAAGTACAGCTGGACAGCGTAAAGCCCTACGTCGATTCAGTACTGACCTTCGAAGAGCTTCAGGCACTTTTTGACAGCAAGGATATTGACATAACAGAACTTGAAGAGGGCGTGCTCGATAACGCCTCCTACTTCGGCAGGATATTCGCACGTTCAGGCGGACTTTCCGACGCAGTCGCAGAAGGCCTGAAAGAACAGGGACTTGAAGATTTCGAACTGAATGCCGTCTCCTGCGACGGCATTGAAGAATGCAAAAAAGCACTGATGATGAAAAGCAAGAACCTTCTCAAAGCAAACTTCATCGAAGGCATGGCATGCGTAGGCGGCTGCATAGGCGGTGCCGGCTGCCTGACCCACGGCGCAAAAGACAAAATGCAGGTAGATAAATACGGACAGGAAGCCATGGAAAAGACTATATTGGATGCTATTTCCATCCTGAAATAAGACAGAGTGGATGTGAAAAAAGTATAAGACAGGGGACGGATCGCTGTGCTTACGAGTCAGCGCAGCGATCCGTCCCCTTTATTCGACTCTTGTCTTTCTATAAACATTTTTTAACAAGTGCAGCATCATCCAATGCCGCATCTATCAACCGGCTGAGAAAAGAAGTATAACCTTTACCATATGATTTAGAAAACCTTTGCGCTTTTTCCGATAATCGAATAGAAGCTGTCTGTTTTGTCCTGTCTTTTTGTTTCATTTGTTTAAATTGCTTCAGCATATCTGCTGTCATCTCAGGACTTTCATCATCAAATACAATTGTCCTTACTGCTGCTTCTTCCAATTCCTGAAGTTCTTCTTTGCTTAATTCGGAATCCAAATCTTTAAAACTCATCTTCACCATAATCGTACCTCCCCTTTTCCGGAACAGATCACATACGGAACTACCGCATAAGATCCTCTGCTCATAATATCAAGCACGGGCACTTCATCATAAACCGGTGTAAGGCATTCCACAGTACCGGCTCCGTCTACAGCCGCATTGCCGTCAAAGGCTCCTGCCCCGACGGCTGCTGCCACCTGATCATGGCTGACCGCAGCGATCATACATTCACTGCCAAGCCCGGTCAGGCGGGCGACCTCTGGAGTAACAGATCCGGCCGGTGCTTCTTGAGCCACATCATTTTGCTGATTGAATACATCTCATGCGGCGTGGTTCCGGTGATCTTTGTCAGTTTTTCCCTGCCGATCCTGTCAGAAAGCCATGCGCAATCTTCATGGTTTTATCCTCATTGGTATATAGCGATGACATTTATTCATTTTGTTATGTTCTGATACATGCCTGTCTTACCAGCCTTTTTATTTTACATGTATGTTCCTTTGACTTTTCATCGTATCCGATACCGACCATCAGAATTTCACCTTCAAACTCCTTTAAAACAGTCGGATAATCATTATTCTCAATCTGGCTGATTGCGGCATCAGCCGTTTTATTCCATTTTAATTCGATCAGTAATGCGGGAAGATGCGATAGTTTCTTCGGAATGTATACCACATCAGCTATCCCACGGCCACTTGGCAGCTCCTCTATTTTTGCGTATTGACCGACACATGCAATGTAAGCGAATTTTATTACATAGCGAAGCGCCTGCTCATCATTGTAAAAAGTTGGCGCATATTCTTTTTTTCGTACTGCCTCTATCCCTTTTGCTACTGCTTCCTCATCTTCACTGATAGTATCAGATAACAGCTTTTGGGATTCCCTTATCAGTTCTACCCATTTCCTGCTAATATTCTGGCTCGTGAGAATCTCATCAAACTCTAGTCTGACTTCCTCGTTTGGAATATGAACACTTTTCTTTTCATGGTTATAGCTGAGATAGCCTAGATGAATCAATAAAGTCAGTATATCATCTCTGCTTTTGAATGTATTGAAATCATTTTTAAAGCGACCGACATCGACAGATATCTCCTCCCCTGAAATCAACCTTACTGTAACCTGCTGGAGTCCGTCGAAATCCATATTGATATAAGTCAGCAGCGATTCCGCATCTGATGTATTTTTCCAGTAAGAGGCAAATCTCCCTTTATCAATTGCCTCCATGATCGAATATGGATTATATATGGACCCAACTTCAGGAAAATCATACCCGTCATACCAGAATCTTGCTTTTTTGAAAGACAACTTATGCTTTTCGCAAAGGTACCGGACTTCCTCAACCGTAAATCCTGTATACTCCGCAAATCTGCCAGGATCCAGAATCGGATATTCCGCAAAATCCGAAATTGCTGATTGAGATCCATCTTTCCTGATCGGAAGAATACCAGTCATATATGCCGCGGCAACCACTTCCGGTGTAAAATTGTTGTTCTTAAACCAGCCTCTCAAGAGTCTGAGATATGCATCCTGTGTCTTTCTATCGTCCTTCGCCTCGCGGATAAGCGCATCCCATTCATCAATCACGAAAACAAACTGGCGTCCCGTTTTCCTAACACACTGGATCAGACAATCCGAAAGGTCTTTCGCTTCTGCCAACTCCGGGTAGAGAGAGATCAGCTCATCGTGAAGGGCGGTAACAATTATAGCAGGAACGTCGCTGATCGGTTCATCGCTTTTGAGTTTTGAAATAAACCCGGTAATGTCAAGACTGATCACATGATATTTATTTAGATGTCTCCTGTAACTTTCTGCTTTTGCGATCTCCTTATCCTGAAAAAGATCGTGGGAATCACAGGTAAAATCATAGTAAGCACATAGCATTTTAGCAGCATATGACTTGCCAAATCTGCGCGGTCTGCTGATACAGACCAGACTGTTTGGCCCGTCAATTTTCTCGTTTATCAACCCGATCAAGCCTGTTTTATCTACGTAATCTCCCTTGCTGATTTTTGCAAACCCAATCTTCCCAGGATTCAAATATGTTCCCATATCTATTTGCCCTTTCGCTCAAATATAGTCCTGACAGCACAGAGAGACTATTCTCTCTGTTATTCTTCCTTCAATGAAGGAACATAGGGAATCAGTCCCCTCCGCGCGCATTCGACCTGTATCTCCAGTGGAAGCCTCCTGGCATCAACTAAAAGCCCATTGATTTCCACATACCACAGCATCGGATTCTTTTCTACATCTGATGCCAGCACCCACTCCGCATTAAAATGATCGATCTTAAGCAGTTTTCTTATCTCAGCAGCCTTATTTGCTGCTGTGCTCTTTGCCAGACCAAGTGGTTCAACCAGCTCTTCTGCGTTCATATGGACAGGCTGGCTCTTATCGAAAATATAATTATTCTGAGCGATGGCATAAATGATCCCGGCTGCCCATGTATTTGCCCGGCCGGAAGTAAGCGGAGACGGCCTTTTTCTGCACAGCTTCTCCAGAGCATGGAGGCACAGAGCCTTATACTCCTCGTTCATATACTCATCACAGTACGGTTCAATAATTGCGGCAAGTTCATCATATTTGGCCTGCAAAGCTTTTGGTACGCTCATATCTGTCACCTTTCTCAATATGTGCCCGGGATTAATTCCACAGTATAACTATGTGAAATAAAACATATTCTGTTCTCAGTACAGCTGTAACAATTACATCATACCATATTTGGATTGTTTCGTCTGCAAGTTAACGAAACAAAAATAAAAGTTGCGAAGCCCGACGTTTTTCCCCACACCCCCTTTTCCCCGGGCACGCTCTTTATGGGGCAGCAATAGAAACAAGGGGCTGTGAAAAAAGATTTTTTTCACAGCCCCCTTATTATTGAAATAATAAGACAGAGAACCGTCCCCTGTCTCACTTTTGCCTGTAAAGCCTCACTGCAATTGATATGATCACAGCGGTCCATAAGGCGGTCCATACTTCAACTGCCCATAGTGGTACTATGCTTCTCTGATACAGCGCAGCGAATGTATCAACCACCATGTGCAAAAGTACAGCTGCCAGCAGGCCGGCTTTCTTTGCGCTTTGGACACTGTAAAATACGATAACCGTAAGTCCGATGTGTACCAGTATTGCAAGCAGGCGTTCAATGACATTCAGAGCCATCATCGGGTAGTCAAAAGCTGCTGCCGCCTGAACCGCAGGAAGCGCTGATCCGGCTGTCTTCTCCGTGATATTCAGTGTGCTTAAGGCATTTTCCATATCGCCTGACGAAAACAGTACCGCAATAGCCAGATATGTGATCATCAGAGGCAGAACGACAGCCAGTATCTCGATCCCTCCATGCCCGATGCCATACAAAACAGCATTTTCACGGGTGCGGTTCTTTTTCATAATATACTTAAGAATGATATATCTGCCGCATTCTTCAAATACTCCCGCCATTAAGATTCCGTAAATAACATAGGCGGCATTATTTCCGTTTATAAAACGTGAAACGGGATTATCCGCAATGATACAGAAATAGTGTACACCAACCTCAAGTAAACGGGCAGAAACAATAAAGCCGGCCATACCGGCAATGAGATAAATGAGCCTGGTTTTCTGCTTATGCTTTGTCCGCCAGTATATGAAAAATATGACCGGAATCGCGATCATCATGATAACAGTAATGATCAGCGACGGAATGCTGTTTTTGCCTATAACTATATTCTCAAATTCCTTCATTTCATGCCGCCTCCTGCCGCAGCGTGTTTTGCTTCAGACTCCCGACTTTCCTGTACCCTGAAGGCGTCATTTTGCGTCTCCCCAGATTTCCACACAGTAGCCCTTGTGGCCGCATTCAGGACAGGTCAGCTTTCGGGCTGTCGGGGTATGTTTTGCCCAAAAGGCTTCCTTCATGGACGGCTTGAATACTTTGTGGCATTCCGGGCAGATGTATTCAACATGCCTGAAATATTTACGGCTTACCAGTATCCCCCATGGAACAGCTGCCACGACCCAGACAACAAAGGGCCACCAGATACCTTTGATGATCCATAAAATGATTGAGAACCATTGAAGCACTGTAACCGGAATCCCGGTTAAGAGCAGCATCAGACGCAGTTTTTTCAATTTCTTTTTGTTTTTCATAATTTCGGCTATGTCACCGATTGATTCAAGAGAGAATGCCGCTTTGTTTTTCAGCTCTTTTTTCAGTTCGCGAAGCTTTTCAAGTTTTTCCTGTTTTTCTGAAATCTCATCCAAAAAGACGCTCTCCTGCTGTTCGACCAGCAGTGATACCACTTTCTCCGGATGCTCCTCATTAAGTATCTGAGAAATAGCATCAATCGGAATATCCATTTCGCGAAGAAAACAGATGAGCTTCAGGCGCTTTAAATTGTCTTCCGAATAGAGACGCCTTCCACCTTCAGAAAGCTCACTGGGAATCAGAATTCCCCTGGTATCATAATACTGAACCGTTCGGACAGTAACACCGCAAAGCTTTGCAATCTCTCCCGTGGTGTATTTTGACATAGCTTTCACCTCCTCACGCCATGAATTCTACAACATGACGCTGCGTAACAAGCAATACCTTACGTAAGGGGATTTTTTCTATTATATCACAGAGGACGGTTTCTGTGCTGATCTTCAGCACAGAAACCGTCCTCTGTGTTTGCCTGTCAAAAGCAAGCTGTCTTTTTATACAGTCTACATTGCTTACACCCATGATATTGTGGATAAGCGCCATCGCTCCGGACTCTCCGGAAAGTAAGATTACCGTATGTCATCTCCAGATTATGTTTCCCACACAGGCCTTATTCTACAAAAGGATGCAGATGGTTAAGCCATGCGTCTCTTCAACAGCAGTACGCTCGCTCCAAGGATCAGGATGCTGCCAAGGATCGTGAAGAGCTGTGTACCGGATCCGCCGGTGGAAGGCAATTCATATCCTGCTGAATTTTGCACGCTCAGCTTCCAAGAATCCCGGTTAATCCTATTCAGCTTATCTGCCCCAACGTTTTCATCTGCAATTTGGGCCGTCATACTAAGTATTCCTGATTGTTCAGTAACAATTATCTTCATAGGGCTCGAAAGGGCAATATATCCATTCGGAGCTTTAGTTTCTACGAGGTAATATGTACCCACACTCAGCTTTCCGCTGCGAATTACAGCATCTTCCCCCACAGGCTCTGCCGGTTTTTTCGACTGCAGGTCTGCTTCTATCAGAAAATCTTCATTTTCTTCAATAGTCTTGCTTGCATCATACCTGCTGTCATAAAGATTGAATTTTGCGCCTTCGAGTGCAGCACCTGTCTGATCGGTTTTTACAATATCTACTTTTGCTGCAACCTGGATCACCGGGTGAGGATACTCGAGTTCGTTCTCTTCACCATTATGGGTATAGGTTGCTTTGGCTTCGTCATTGGATCGGAAACCCTCCTTATCTACGCTGGTAGCGTTATCAGGATCGGTTCCGAGGAAGTCGGTATCCGGATCGCCGGTAATAATCTTCCCCTGATTATCTCCATCCTTATACTTATCATATCCACTGGATGCATATGTATTATAAGCCTGCTCCGTTGCCTTAACATCAAATGAAAGGGTGTATACCGCACCTGCCACGGCCTGATATTCAGGATCAAAGATGGCTTTTACAGTTTTCGAGGAAGCGTCATACTCCAGCCTGCTGATAATACTCGCTTTCGTCGTGCCGTCTGCTTTAGTGAATTTCGCATCATCTCTGTTCACCGGCGCGCCATTCTCATACAGTAATACGATCTGCATCTCTCCTGGATTATTCGGATCTGGAACCTTCATTGTTACCTTTGCCTTGGCAGCCTGCATGATAGCGGATACATCCGTCCCCACATCTGCAATCCTGTAAAGATCCACATAACGACTAAGATCATCCTGGATGACAATATTTGTAAACTTCTCATTCATGCCCATGATTGTACGGAGGTCATTCTTGAGGTTTTCGGCTGTTGCGTTGTAATCATTAGTGATTGTATCGCTAATCGTAATGAAATGACCGGAATGACCAACCTCGCCATATGCTGTATCAAGCATACTATTGAGCAGCTGCGAGCCGCTTTCGGTCTGCATAGTCCCACCAAAACCAATGGTATAAAGTTCCATATTATCGCCGAATTTATATCCATTGTTGGTCATGTCATCGACGAAATAGCCGAATTCTGTCAGCGTCTGAGTTGGACACCCGCCATATGCATCACGGTAATACGGGCTTCCGGCTGCTACTCCTGCACCCTGAAGAGTCTGACTTGGGCATTGAATGTGCAGTGTAGGTATGCCGTCACTGATAAAAACTATAACCTTTTTACGCTCATCATCTTTCACGCTTTGCTTAAGAAGGAACTGTTCAGCGCGCCAAAGGCCTGCCGTATAATTTGTAAGTATGTTCGCGCCTTCATTTTCCAGAGTCACATTTTTCTGATTCTGAGCGCTGACATCATTTCTGGTAAATACATAGGTCTCCCCTCCGTAGGACAGCACTTCACTGCCATTCTTACCTGCATTGTATGCAGACAGTGCTGTAACCGGCTGCCATGGATTTCCCAGACTCCAACGATAATCCCTCGCACCGTCCGGGCCTTTGAATCCAACCGCCGCCCATTGGTTTTTATCATTCATTGCCAGAAATTCCGATATCAGACCATCCTCGCCATTCAAGGCAGCCTCCACTGCGGGAGCGCGATAAGGGTTACCCTGCCATGCAGAATTGTTCATACTTCCTGAATGGTCGATTACGAAAAGCAAATCCACTCCGCTTGCCTCCTGAAGCGAGTTAATCTTATAGTCCAGGTACAGCCTGTAGAGGTCAGTCTTATCTTCATTCGAATGCGGTGAATCCGGATTCTCAGCGCCATCCCGCAGGGCATCGATCCGCTTGTGAATCTCCGGAGTGTTAGGCTTTTCTTCCGGCCCAACCGGGCCTTCTGTTGGAGAATTTTCAAGCTCATACTGAATGATGTTTCGTATATATGTTGCAAGACCTTTTGAATATTCATCTTCTTGTAACTGTACAGCAGTGTATTCTCCCGCCGGGACACGAGCAAAACGATGTGTATAATTGTTGTCCGGTTTCAATTCATAGACAGAAGCTAAAGCCAATTCCGCTGAGAAAAACGCTTCCCCATCGGTATTGATACCCGCGTAATACTTTCTTTCCGAATTCATAAGAACAACTTTTAAGACCTCGGTATGTCCAACATTGCTGTCCGGCCATAATTTCACAACATCAACATTGCAATAGTTGTAGCTTTCCGCAGTAAGATCTTTAAGCCCAGTCAGCGTGTAACCTTCAACCTTTCCTTCATTAATGTCGTAGAATATAAATTTACCATCCGGGGTGTTGACAGGAAGATGCTCAATCACCTGACGCCAATCGTTGCTGTTACTTAGCGTGAATACTTTATCCGTAATGCCATCCTCTTCTTTGAGTTCTTTCACGGCATACGCTGTACGTCCTCCATGACCATCATCTACCGTTGCACTCACAGTGAATGTGATGCTGTCCGGATGAGTCTTTTCTCCTTTCCATTTCTTTTCTACTTCAAGATTCTTTTCTTTCAGTGTATTTGTGAAAGTGACCCTCTCGGTATCTTCAAGCTTATAGGTCGGTGTTACCCAGTCAGCAATACGCGGTTCAGATACGGTCTGACTCGCCTGAAGGCTGATCTCTTCTTCATACAGCGAAGCATCGCGCTCCAGATGATAATAACGTTCTGCATTCGGCACTTCAAAGTTTTCCATATTCGGAGTGTTAAGCTCCGCTACAGAGAATGTATCGGAACGGTCAAGATATGTAATGGTAAGAGTCTGTCCATCTTTGATCTTGACCCTGCCATTCGTAATGGTAAAGTTCTCAGGTGTAATATCCTCTCCGGCAGCATTCAGAAGGATGGCTTTCTCATATCTGTTATTAGGGTTGGGATAATTATAAGGTTCACCATTTACGAGAATTTCATATGTAAACTCTTCATCCTTATATTTTGCCTTTTCTACCTCTGTAAGTCCCGTCAGTTTCTTGGCAACGGTAAGATCCTGAATAATCGGCAGGTTGAAACGGATGGAGCAGTTCGAGTCACAGCCGCCTCGTTCCAGATAGTATACTTTCAAAGTGTACGGTCTGTTCGTTTCCATGAACGCTGTATTCGAACCGTTCGTAAAGTTGATATCTCCGTGGATCGGCTGATGCACACCACCCAGGTCAAGCAGTAATTTGCTCTGTTTCTGTCCGTTACCATCTTCCCATTCCACAAATACCCAAAGATCATCGTCCCCGGAAAAGTCGAAGATGATTGGTTGTTTATAATCATCAAGTTTGTTACCAGGCAGCATGAATTCAAGCTCCATGCTCAAACCGACATGATGATTGAGTGCGTCATTCTGGTTTACATAGAGATCATCTGTAGAATTATAGTCGTGGAACGGGAAGAAGCCAATCGGCTTGTCATTTGCGAGAGACCCCTTCGATGCGCTCGAATTCTGCGTATATGTGTGCTTATACAGCTTCGATGTTCCTGTAGCAGTATCATAATAGAAGTAGTTTGTATTACTGTTGAAATAGTAATACCCCTGGCTGTCCTGCTGGAACATGCCTACCACATCCGGGTATGCGATCATACCGTTGTTTCCATTGCCGCCATGCCAGCTCTGACTGGCCTGTGAAGTATCAAATAAATACTGCAGACTGGTATGATTGCCATGATCAAGCACAGGATAACCCTCACTGTTTAAAGTATCTTGTACGATACCCGGATTAGAGCTGTCCTTTGTATAGCTGTTCCATGATTCATTGTCATTATTTCCACTTCCTGAGCTCAGGAAATAAAAGTGATCAGAGCCTCCCATCTGGTTGACAGATTCGTTCTTATAGTTATTGTCATTTGCTAAGTTGTGGTTTGCTTCGCCACTGTTATTCAAGCCTACATCCAGTGCTCCACCATTATCATAGTCAAACAAGTTGACCTTTATATTGGCAATTCTGTCGATGGTACTTGGCTTATTGACAGGATTTCCATCTACAACATGTACAGTAATGGTTTTCCTGTTTTTCGTATTTGTGAGAACATAGTCACCTGTTTGCGTTGCCTGCCCCTGGACGGCCCAATAGTGTGTATCAAGCTGACCATCTTCTTTGACATAGGCGATCCAATGGAAGCCGGCGGTGTTACCAGTTCCACCATCGTCCCATGATTCTTTATGTGCACCGTTCGCATCACTGATATCGATTTGATTCCAGTAATTGTTGTCTCTTCCACCAATATTCCAATGAGAGGTCTGAACATTAACATTGCCCTCTTTCCATTCCCATTTGTTATATGGACGCAGTGAGATCGTTTCGCCTACATGAATTGTAATATCATCGAAATCATCGTCAAAGTAAAGCAGCCAGTCACCGGCACGATCAGCAACAGTTTCGACTTCTTTTATATAAAGCCATTCCCGATTTTGGCTGCCGTTCTTGCCTCCAGGAGCACTAAAGTATCCATCCCCCCAGTCGTTATTTGTACTGTATGACAGCACATTGTTACTATTATTTGCGGCATAGATTCTATAATCAGGATTCGTTCCCGCCTGAATTGTCAACGGAGTAGCTACCGACCAATTGTTCACCAATCCGACATTATTGCCGTCAATCGTCAAGTACCGGTTATCGCTGGACTTTAAATAATAATTTCCGTTATGCTGTTCAACCGTCCAATGGGCTGCATCATTCGTTTCTGCATCAGCTAATGTAGTTGAATTTAAACGGTTATGATTATCATATGTATATACACTTGATAACATTGCACGCTGTTCACCATTATCGTAGATAATAACCGTTTTATCAATATAAACCGACGGATTCTGAGCATCTGTAACCTTCACCACAAACTGATCCCCATTTTTCATGGTAACCGTTAGCATCTCTTCACTCGTAAACGGCTGCACACCGATCAGAGCCCAGTCTCCTGCCTCAACAGTCTGTGCATTAATCTCCGCGATCTGCTCTTCCGTCAGTTCCGCGCTATATTCTACATCCAGCCCGTTCGCTTCCTTAAGTCCGCCAACTGTATTGTCCTCATCAACCTTAACAACCCACACCAGTTCCGGATTAGAGAACTCCACACTCTCCACATCAGCCACTAATGTCTTCGTTGCCTCACTGACATTAACCTCATTCAGCTTAATAGCCTCTTCGTAGTCCTTACCGTTCTCACCACTTACATCTACACCCGGCTCTTCCTCTACTAAATCATCCGTGTTTTCCAAGCCATTTTCGGCATTTTCAGGTTCATTTTTCGTATTCGCACCGGTTGTCGCTATTCTCAGCACTTCCACTATATGTTCAAGTGAGACAAAACCGCCTCCAGGAATACTGAAATCGTACATTTTGCCATTTATTTCATAGTGAAAGTCCACAGTATAAGATAATATCGCTATATAAGAAAAGCTGTTAAGGGTAAAGGATATCTCGTAGCTGCCTTTATCTGATTTAAACAGTTCAGGCTCTCTGAGATCGTCATATGATAGTACAGATTCAGTGTTATCATAATCATCTGTAAGGGTCTGCGTCAGTGCCTCAATCGGAGCTTCCTGCTGTAGTGAGTCAGCAAGACTTGTGTACAGATCTGACACATCCATCCGGTCTTCCTGAAGCTCTTCAGATTCAGGAAGGAGTTCTTCGGCAGTTATATCCTCAATTGTAAGAATATCATCTGCTGTATCCTCATTAGCCGGATCATCATCCACTTCATATTCATATATTACATCATCCGCTGCATTTTCATATACTACATCATCCACTGCATTTTCATATATTGGATAATCCTCTGATTCATCTTCATATATCAGATCAGTATCTGCTGCCTCATCAGCTGTATCTGCATTGATCTGTAATGTGTCTGCCTGTACAGGTTCGACAGGTATATTCTGTTCCTCCTCTTCTTCTATTTCAGGCTGTTCTCCGGTTCCGGGGAAGTGAACGGCGTAGATCTGTTCGTCCTCGGAAATGTCTTCGTTGAATCTGACGGTCACCTGTATATCTCCTGATGGTGCTATCACTTTACCATCTACGGTTACAACAAGGTCTATCAGGTCGATGAGGCTCACATGGCCTCCAGCTTCAGCGTTGTCTCCGACAAGTTCAAGAGCCTGAGATTCATATTTTTCGTCGTTTACCGGAACGGCTGTAAATACTGCATTCTCCGGAATTCCCGCATCTGCCCCATAAGATATATCAAGCATGTAGTCAGCTCCCGGAATACTTATTGAGCATGAGCCAGCCTCTCCTGTCATCGTTTCGGGGAGAATCGAACTGTTCGAATTCTCTTCTACAAAATCATCGCTTGAATCCTCCGGTACAAGCTCTTCTTTAGCATCGTCGTTGTCTTCTTCAGAACCAGGAGCCTCACCCGCAACAGGAAGTATATCCTCTTTTTCCTCCGCTTCTACAGCATCAGCCTCCTCTTCCATATCATTTTCTTCAGCTGTATCAAATACATTCTCTTCGAAGTAGACAACTTCCTCTTCTTCCCATGCTCCATCATACTCAGGGTCAGCCTCTACAGAGGTTCTCTCTTCATTCCCATCGATTTCTCCATAATCAGTTTCTTCGGACTCTTCCGAAGCATCTACTGATACATCTCCTCCGGACTGCTCTGCTTCATATCTGGACTCAGTTTGTGACGGTTGTTCTGATTCATATCCTGTCTCTTCATTTGACTGACGTTCTGATTCTTCGTCAACAGCTGCTTCATATGGTGTATATGTTTCAATATCACCTTCTATATTCTCTGGCGCTTCTACAGAGTGGGCAGTATTGTAAGTCTCATTATTTGTTTCATTACCGGAATCTTCATCTACTTCCAGCTCTCCACTGCCTTCAGGGCACAAAGTGATTATTCCGAATCCGACCATGCCTTTATACAAAGCATCGGTCTCAAACTTAACGGCATAGACCGCCCCGTCATCTTCCCTGAATACATCAGTTTTTTCCGGATCATAGTGATGCCACTCCCCATCACACCAATCGATTACAATAACCTTGTTCTCTTCATCGAGGTACTGTGAAAAGGCAGGTTCAAATTCAAAAGATACTTTAACTGCAGTTCTTCCATATGGAATTTCTACTGAATAGAAGCTTCCGTTATATATCTCCCAGTTAGGATACTGTTTTTTTAGTTCCTGTCCGGCACTTTTGTAATAGTTATTATAAAACTCCGGATCGATCTCTTTGAATAAAAGCTCTGAATCCTCAGGCATAGCATCTTCAAAATCGAGACGCAGATCCGTACCTTTCACACTGGCAGTAAGGCTGTTAACTTCCCCGTATATTTCTCCTTCATTATCATATGTATCATATACGTTTTCAGCCAGAAGCTCTCCATTGTCATCTGATCCCTCATAGAAAAAACCAGAATCACCAACATCAATGTCACCCCAGCCAGTTTCCTCTTCATACATTCCATCATAACCGGTTTCTGACAGATTTCCGGAGTCATCTGCGGGGCCTGAATATGCCTCCGCCATTATCGCGTTTTCAGAAATATCTCCCTCAAGCCCGTCCTGCTGCGACTGTACATCAAAACCCGGCATGTCCTGTGCATAACGATATTCTATAGATATAGCAGGAAGAATAAGACTGTAAGTCGTGACAAAAACAACAATCGCCGCTAGAACAGTAGATAACCCCTTAACAAATCGATTCCGTCTCCATTTATGCATTTTATCGCCCTTTCTTTTCAGGTATTTATCCCCTTATTTCGAATCAAAGACAATTTCTCAAAAATATCATACCATACACGAGGGAATTGTCAATACATTTATGTAAACATAGCCATTTTTATCTATGATTAACTCAAATATTTTATAAAAATGAGCGCATATATGTAAAATAAGCATATTTTCCTGCGAATTATGAGTAAGACAGGGGACGGTTCTCTGTCATTTAGTTAGTGCTTTGTATAAGGATTTATATAACCGCCGCCAGCAAACAGCCGTAGGGAGGAGGACTGCCCATATGTACGGAACCGTTCGGCCTATGGCACAGAAAATGCGAGTATAGCTGCCCTTCCTTCGGCACTGTCTGAGCGTTTTTTGCGAGTTTGCCGAAGGAAGGGCTAATCGGCGACGCAGCATTTTCTCTGCCATAGGCCGCGGTTCCGTACATATGGGCAGTCCTCCTCCCTACGGCGTCCGAATAGCCAATAAACTGACCGGTATCATTAACTACGCACTATCTAAATGACATTGGGACGGTTCTCTGTCTCATTTTGATTATATCTTCATCATCAGTACAACGCTTCCATGCTTAAAAAGGTATTTTATTAATGCGTTATCATAATAATCTCTCTGGTTTTAACAGCAGGTAATTCAAACATTATCACAATTACAGGTTTCCCCGGCTCGCAAACCGGATCAGAAATCCTGCCCCATTGACTGCAAAAGGGGATGGCTCTCTGTGATATCGGCACAGAGAGCCATCCCTTGTATTTTCTCTTTATTCTATTGTTACATTCACCGCTCAGCCGCAAACAGCGAAAACGGCCGCGTAGACGTGCATCTGTATGCCGGCTATACACGGTGAAAAATGCGCTTATAGATGAGTAGATTTATTCCACTTCTCTCAGCAGCCTGTCGATCTTATCTCTCTGCTCCTGTGATACGCATGTAAATGGCCCCCAGGTCAGTTCTTCCAAAGTGCAGAGTTCTTTCTTAAATGGAATATGGCCTGTAGTGTATGGATATTCCTTTTCCAGGATCTTAAGTGTTTTCGGATTCCCGCAGAGTTCCTCGTATGTTGAATCGATGCAGTATATCTTACGGCAGGGAACTGTCGGTTCGTAGGTGAATTCATAGGTGCCGGCCGGAACTGTGAGAAGCACATTCCCGTCTTTGGTTTCGCCTTTGAATTCTCCATAGCCTGCCTTTGCCCACTCATCGCTTATAACCTGAAGCTCCGTATCAGGAAGTACAATCTCCGCCTGTGTGTCAAATGGAACCGTGAAGCTGAATTTCAGTTGTTTGCCGTCTATCTCCCATGATGACTTTATGAGTCCCGAAGCGGAATTTAAAGAGGCTTCCGCTTTGGTAAACCTGTAATTTGGCATCGGCGCAATGCGGAACTTCTTGAAGCCGGCGCCATCCTCGCACGGATTGATGCCGCACATATTGCGGAACATCCACTCTACTATTGAACCATAGGAATAATGGTTTAGTGAATTCATCTCTGTCCCGCTTATCCTGCCGTCAGGCTCCACTGAATTCCAGCGCTCCCATATAGTCGTCGCTCCCATCAGAACTTCATACAGCCATCCGGGATATCCTTTTTCCATCAGAAGATGGTACGAAATATCATTCATGCCATTCTCGGACAATGTCCTGCACAGGTATGGCGTTCCTACAAATCCTGTGTTCAGATGATAAAAGTTCTTTTTCAGACGGTTAAGAAGTCCCTTACGGTTTCTTGCAAGCGCATGATCCGGAGTAAGCCCCATGAAAAGTGCCACCGTATATCCGGTCATTGTATCGATTGCAAGACGGCCGGATGGTGTATAGTACTCTTTCACGAACGCATTATAAATCTCTCCTGCCAGAGCGGAATAATAATCTGCATCATCCTTTTTACCAAGCACAGCTGCAGCCTTCGCGACGATATTCGTCGAATAATAGTAGTATGCCGAGGCTATAAATCCGGGCTCAGTCGCGCCGTAAACTCCGCCCTTTACATTTCCGTCAAGCGCCAGCCAGTCGCCATAATGCGTTCCGGAGAGCCACAGACGCTTTCCGCCGTCCGCGTCATCCTCGCGCTTCATATAGTCGACCCAGCCCTTCATGCTGTCGTACTGTTTAATGAGGATGCCCTTGTCTCCGGAATGAAGATACACATTCCACGGAATTATCGTTGCCGCATCTCCCCATGCCGTGGAAGCATCTCCCGGATTATGAGCTACCGGAACCACATCCGGCACGCTTCCGTTCAGCTTCTTCTGCTCCATATACAGATCGTGCCCGAATTTGGTATAGAAGGCATATGTATCCATAAAATAGGAAGCAGTCCCTGAGAATATCTGGGCATCGCCGGTCCAGCCGTACCTTTCATCCCTCTGCGGGCAGTCCGTAGGAACATCTACAAAGTTGCCCTTCATTCCCCATCTGGCATTTTTGACCAGACGGTTTACCAGATCATCGGATGTTACTATATCACCTGTTTCATCCATCTCGGAATGGATAACAAGCCCCTCGAAATCATCCGGGCAAAGCTCTCCTGTCCATCCTTCAACCTTCACAAAGCGGAAGCCGTAGAAGGTAAAGTGCTGGCGCACTGTTCGCTCTTTCCCGTCTGAAATATAAGTAAATTCAGAAAGGGCAGTCCTTAAGTTGTCATTATAAAAGCATCCATCCTGAAGGATCTCCCCGGTCTGCAGATAGATTTTTGTTCCTGCAGGCGCATTGCAGCGGAAAGTGATCCACCCGACCATGTTCTGCCCCATGTCAAGTATGGTCTCACCTTTCGGGCTGGTGATAACGCTCACAGGTTTGATATGTTCATGGACGGTAAGCGGCGGTGACAGCCTGGGCGACAGTCTTTCATATCCAAGATCGATCTCCTCTGTCCCGAACTCCTCGCTCACGTCCAGGCCTGCATCAAAGGTTTCTCCCGGATAGATCCCACTGTATGTAATGCGGCTCTTTCTTGCTTTCCAGCTAGTATCTGTAGCGATCACCTCGCTGGTTCCATCCTCATAGTCAATATGAAACTCGGCAAATGCTGCCAGGCGGTCCCCGTAGTTCTCGGAAGTCTGCCTGAGTCCGTACCAGCCCTTATACCAGCCATCCGCAAGCACCATCTCGATACGGTTAGCTCCCTGTATAAAGGAAAGCTCATAAGTCTGATACTGGATCCATGAATCATAATCACAGAAGCCCGGCATCAGGCACTCATCTCCCTGCTTCTCGCCATTAAGCCAGAATTCATAGAGCCCGAGGCCTGTCATATATGCGCGTACCTTTTTGACCGGCTTTTCGATGTTTATATCCTTAAATACAGCCATCTGCCATTCCTTCGGTACTGACGGAGCGATCCATTTTGCCTGCCAGTCCGCTTCTTCAACTGAAGCAGCGCTGCCGGCGGCATGGAGAGTCTTTGCAGTCTCAAACCACTGAGTCTCACTTACTGCCGAATCTCCGGTTTCATCTGCTGCAGTTACCCTCCAGAAATATCTTGTCATCGGCTTAAGTTCAATCGGAAGCTCAAATGCCGTGCTAATGATATCAGTACGTACACCGCTGTCATACAAAAGCTCTTCAAAACTATCGTCAAGAGCCACCTCTATCCTGGCTGAAGCCTGTTTTTTTCCGCAGGCTTCCGTAACTATATACGACACCGTCGGATGTGTGAGGTCGTAACCCATTGGATTGGTCAGATGGTTGATCTTTAAGCGTTCAATCTTCATACCGCAAATTCCTCCCGTCGTAATATATGTCTATTCCTTCTGTAAACGCTTCCGGGAATCATTCTTTTCTATGGTCGAACACCCTCTGTGTTTTCTTCTCGGAGCGCGGAAGTGTATTGAGTGATACAACCGCAACGTTCGGAGTGATCTGCATTCTGGATCTGAACAGATTCTTGATCGTCTCAGCGGTCTTTGTAAAGTCAACACGTCCTTCGGCCTCAACAGTGACCATAATGATATCTCTGTTCCTGATATCATCGTGAGCAACGTCGATCTTATATTCACTGGAAACGCCGTCTACCATTCCGAGGATCTCCTCTACCTGGCTCGGGAACATATTCACGCCGCGAACCTTGAACATGTCATCGCTTCGTCCTTTGATAGTGTCGATACGTGGATAACTGAGTCCGCATGAGCATTCGCCCAGAATGATCCTCGAAAGGTCATGGGTACGGAACCTTATAAGCGGCGCGCCTTCTTTAACAAGGGTAGTGATAACGATCTCTCCCTCTTCTCCATCCGGAAGGACTTCCCCGGTAACCGGATCAATGATCTCAAGGTAAAGATAATCGTCAAATACATGCATTCCCGTCTGTTCTGCGCAGTTTATGCCGATGCCCGGGCCGTAAATCTCTGTCAGGCCATAGATATCAAAGAGCTCAATTCCCAGTTCCCTGGCGATATAATTTCTCTTTGCGTCGCTCCATCTTTCAGAACCTATCACGCCCTTTTTCAGACATATCTTGTCCTTGAGGCCGCGTCTGTTTATCTCCTCGGCAAGAAGGAGCGCATATGAAGAAGTAGCACAGATAACTGTCGACTTAAGGTCGATCATCATCTGCAGCTGTTTTTCCGTATTTCCGGGTCCCATTGGGATTGCCATTGCTCCAAGCTTCTCGCATCCGGCCTGGAAGCCAATTCCCGCTGTCCAGAGACCGTATCCGGGCGTTATCTGTATCCTATCGGAAGCAGTTATGCCGGCGATCCTGTAGCACCTTGCAAACATCTCCGCCCAGTCTTCTACGTCCTTTGCGGTATAAGGTATTATGACCGGTTTGCCTGTCGTTCCTGAGGATGAATGTATCCTCACGACTTTCTCATCCGGAACTGCCTGGATGCCAAGCGGATACGCGTTGCGCAGGTCCGCCTTGTCAGTAAACGGAATCTTTTCAAAATCCTCAGGAGTTGAAACTCCGGTGATACCGGCCTTTTTATACACCTCGCTGTAATAATTCCCGCTCTCGATGATCCTTTTTATCTGTCGGTCTACAAGTTTAAGCTGTTTATTGCTGATCTTCATTTTTCTTCTCCCTTTTAATCAAACGCCGGCATGTCCGGATTACGCAGCCCCGGCTCCGATCTCATATCCTTTCAGAAACGCCCTTCTGTTGATGTCCGCAAATCTCGCAGGCACACGTTTTGCTATCTGGGCAAGTATTGTGTCTTTGTCTATTCCAAGCCTGCCTGAACCCGCAGCTATTCCAAGAATTATGATATTGAAGAACTTCGTCGATCCAAAAGATGCGCACACCTCATCTGCGTCTACAAAAATACAGTCACATTTTCCTTGAAGGTATTCGATCATTTCAGTTCCGTTATATCCGCTGGGATGCAGCGATTCAGTGACAGGTTTGGTCGGAATCCGGTTTACCACCGCCATCCCGCCCTTCTTCAGGTACTTAAGATTGCGCACTGCTTCTGCAGGTTCAAAGGCAAGGATAAGATCCGCGCTGCCGGACGGGATGAGAGGAGAATACGCCCTGTCTCCTATCCTTACATGACTTGTTACCGAGCCGCCCCTCTGAGCCATACCGATGGTCTCGGCAGAGTGCACTGTGTTTCCTTCTTCCATGGCGGACGCGGCAATGATCTTTGAAGCAAGCACCGTGCCCTGTCCTCCGACGCCGCATATCATGATGTCCTTATTCACGGTCCTCACCTCCTATTGCATGTACCGGACAGATCTGTGCACACAGGTTACATCCTGTACAGAGATTCCGGTCTATCACAACTACTTCATCCGGCCTTTTTCCATCGGGACTATCGGCGGTCCCATCCATCGCCTCCATTGGCGCGGATCCGGCACAGCCAGGCGTATTTCCTTTGGATCCCGTGGTAATAAGTGCCGGACATCCTATCTCTCTGATACATTTTTTACATTTGATGCATTTTTCCTGGTCGATCAGGCACTTCTTTTCCGGTTTTGTGATGGCTATGCATGGTGATTTAAAGATTATCGCCTTTACCCCTGATTCAGCAGCACATTCTCTGACCGCCTCAACACTTCTGTCAAGATCAAGAGGGTCAACTGTAATGACCTTTCTGACACCGATCCCGTTAAGTACCTTTGCGATATCCACCTTGTCCACAATGTTTCCCATCATGTTTCGTCCCGTGCCCGGGTGCGGCTGATGTCCCGTCATGGCTGTTGTGGAATTGTCAAGCACACAGAGGATCATATCGGCCTCATTGTATACCGCATTGACAACACCGGTTATGCCGGATGCGAAGAATGTGGAATCCCCGACAAACGCAAAGCAGGTTTCATCCCTGTGAAGATGGTCAAACCCCTGCGCCATGGTAATTCCCGCGCCCATGCACAGGCATGTATCCACCATGTCAAGCGGCATGGCATTGCCAAGTGTATAACAGCCTATGTCACCGCAGAAAATGGCTTTCCTGCCTTTCATGGCTTTTTTGACCGCATAGAACGATGCCCTGTGGGGACATCCGGCACACAGCACAGGAGGACGCATCGGCAGGGCAGGAACATCTTCCGCCTCCATCTGCCCCGAACCGCAGCTGATACCCAGGAACCCGGTCAGGATCTGTGATATCAGTTCAACACTTGTCTCACCATTGTGAGGCACTTTGCCGTCAAGCTTTCCGGATACGCGTATATCCAGATGATGCCTGCCTGCTGTCTTCAGAACCTGCTCTTCAATATAAGGGCTGAGCTCTTCTATACACAGGACTTCCGATACCCCGTCCAGAGCTTTAAGCAGAAAGGCCTCAGGGCAGGGAAAAGCTGTTGCAATACGTATAAGCTTTATCTCCTCGTGATCCTTAAGGCATTCCCTGGCATATGCATAGCTGACGCCTGACGCGATAACCGCTTTATCTGATTTTCCGCCGGTCACACTGTTAAACTTATATTCTGAGAAATCCTTTCCTATATTGATATTTCTTTCCTCGATCAGGCCATGGTTCCGGTGAGACAGACGCGGAAAGATCACCCATTTAAGCGGATCCCTGACAAAGCCCTCATATTTCTTCGGAGAATAATCATCCGGAACATCTATTGATGCATATGCGTGACAGACTCTCGTTGTCGGCCTGAAAAGGACGGGCGTGCAGTATTTCTCCGAATAATCGAAGGCATCCTGTATCATCTTAAAGGCCTCCTCAGGTGACGCCGGATCAAACACCGGAATCCGACAGAAGTCAGCATACCGGCGGGTATCCTGTTCAGTCTGGGAGGAAATAGGACCGGGGTCATCAGCACTCACTATCACCAGTCCGCCCTTAACCCCGACATAAGCTGCGGACATGAGCGGATCCGATGCAACATTGAGCCCCATCTGCTTCATTGTCACCAGTGCTCTCGCTCCGCTGTATGCAGCGGCAACTGCCACCTCAAGGGCGGCTTTTTCATTTACCGACCATTCCAGGTGTATGCCCTCATGCGGATATTTTGAAACCGTTTCGATTATTTCGGAGGACGGCGTACCGGGATACCCCGCAACAAGGTTGACCCCCGCAGCGAGTGCTCCCAGCGCTATAGCACCGTTCCCCATGACATATTCCTTCATTAATTCACCTCTGATTTACATCTTATGATTATAAGATCACATGTTTTTTACTATTCCTGTTACTGTTTCATTCCGGGCCATACCATCCCGAAGTTACGGTTATGACAGTCTTTCATTAAAAGTTGCAGACGGCCTCTCCACTTACGGGTTGTATTCCCGGAATTCGATGGTTTATTCCTGTAATTACCACATCATGATTCTACGACAGGTCAGGCGGAGCGTCAAGATAATCCGTCCTTTAATCTGCAAGGCCTTCCACCGCTTTTCCTATTACACGAAAGTCTACGCTGCATTCGCCTCCGGATATGCCGATCGGAATGGTATCGTCAAATGAGTAGATAAAAAATGAGTTGCCCTGCTCTCCGTTTTCATTCAGCAGATATACTATTACCTTTCTGTTTTCAGGATCCACAAGCCAGAATTCCCTTACACCGGCATTCATATATTTGTTCAGCTTAAGTATTGAATCACGGCCGCGTGAAGAAGGGGACATTATCTCTATTGCAAGATCCGGAGCCCCGATGCATCTGCGGGTACGGATCTTCTCGTTATCGCAGACCACCAGAAGGTCCGGCTGGACCATCGTATATCTGTCCCCGTCAAGCTGTACATCACAGGGAGAAAGCAGCACCCGGCAGGTATCCCCATGAACAGCAGAGCATTCCCTGAACAGGACGTATAGTTCTCCGATTATCATCTGATGCTTGATAGATGGTGCATCCATCACAAAAAGCTTTCCGTCAATAAGTTCCCTGCGTTTTTCATCTTTAAAGGCATAGTAATCATCAATAGTGTATCTGTGATCTTCCGTCCCGGATTCTTCAGGAATAAAAGCATCCGGATCTTTTCTGAGATTATGAGCGTATGCCGGTCCCCCCTCATGCACAGCGGACGCCTGCGCGTCATCAGGCTTCATCAGGCTGCTGTAAGACAGCTTCCCGGTCGCCGAAGGGTTCAGAACCTTTTCAAGAGCCTGCATGGCCTGATATCTTGGAGACTTTGTCGCACCGCTCATAATCTTGTTCACCGTCCCAAGAGGTATACCGGACAGCTGCGCGATCATCTCATTGGAATAACCCAGCGCCTTTTTTTTCTCCCTCATCTCTTCAATTGTCATATCGCCCCTCCGGGTTACCATTTTTGGATATTATAACCATTTATGGTCATATTGTCAACCCGTTTTATATAAGACATGTGACGCTTCTCTGTCCTGGATTTGCTGCAGGGCCGCTTGCGGCATAAAGCTCAATATGGTACTATAACAACAATCCGAATGGAAATTAAAGGTATCTATTCTGAACAGTTACAAATAAAGACCATTTGAAAAGCAGTCAGGAGGATGTACAGATGAGTGCATTGACTAATGAAAAAACTTATACAATAAATGACATTATGCAGTTTCCTGAAGACGTACGTATTGAACTTGCTGATGGTCAGATTTATAATATGGCACCTCCTTCACGGATACATCAAAAACTGTCAGGCGTTTTATTTAACACCATTTTTTCGCATATTTCAGCAGAAGAAAAAGACTGTGAAATATACGCAGCACCTTTTGGGGTATTTCTGGATGATCTGAATTATTTTGAACCGGATCTGTCCGTGATCTGTGACAGAAGCAGACTGTCTGACCGTGGTTGTGAAGGCGCACCGGACTGGATCATTGAAATTGTCAGCCCCTCAACTCAGCATATGGATTACATGATTAAACTACTGAAATACCGGTCAGCAGGAGTGCACTTATACTGGATCGTAAATCCTGCAACGAAAACCGTAAGTGTATACGACTTCCAGAACAGCCAGACGGCTCAGTTCAGCTTTTCTGATTACATTACTGTTTCATTGTGTGAGAGTTTTACAATACGTTTTGATGATCTTGACTTAACGTAATGCACAAAAGATACGGTTCTCTGTATTGTTTTTTCAGCACAGAGAACCTGCTCTGTGTACATGACAAGGAGCAATAATAATGACCCGCATCCTGCACTATCCTGTATCTGAAGTGAATGAAGGCCGCATGGCCGCGCGTTATCTCAGGGAGCTTGGGTTTTCACGCCGTAATCTTACCTGGCTCAAGGCTGATCCTCAGGGAGTACTGCTTAACGATGAACCTGCTCATCTGAACGCGCGGCTTCATTCCGGCGATATACTGACCATAAAGATAAGGGAGGACGAAATGTCCTCCCTTACTCCTGTTGATCTTCCTTTCGGAATAATATATGAAGATGACGACCTCATGGTCATAGACAAGCCGGCAGGTATACCTCTGCATCCTTCCCTGCACAACGTTGACAACACCCTGGCCAATGCTCTTGCATGGTATTTTAAATGCAGACAGGAGCCCTTTGTCTTCCGCTGCAGCAACCGGCTTGACAGGGATACTTCGGGCCTTACCATCGTTTCAAAGCACCGTGTCGCTGCCGGAATGCTCTCCGAAATGGGGGTGCGGCGCGAGATCGTAAGAGAATATCTGGCGATCGTGAGAGGGCATGTTACTCCTCCATCCGGAACCATCGACGCACCGATAGGACGCGTCGGAGACTCCATAATAGAGCGGCGCATAGATCCCGAAAACGGTGAGAGAGCCGTCACTCATTATAAAGTCGTTAAAGAGCATAACGGCCTCTCTCTTGTTCTCCTGAACCTCGAGACCGGGCGTACCCATCAGATCCGGGTACATATGAAGCACATTGGTTTTCCCCTGATCGGAGACCACCTGTATAATCCTGACGACAGGACACTTATCAGCCGTCAGGCGCTCCACGCATTCCGGCTCTCATTTATCCATCCGCTTACCGGAACAGCGCTCAGTTTTACGGCTCCTTTGCCGGAAGATATGGCTGAGCTTATGCCTTTTGAGACAGATAACCGTCCCAATGTCAATTCAACAGTGCCGCAGTAAAAAATCTCATTGCTGATCGGTTATGATCGTATCTATGTAAGTGTTTTTCGGGCAGCAGTATCGGAAGGAAAGACAAGCAAGATGTGCAATTAATTTCGTGACAGTTCCTTAGCCTCGAAGTCTCTTCCTGAGAGGCTTTTAGTCGCAGTTAGGCGGTGGCTCTGAGGATCAGCAGCCGCCGTCACCCTGACAGTATAGCAGTGGCTCCTTCTCGGCGTCCGGATCACCAAAAAGCTTCGTTGCCATACTTCCGCTTATTACCCCCACCTGCTTCTCAGGAATTCCACTGAACCGCGCGCATCGCTGTCCAGTTTTTCCTCTGAAACATCAGGAAGGAGATCCCGCCAGATACGTATGTCTTTTCCAACTTCTCCACCGTGGATTACGAAAGGTTCCATAACGACCGTACCATCGTAGCCGATCTTATGAAGCGCGCTGCCAATCTCATCCCAGTTGATCAGATGTCCCTGCCCGGGGACCTTGCGGTTGTTTTCCCCTACATGAAGATGCCCCAGAAGCGGCCCGGCAGTCAGGATCGCATCCTCAAAGCTGTCCTCTTCAAAAAGCATGTGGTAGGTATCCAGCATCACCTTCACATTCGGGCGGTCCACCGCTTTAACGTAATCCACACATTCCTTACAGGTGTTAAGAAGATATCCCTCATGCCGGTTAAGGACCTCCATGCCAAGCGTCGTGATGCCATAATCAGCGGCGATATCTGCCATCCGGCGCATATTTTCTATACTTCGCTCAAGATCTCCTTCCTTATCAACAGGTTTGGAATAGTCCACCGGCCAGTAACCGTACAGCCCGCCTCCGACGGTCTTAATATCAAGTTTTTCAAGTACGCGGAATGTCTCTTTCCAGAATTCCAGCGCGTTTTCAACTATTGCCGGGTCAGGCGATGCGAGGTTCTGGTCAGGCTTAGGCCCATGTCCTGCAGTGAGCGATATACCGGATGCGTCTCTGACTGCCTTCAGCTCCTCTATCTCAGCTTCTGACATATCCTTCATACCGGTGCACGCAAGCTCCAGAATGTCAAAGCCAAGCTCCCCGGCCTTTCTTATATACTTGCGGTAATCCGCGCCCCACTGTCTCTCCCAGTACGCATAATAAATTCCATACTTCATGATCATCAACCCTTTTCTTAAAGACTCTCAGCAGTTACAATCCTTCAACTTTTATGTTATCCTTCTCAGATGACACTGTCAAGCATGAACACAAGTGATTGTTCCTTGTCTTCTTTGGAATTTGATCCCTTTTTTTATTTTTCTTTTTACCGCGGCAGTTCATATGCTATAATCAAAACAGAATGAGTTACTCACAGCCATAGGTAACCAAAATGAAACACACCCTGCAGCTATTCATCAATTCTGACGCTTAAACGAGAACCCTTAAGTATCGCATTCTTATAAGAAAGGAGAACCCGATGAACTATCGCATATATCATAATGAAAACGGTCCTGATATCGGCTGTGGAGATTCAAAAGGAGTCATTGAACAGGACGGCCTGTTTTTTAAGGATCTCGAAGGAACCGGCGAGCTGCTGCCCTATGAGGACTGGCGTCTGCCTGCAGAAGAAAGGGCGCAGGACCTTGCGATAAGGCTCACTGTTGAAGAGATAGCCGGCCTTATGCTGTATTCCCCCCACCAGAGAATCCCCTCACCTTCAGGAGGCCCCTTCCCCGGCTTTTATGACGGCAAAGCATTTGAAGAATCGGGTGCAGAGCCCTATGCACTTTCTGATGAACAGAAAAAATATCTGAAGGATCAGCATATCCGCTATGTGCTTGTCATGGACTATGCCGGAACCGAAGTAATGGCAAAATGGAACAACGAGATGCAGGCTCTGGCGGAATCCCTGCCGCACGGGATCCCTGTCAACTTTTCCACCGACCCGAGAAACGGCGTCAACGAAGAACGTGCCGCCGAGTTCAAGGGCAGCACTGCAGATCTTTCACAGTGGCCCGAAGGTCTTGGAATGGCGGCGCTGTTCTCTGAGGAAGCCATCAAAAGTTATGCATCCATAATATCCAGAGAATACCGCGCTCTTGGAATGACCACGGCGCTCTCTCCTCAGGCCGACCTTGCAACAGAGCCCCGTTGGATGAGAATGGAGGATACCTTCGGCACCTCCCCTGAACAGGTAAAAGCAGCTGTACAGGCGTACTGCAGCGGCCTTCAGGAAACCGAAGGCTCCGAAAACGGCTGGGGAAACTTAAGCGTCGCCGCCATGGTTAAGCACTGGCCGGGCGCAGGCCCGATGGAAAGCGGACGTGACGCCCACTACTATTACGGCAAATTTGCCGTCTATCCGGGAGATAATCTGAAGGATCACATGTATCCGTTCCTGGAAGGAGCGTTTAAGCTCGGTAAGACAGGCAAGGCCGCCTCAGTCATGCCATATTACTCTGTTCCATGGAACCAGGATACAAAAGACCATAGGAATGTGGGAAGCTCATACAGTACTTATCTGATCCATGATCTCCTGAGAGAAAAATACGGATATGACGGTGTGATATGTACCGATTGGGGGATCACCGGAAAAGCGCTTCCGGATATCGGCGCATTCGGCCCCAAATGCCACGGCGTTGAAGACCTTGACGAAGCAGCACAGCATCTGCTGCTGATTGAGAACGGAATAGATCAGTTTGGCGGAAATTCAGATATCGCCCCGATACTTGAAGCATACCGCATGGGATGTGAAAAGCATGGCGAGAATGAAATGAGAGCAAGAATGGTGCGTTCCGCAAAGAGGCTGCTGACCAACAGCTTCCGCTGCGGGCTGTTCGAAAATCCATATCTTGATCCGGAAGAAAGCTGCAGAATAACCGGATGCAAAGAGTATATGGAGGCAGGATACCGTGCTCAGCTTGGCTCCGTAGTCATGCTTAAAAACAACAGCGTGCTCCCGCTCTGCAAGACAGATAATATCAAGGACGGAAGCAGCCTTCCCCTCCGCGGGTCAAATATTAAAGTCTATATACCAATAAGGCATATAACCCCCGGCATTACCTTCTTCAGGACCCCCGGCGGAGAGCCCTACGACCTTGACCCGATGTATGGAAAAGATCTTCCTGACGGCTTTATCCGCGTAAATACCCCGGAGGAAGCTGATGTTTCCGTTGTATTCCTCGACAGTCCAAAATCAGAGTGCTACGACATCAGCAAAGACAAAGACGGCGGCAGCGGATACTTCCCGATATCCCTCCAGTACCGCCCGTACCGCGCCGGCAAAGCCCGTGTTTGCAGCATAGCAGGCGGCGACTTCAGAGAAAGATCAGACAACAGAACCTACCTTGGAAAGGAAGCAATAATCTACAACGAATCCGACCTGGACAACGTAGTCGAAACAAAACAGCGTATGGGCAGCAAACCGGTGATAGCCGTGATACGCATGCACAATCCCGCAGTTCTCTCCGAACTGGAACCGTATGCTGATGCGATCCTCTGCGAATTCGGTGTAGAAAAACGCGCTGTCTTCGACCTGCTGACCGGCAAAGCAGAGCCCTCCGGCCTCCTCCCGATACAGCTTCCGTCCGACATGGATACTGTAGAGCAGCACAAAGAGGACGTCCCCTTCGACCTGACGCCCTACACAGATTCCTGCGGAAACACCTACGATTACGGCTTTGGCCTTGACTGGTCAGGCCCGATAAAAGACGGAAGAGCCGACAAATACCGCTGAACACAGATACAGGATTTGTCATTTTTCTGTTTCCAAACCTGCAGAAAAGAGATAGAATAAAAAGACAATCATCTACTCAGAACCTGTTTGTAACAGTATCAGGAAAAGGCTTTTTACAGACCCGGTTCCTGATATATAAAAGTCATCGTCAAAATCGCAAATGACGATATTGGTGATAAAAATGCCTAACAAGAAAAAAAGGATCCGGAGTATTTTATTTCTGATTGTTGTTTTTTCACTTACAGTATATTATATATTCAAAGATAAGGACATCGGAGACATCCTGAGCGCCGCAGCTGATGCCGACCTGTTGTATCTTCTGCCCGGAGTAGTCTGCGTTGTCCTGTTCATACTGGGGGAGTCCGTGATCATCTACTACATGATGCGCACCCTTGGCACAAGGATAAAGCCGCTGCACTGCGCGCTTTATTCCTTTGTCGGATTCTTCTACAGCTGCATCACCCCCTCCGCCTCAGGCGGTCAGCCGATGCAGATCTACTATATGAAAAAAGACCGGCTGCCCATACCCGTCTCAACTCTGGTGCTGATGATCGTCACAATCACATACAAGTCCGTACTGGTTGCGACCGGGTTACTTGCCCTCATCTTCGGCCGGGGCATGCTCAAGGGATATTTTGGCGACCTGCTCTGGGTATTTTATCTGGGTCTTTTCCTTAATGTCGTCTGTGTCGCCGCCATGTTCGTCCTTGCATTTGCGCCAGGCTTTGCAAAGAAGCTCATGATAGGCGGCATGCAGCTGCTTGAAAAACTGCATCTGCTTAAAAAAAAGGAAGAAAGGCTCCAGAAGCTGCATGATTCGATGGATCAATATCATGCGGCTGCCGAGTTCTGGGGAGACCACAAGCTGGTCATCTCCAATGTTTTCATGATAACGGTCGTCCAGCGGTTCCTTCTGTTCTCGGTGACATACTGGGTGTACAGATCCCTCGGCCTTACCGGATACGGCTTTTGGACGATAACGCTGCTCCAGTCCTTCATTTCAGTGTCTGTGGATATGCTGCCCCTTCCCGGCGGAATGGGAATAAGTGAAACACTCTATATCCAGATATTCGAGAAAGTCTTCGGCGGGCTTCTGCTGCCGTCCATGCTGTTGAGCCGCGGGATCTCATACTACGGACAGATGCTTATCAGTGCTGTAATGTCGTTTGCAGCACACCTGGTGATCCGCGGAGACGAAAACACCCAGGAACATGACTTCAAACATCTGAGACTGCACCGCCTCAGGAAAAAGCAGGTGGATCAGCACAGGCACTCAGAATGAGAAAACAGTATCCGCAAAACACAGATCCACGATAAATCCGGGACAATATGAAAACAGGTTTATCCGGCATAAGCCTGAATCGATCAGAAAACAAGTTTTTTATCCGGCAAAGTCGGAATCAATTTAGAAAACAGGATGATAATATAATGGAATTTCTTGGATTTTATGATTATACAGTAGTACTTACCCTTGTCAGTCTGACCGTTTCCGTATTCGGAATGACCTGCGCTGTTGAAGGACGGTTCCGCTCCGCGATCCTCTGTCTTGCCATCTCAGGCCTGTGTGACATGTTTGACGGAAAGATAGCCCGCACCAAAAAAGACCGCACGGATGATGAAAAAAAATACGGCATAGAGCTGGACTCTCTGTGCGACGTTTTATGCTTCGGAGCTTTCCCGATCATCCTGTGTTACTGCCTTGGCATGTCCAGGCCTATCGGAAAGACCGTTCTGGCAGTATATGGGATGGCCGCCGTGATCCGCCTCGCCTTTTTTAATGTAACAGAGGAAAAACGACAGGCAGGCGAATCCGGAAACCGTGAATTTTATCAGGGGCTTCCGGTCACTTCCATCTCTATTATCCTGCCGCTGATTTTTTTTGTCAGAGGACTTGCCGGAGCCTATTTCCCGTTTATCCTTCATATAGCTGTCATAATTACGGCAATACTGTTCATAAGCGACATAAAGATCAAAAAACCGCAGAAACCCGGCATTGTTCTGATCTTCGCAGTGGTTGCGCTGACTCTTGCAAAAATATTTCACCTGATCTGATCAGGGAAATCTTTTTCACATTGCTGACCACCATAAGGCATACGCTTTCTCTTATTTCAGAGCAGATTATCAAGTCAGGCAATACAGGATCTGAGGCCGATCATCATGAAATACATCGACAGAAAAGGAAATATAATTATCGAGAGCACCGGACAGGACCGTCTTCTCAGACTTTTGTACGATAGCGGAGCCGGACGTGCGGTTCTCAGGCTGCTTGTAAGTCCGCTTATATCAAAAGCAGGAGGAGCATTCCTGTCATCGCCTTTTTCCGCAGGAATGATTGATCCATTTATCCGCCGTAATCATATTGACATGTCTGAATATGTCACGGCAGAATACAACTCCTACAATGATTTTTTTACCCGCAGGATCAGGCCGGAAGCACGCCCCATAACCGGAGGCGATAATGTGATCGTAAGCCCCTGCGATGGAAAAGCAAGCGCTTTCCGCATAAATCCGGACGGCCGTTTTATGATAAAAGGCCGGGAATACACGGTGCGGCAGCTGCTTAAAAGCAGCCGCCTTGCCGCGGAATATGACGGCGGCTTTATCCTGATCATCCGGCTCACGGTTGACAACTACCACCGGTATTGTTATCCGGTTTCCGGCACGAAATCTGAGCAGACAGTCATACCGGGAGTTTTTCACACAGTAAACCCGGCAGCTTATGAAAAGTTTCAGGTTTATGCAGAAAATCACAGGGAATTCTGCCTTATCCGCACCAGAACGGCAGGTACAGTACTCCAGATAGAAGTCGGGGCTCTGATGGTGGGAAAGATTACCAATTACAGCAAAAGCAGCTGCTCTGTGACAAAAGGACAGGAGAAAGGTATGTTCGAGTTTGGCGGCTCAACTGTCATTCTAATGCTGCAGAAGGACATGGCACAGGTCGATAAAGACCTCCTGTACCACACTGAATGCGGATATGAAACGATCATAAAAATGGGAGAACAGATTGCGGTGTCACGTAAGGTTCCGGAAAACAGAAACAATCACCGTTTCTGAACAGAATAACGGGACTGTGAAAAAAGTCATTTTTTTCACAGCCCCGTTATAGTTTATCAATTGTTGGATGAACCTGAAGATGCTGACGAGCTGACTGCTCTGTCAACCATCATATGCTGCAATGTTATAAGTATTGCAATAACAATCTTCTCATGCTCAGGCATGTATATATCAATGCAGTATTTATCATGCAGAGAGAGCATCTTCTGGCTGATTACGGCAATGATCCTTCCATGGCTGTCATACAGCTGGAAATTAAGTCCAAGTATATTTCCCCTCAGCTGCCAGCCAAGTCCTTCGATATTGGTTATATCTTTTACAAGATGGAATATTTCATTTGACATCTCAAACTTAAGGCCATCAGCCATCGTAATAAAATGCCTCTCATGCAGGCTGAATATTTTACTCTCAATGTGAGCAACATGACGCCCGGCCGCATCGGTTATATCCGTCTTATCACGAATAGAGATCACTTTCGAGTTGGACTCATATACAACCTGCTCATGATCATCTGTAATATCAATGTGATGACGGAGACTAAGAACTTTGGTTGAAGTAAAAAGCGACTTCACCGGTTTTCCAAACTCTGCAACATTATTTACGTTCGCAGCCTGACCGGCCTCGCGAAATCTGTGATGTTTTGAAAAAATGCCCATCTTCAGCACTCCTCTTGAAATCCTTATTATCTTTTATCTTGCTCCGGTTCACGGTTGTAAGCAGCTATGACATTCGGCATTATATTATCTCCTGAAAACAGTTTCATAAAGTGAAGCGCATTTATCCGCAATACATACGACCCACGCTTCCTTTGACTTGGGAATCTTCTCAGGATTAAGCGGCCACATATGGCTTGAAATCACATCTCCGGTCTTTTTATCAATGTCAAAACGCTTTTTGGCCTTCTCGGCTGCAGTCTTTGCATGCGTGAAGCCATGCAGCCGATGCGTTCCTCCATCATCATTATGCCAGTCATAAAGATAAAAGTCATGAAGCATCGCCCCGGTCAGCAATACCTTAAGGTCGCATTTCAGATGCAGCATCCGGTCAATATCATAGCTTAATTTCGCGACATTCCTGCAGTGATCATAAGTAGATACTTTTCCGTGCTGGACATATTCCTTCATCTCCTGAACCTTATCATCAGATTCAAGGTCAGCAATAACCGCCTTCATTTCATCATAATTATTATCCTTTTTCATCAAAATACCATCTCCGAACACACAGAACCGTCCCCTGTGTTCACCGCACAAGGTGAGCCGTCCGTCTCCACCCGCCCTGATAGTATCTTCCGACAAACCAGGCGCTTCTGAATACCCAGTCCACAACCATGGCGATCCATACACCTACAGCGCCCATTCCCATCCGCACACCTATCACATAGCTCAGCGCCACACGGAATGTGAACATTGATAAGATCGAAACTATCATTGTTATAGCTACATCGTTGCATGCCCTCAGCATGTTCGGCAGAACGAAGGCGATCGGCCAGAGAACCATGGCGCATCCATTGTGGATAAATACCAGCCTGGCCGCCAGAGCCGTGGTTTCACTGCTCAGTCCGTAGATTGACAGTATCCATCTGAGTCCCAGAAGGACAGGAGCATTCAGGAGAAATGTCGAAACATATGTGATCTTAAGCAGATGAACGGTATAATATCTCACCTGTTTTTCATCATTTGCGCCAACGCAGCGGCCGATCACCGTTATGATGGCCAGATTCATGGCCTGCCCGATAATGCATCCGACCGAATCCAGATTATTGGCCACACCGTTGGCTGCGATCTGCATGGTTCCAAAGCCGGAGATGATGCTGACCACAAGCACCCGGCCCAGCTGGAATATACCGTTTTCGATCCCGCTGGGTATCCCGATATACAGGATCTTCCTGATCACCGACCATTCAAGCGTAAAGCTTCCCTTTATAAAATGAACCGTTTCTTCAGGGTTCCGAAGCAGAACATAAAGGATTATGCCGCCAACAGCACGGGATACAAGTGAGGGTACCGCCACGCCTGCCACGCCCATCTTCAATACGAAAATGCACAGAGCATTGCCTGCAATATTTATAAGATTGATGATCACCGAAATCTTAAGAGTGATCTTAGAGTTTCCCATTGAACGAAACAGCGCGGCGCAGGCATTATACACAGCCAGGAATGGAAATGACAGGGCCGTGACAGACAGATAAGTCAGGCCGTCCGCCATAACGTCATCTTCTATCCGTCCAAAAAACAGCCTGAGCAGCGGTGCTCTGAACACCAGACACAGAGCCCCGACACAGGTGCCTGCAAATATAACCGTGTATAAAAGCTGCTTTGCCGAATGACACGCCTCGTCAGTTCTTCTGGCTCCCAGATTCTGGGATACAACAACAGCACCTCCCGTAGAAAGTGCCGCCAGCACCGAAAATATCAGGTTGTTGATCATATCCACAAGAGAAACACCGGATATAGCTGCTTCCCCTACAGAAGCTACCATCATCGTATCAGCCATACCGACCGTAATAGCAAGAGCCTGTTCAAACACCAGCGGAACGATCAGCCTCCGGAGGTCCCTTGATGTAAATAATCTTTCCATTTTCCGATTGATGTCCTTTTTGCTTTTCTTGTATCTATTCAGAACCCGTCCTGAACAGATACGCAACGGGCGATGCTCCGCATGCAAAATCGCCCGTTGCCTGCTAAATCTACGTTTTCGTACGCCCTCAGCAGCAAGTGCTTCGGGCTGTTCTGAACAGTTACCTTTTCTTCAATATTTAAGTCTCTGTGCCCACCCTGCTCAGCAGCTCTTTCACGAACGGCGCTGCAGGTTTCTCTCTCACTGTTTCAGGTCTGTCAAGCTGCAGCACCTTCCCGGAGTCCATCACCAGCATCCGGTCACCGAGCAGCATGGCTTCATGAATGTCATGAGTCACAAAAACTATCGTAATATGAAGCCGCTTCTGCAGCTGCTTTATCTCGCTCTGGAGGCTGCGCCGCGTTATCTCATCTACCGCCCCGAACGGTTCGTCCATCAGCAGTATCTCCGGCCCGGCGGCCAGCGCGCGGGCAATTCCCACGCGCTGCTTCTGTCCGCCCGACAGCTCATCCGGATACCTTTTCATAAGCTCCGGATCAAGCCCCACCATTTCAAGCAGCGGCCGCACCTTTTCATCCTTCTCAGACTTGTTCCACATGCCTGAGAGGGATGGTACATACGCAACATTATCTTTGACAGTCATATGAGGAAAAAGACCGACATCCTGAATGGCATACCCGATGCTCCTTCTTAAGCTTATCAGATCTGAATCAGCGATGTCTCTGCCCTTCACATACACATGCCCCTCATCAGGAGTCCGAAGGCCGTTGATCAGCCTGAGCGCAGTCGTCTTTCCGCAGCCGGAGCGCCCAATGATCGTCAGGAATTCCCCTTCATGTATTCCAATAGTAAAGTCATCAAGTGCCGTCTGAACACCGTACCTCACTGTCACATGTTCAAATCGTATCGCATCTTCCATCAGCTTCAGCCTTCCAGAATGCCTTTTTCAATCAGGTAATCCTTCGCTACAGAGGCTTCATCGTCTCCGTCCACCTCAACACGGGCATTAAGAGAAGCCATCTCGCTGTCACTCAGGATCCCCTCCATCAGCATCAGCGCATCCTCAAGTCCGGGATGTGATTCCAGCGTATCCTCCCGCACTACAGTTGAACAGAAATAATTAACCTGCAGATGCTTGTCATCTTCAAGCGCCACTACATCCTGAACGCCAAGCTGCGCATCCGTAGTATACCCGTTCGTAACATCAATATCACCGTTCATGAGCGCCGCATATTTAAGTCCGATATCAATGCTCTTGATCTCCTTAAAATCGCAGCCATAGGTATCACATACTGCCGGAAAACCGTCTTCACGCTCAATATAATCCGGATTGCCGCCGAAGATCAGCTTATCAGAAACTGCTGCCATGTCAGAGCAGGTCCTGAGGTCATACTCTCTGGCCGCCTCACCGCTGACCGTGATGCAATAAGTGTTGTTGAATCCGTAATGTGAAACCCATTTCATACCGTACTGATCATGGTATTCCTCAAGAAGCTGATCC
The DNA here is from genome assembly GCA_017459635.1 of Blautia sp. GTDB lineage: Bacteria > Bacillota > Clostridia > Lachnospirales > Lachnospiraceae > Blautia_A. The sequence continues at coordinate 9,006 of JAFUCO010000085.1, read as the reverse complement.
CACATCTCGTCGTCCTCAACTCCCTTGGCCTCATGTCCGAGCACCAGAACATACCCGCTTGATGTATATTCCGGATACAGGTCAAAATCCCCGCTCTCCATAGCCGGCATGATATTGCTGGTTCCTCCGCCGATCCCCTTTGTGATCTCGCAGGTATAGTCTGTCTTATCCTCGATTATCAGCTTCAGCATTTCTCCAAGGATATACTGTTCCGTCATCGGCTTTGTAGCAATATGAAGCGCCTCACCGTCAGCCAGTACAGCAGTACTGCCGCATATAACCGACGCAGCAGTCATCACTGATACAAGTACCATACTCATACGCATTCTGTAAACATTTCCCATAATGTCCTTCCTTTCTTACATCTTTTGGATATGCAATAAGCGAAATAGTTATATTGACCCTCAGGAGATTCTCCACTTCTTCTTAATGCTCTTTTCAATCAGTCCAAGAATGAAATCACATGTAAGTGCCAGCACTACAAGCATAAATCCCCCGGCAAATGTCATAGCCGGATTGTACATTGTTATTCCCCGGTAGATTGCTTCCCCAAGGCCCCCGCCGCCGACAAATGCAGCTATCGAACCGGTCGCAATAGACATTACAACCACGTTTCGAAGCCCAGCCAGAATCACTCCGGAAGCGAGCGGCAGACGGATCCTCAAAAGGATCTGCCATCTTGTACTCCCAAGCCCCGTTGCCGCATCGATCGTCCCGGCATTGATCCCTGTTATCCCGGTACAGGTGTTGCGTACCATGGGCATGATCCCGTAAAGCACAATAGCCGCAATGGCATTCTTCTCACCAATCCCGATAAGCGGAATAAGCAGTCCGATAAGCGCGATCGCCGGAATAGTGTAAAAAACGTTGCAGACCGCCATCACCGGTTCTCTGAATCGTGGATATTCAGCAATCAGAACCCCGATCACAAGGCCGATCGAGGCGGCCAGAAAAACCGAGATCAGCGATATTCTCAGCTGCTCCCCGATAAGCTCCAGGAACCACGGCCAGCGTTCGATGTAAATGTGTATTACCTTCTGTAAAAATTCCAACTTACCGCTCCTTAATACAGTTCCTTCAGCACCAACACCGTTATACCCGGATTATCACCAGGGGCGATACGTTTCACCTTTGGCTCATATTGATACCAGTCATAGATCATGCTTCTCAAACTGGTTCCCCGGTTATAACCGTGAATCAGCTGAAGCTGATATGTTGCCGGCCCAGCGGACGAAAGAGCCTTGTCAATGACTTTTCTCGCTTCGTCCTGCCGCAGACCGTGCAGATCGATCTTTACAAATGCTTCGCTCAAAAAAATCTCACCTCCGCGAAGGTTTTTCACACAACAGGTCTTCCCCGATGTGTTTCTGCCTGAAAAACGGCAGATTTCTAACTTAGATTACCAAAAACGCCCTTCATTTTCAAGCATGAACACAAGACTAGGGACGGTTCTCTGTCTTACACTTGTTATCTACTCACGGCCCAGCCGCAAGCGGCGAGGCCTGAGCCCTCAATTCGGAATCTCGTCCTTGTGGGCTTCACCGCTGCTTCGCAACTGGATACCTCATGAAGGGCTCAGACCTTCCTCAGACTGTTCACCAGATCTTCCATCTGCAGATTCTCCCAGTCCAGCACCTCTATCCCAAGCTGGGATGCTCTGTGATGCATTGGTGTATAATCATCCGCTGCCGATTTTGATGTGACGATTATTGCGCGGGCATATTTTCCGCCAAACCGGTCCCTCAAAATAGAAAGTTCATTAAGCGCTTCGGTCCTTATTTCACTTGTCTTGCAGCTGATAAAAACAGGATGTATTCCCTGAACCGCCATTACGTCGATCTCATTTGTCACTCCGTCACGCTGGTTCTTTCCGCTCTGCCAGTTCACAACCGCACTCAGCACAACATCGTCAAAGCATCCCGCCTCCAGGCACGCCCGATACACATGAAGCTCAAGGACCGCCCCTATATCGCGCAGCCAGAACCGTACCATCTTGTCGGGAAAACGAAAGCTGATCTTCTCGGCAGAAATGGAAAGATCAAGGATCAGTCCCGCCTTCGAAAGCGCGTTGAACAGTCCTTTATTGGCACTGACAGCTCCGTGATCACATTTTTCGGTCAGATTACCTTCTGCTTTCATTACCCCCTCTTCCGAGGAAGAAATCTTCTGAATATAACTGATCTGCCTGTTCCATACCGTTCTGTACTCGCTGAAGACAGAGTAAAGCCTGTCGATCTGCGGCAGCTTTTGACGAAGTATCTCGTTATCTTCCCTTCCAGGCAGCAGATTGCCTCCTGCCATAAGGAAGCACGAGCGTACATCCAGACGAACATTACATGGAAGGTTCCTCGCAAATGGTGCATTCCTTATCTCATAGAACGTATTTTTCTTCCGGCTGTACGTATACACCGGAAAATCCCCTGAAGCTGCGCCTGCAGCGAAAAGAGCAGCATCAGTGCCGCCGGCTATATCGATAGCGCAGTCCTCATGCGTCGACAGCACCTGCTTAAGCCTCTGTGCCACTTTCGACGCATCCAGAAGACTGACCGGCATAAAAGACAGCTTTACCTTACATCCTCTGTGCTTGAAATACTTCACCAGTGAAGCTTTAAGCGATTCATCCGATGCAACCTCCGGAGGGCAGATAAAAATAGTTTCCTCCGGCCGGAAAACTTCTGTACCTATTACATTCTCAAAAGGGCTTTCATCATAAAGTTCTATTAGTGTTTTCATCCTTCTCACTCACAATCCGGCAGTCACAGGCCTGAAATCAGTTTATTGTTACACATGAACATCAATTGCATGTTGCATATATTCTAATCCTCCGTATCCTCCACTCCAAGTCCATAATACAACAGCTCATTGTACGCGATATTCGCTTCTTCACTGGCTTTCTTCTCCCTCCAGGCATCCACCTCGCTCCGGATAGCCAGCATCTCATCCACGACCAGCTCCTCCTTCCGGGGTTTCACATAATCAAGATATGCTATCATGCGTTCCATCGCCTTCGGGCTGCCAAGATGCCTTGCTGCCGCTTCACCCAGCTCAGCCGGAAAGCCCAGACGCTCAATAGATTTCACCAGCTCTTCTTTTGTTCTGTTCCAGATTATATGTTTTGTTTCCATACTGTCCCCCACGGTTCACTTCCGGTTATATTTCTCCTGTAACCACACGGCGATTGATGTGCTCTACAAACTTCCCGACAGCCTCCATATCCGGCCGATCTGGCAGAGTCGTGTTATCCACCGCCTCATTAAAGCGGTGTTCATAATCTGTCACTATATCATAAAACTCCGGTACAAGGATATTATCCTTCATATAATCCCCGTTTCTGATGCTTCTTAGCAGTTTCAGGTCAGAAGCCGGCCTGTGTGTACGGATCTCACCTTTTTCAAGAATATCGATCCCCATCATAAACAGCCTGACCAGGTGCATGGCATGTTTGTTCAGATGAAGATCATCCTTCTTATTATTCCGCTTTCCAACCCTGTCATAATCCCTGATCACCGAACAGAGTGTATTCATCAGCTCATTATACCGTCTCAGCGGATAATGGCAGAGATCCGCATCCAGAAAGATCTCTGACTCAAGCCCTTCCGTCACTGCACTGTCGATATACAGCCTTGCGTCTGTCTTATACTCTTCCTGCTGCCTTCGATTAAAATCTTCCATCGCATGCCTTACCGACTTAAGTATGTGTTCTTCACGGGAGGACTGCTTAAGTGTATCTCTTGCGATAGCATTCTGAAGCCTGCGCAGCTGTGCATCCGCATAGCGCCCAAAAGAGTCTGCTGCCCGTTTTGATAAAAACAGCTGCCTGTGATCCAGAAGCTCCTGCCCCACAGAATTCCTGATAAAATACTGGTCGTCATCCAGTCCCAGAAGCTCAATAGTGTTGGGATTGCAGTTTAAAAACAGCTTAACGATCTTGTTGAATGAATAAATCACAGTGTCAGTCAAGGTATCCTCATACTGTTCAAAGGATGTCATGCCTATCAGGTCAGACGGCTGGTTCAGCGCTATTCCACGGAAATCAATGTCACTGCTTTCCGTGTTCGTGCCATAACCATAACTCCCGCTTATCCCGAGCAATATTATGCGATCCCCAAGTCTGGGATTCGTACGGATAAAATCATAATCTGCAGTATCCAGCATATTCCTTAATTCCATAATTCAACCCTCAACAGCGTCACTTAATCTGCAGCTTCTTTCCACGTCATTCTACAAAAGACTTTCTTACATAAAGCGATCTGCACAGTTAATTTCGTGACAGTTTCTTAGTTTATAATAACATAATTCTGCCCCTATGTCATCAGCCACAGCAGGTTGATATGCTCTTGAAGATAACAACTCACTGTTGCTCTAATCTATTAATGCTACTATGCAGCCAGCTTAGTGTTTTCTTCAATCAGGTATGCTACTATTAAAGAAAAATCACGGGAGGCGCTGCGAATATGAAAAAAAAGGCAAGGGTAATATCCGGTATTATTACGGCAACTGTTGTACTATCCTGCGTTTGTGTATCTGCTCAGGAAAGTTATCCGGAAGCGGTATGGGAATTAAAAGAGATGCATGGCATGAACAACACAATGATGAGCTCGATGTTTAATATGATCACCGTAAATATCTATTCTCTTGGTGACAGGGTTGTGTACGACAATGGAACCGAACGGACTGTTACGCCAATCACTTTGATTGCAGAAGATGTGAATGACGCGCCATTTGATATAGGGGAATGTGATAAATACATGACAGGCTCCGGTAAAGATGCCGGTTTTTGCTGGATTTCGGATACAATGATGCTTCTTCCTGTAGAAGTGGACGATGAATCAGCCGCTTTTTTTGATGAAAACGCCTGCATGGTGCTTGAAAAAGTACAGGACGGCCTGGAAGGAGTCCCACAGGAAATTATCGAGGCCGGTAAAAATAGCAGTACCTCAGAAACTGCAGATACAACAGCCTCTGATGAAAGCTATGCACCTGCAGGATCTTCCGCGTCTGATGGCATAAATACAGCGGCAGATTCGGCTGCCTCTGATGAAAGCAATACATCCGCAGATTCTGCCGATTCTCAAAAGCCTGATCCTATAGTAACCGATCCCACACATTTTGAAACAGAAAACGGCATATTTGAATTCGAAAGTATAGAGTTTGCGAAACCCGATATTTACATTAACAATGATGGAAATCCCGACCTGACGGTCTTTATCAGTTTCAAATTTACAAATAAAAGATCAACACCGTCTTTCTATCTTCAGAACTTTAACCCACGAGTATACCAGAACGGGGTGGAAATAAACTCTTTGACCGGAAAAGCCTTTGGTATTGGGGCAGCTCCGGAAAGCTACTATAATAAACTGAACAAGGTACTGCAGGGTTATTCTATTACCATGAGTGAGTGTTATGAACTCAAAGATACAAGTCCTATCACAGTAATCGTAGATCAGAATGGTGCCGGAAATGAGCTTTCAGATCCTATGACCATCACCTTTGAACCAGACAGATCAATGGATTCCGAAAGTAAAACAACGCCGTTCACAGCAGATGACTCAGCTCCTTTTGAAGTCAGTGAATTTGCAGGTGATGCTGCGGCTCCCTTTATGGTTGATGACACTGCTGTCGATGCCGCAGTTCCTTCTGAAGGTGATGACACTTCCGGCAATTCCGCAGCTCCTTCCGGATTTGATGATACTGCCAGCAGCACGATCATTCCCGCTTCTGAAGCCTCATATATCCCCGAAATACCGGATCAAACGCCTTATGAGTCTCTTAAATCCCAGCTCATAGACCACAGCTGGTACTTTAACGGAGGTGATAACCTTACTCTGGATGCCCTGACTTTCCGCGACACTGCATGCTATGTTGAACAGATGAAATTCGATGGGAACGGGAAACATCCCGGGAATTCATTGGAATATTTCTATTATTTTACCGACACAGATGTTGTCCTTTACTCAAATGAAAGTGAAATTGAGAAAATCCCCTATTATCTTGAAGGCGATATTATCCACCTCTCTTATGGAAAATACCTTACACCCGAACAGGTTCACGAGGATCTTAAAGGCTACTGGACATTAAGATATAGCGGCAGCGAATATAACATCCTTATCCAGGATGCATATATAGAGTATGAATCAGCCAAACAATCCTCGTTCAACCCCGATGATTACTTTTATTATGGTCCTTATTCCGGAATGTATCTTATGAATTTCGGAGGTTTCGAAACGGAGATGATGCACGGAGGAGACTTCTTCTACAATGTTATCAACGGAAAAGGAACCCTCCTGTACTATTCACATGTGTGCAGCCCGGGCAGCGGAATGAAAGGGCAATATGGATACTCATTCTGAAAAGAGGTGAACTGATGAACAAAATGGCTAAAAGAATCCTTTCTGGTTCACTGTTTATTATAGTGGCTATGACCGCGCTTCTTCAGCCGGTTTCCGGTGAGGAACCTTCGGATCTGCCGGAGGAATTTGCAGGCGAAGCAGCGACGGATCTCCCGGCAGATGCTTCAGGAGATTCAGCGGCCGGCCTTACGGCAGAAGCAGCAGCTTCAGGAGGTGCAGCGGCCGGCCTTCCGGCAGAAACAGCAGCTTCAGGAGGTGCAGCGGCCGGCCTTCCGGCAGAAATAGCGAAAGCAGATCATTTAAGCATCGATGATGCGCTGACCATGCTGGACGAATACCCTTCCGATAATTATCAGGATATGCAGCATGAAATACAATCACTGCAGAAATGTGCAGGATTGTTTCTGCATGATTCTGATACAGGCAAAGTATACACAGCAGAAGTCAGTTTTTACTATCATCTTGGAAGCCCTTATTTGTCTTTGACCTACGATAATTTTATGGGAGAGCTCTCTGACGCGCCAGTTGAAGCCTCATCCGATAAGGATTATCTGTTTTTCTCCTCCCCGGCAGGAAAATTCGTTTCCCGGGAGATCGCCTTTTCTGTATGGCTTGGGGAAGACAGCATGCATATCAAATGGGGAGAAACAAGCGACTATATTCTCAGGCGCAGCAACGGTTCAGCAGAAGAAACGGAATCCAAAAAGCCTCCATTTGCTGAGTCGGAGCATTATACTTCCCTGACAGAAAGTCTTGCAAATGCACTGAAAGGCTCTGATACTCACTTTTATTATGACGAAGAAGCACTGACCCTTTACTGCTATGCAGCTTCGAATATGTCAAGGGAAAATACAATAGCATATTACCAGAGCCGGACAGACGAATGGAAAAAACTGATGGAAAGCCTTGGGACAATTACGGAGAAAGCTGCCCAGGCAGTCACTTTATATATTCGGGATGGCATATATGACTTACGCGAAGCACACTGTTCAATTCTTCTTGTAGAAGAACTTAATGCAGGTGATAAATATTTTGCGCAGGATACCCTGGCCATGATAACAGATGGGGAAGTAGAGTATTCCGTATATCAGGAAAAAGCCCTTTCTGATTTTTACAGTATCATCGGAAATATAGATGATTATGCGAATGAAGGGACAAGTACATCTGATTATACTTCTCCGGACAGCTATACGGGAACCGGCGCTACATCAGGTGAAAAAAATGCGCTTCAAAGAGCAAAGGACTATCTGGAATATACTGCCTTTTCCTACGAAAGCCTGATAGAGCAGCTGGAATTCGAAGGGTATTCTTATTCCGAAGCAGTCTACGGCGCTGACCACTGTGGAGCTGACTGGTACAGGCAGGCTGTGAGAAAAGCAAAAGATTACCTGGATTACACATCGTTTTCCTTTGATGGTCTGGTAGAACAGCTGGAATACGAAGGATTCACCTATGATCAGGCTTTGTATGGGGCACAGCAGGCTTATTGAATACTGGAGACAAAGATAATACAGGAGACGGTTCTCTATTCTAAGACAGAGAACCGTCTCCTGTCTGTTATCTTACACATATGTGCGGAACTGTCCCCTGTGTTCGCTGTTCTTTCCCTTGATATGTCAATACCTCTCATGATAAACTACCAGTAGAAAAAATTAAACTCACTTGGAGGCAGGTATGATTCATGCAGATCTGATCACCGGATTTCTTGGATCCGGCAAAACTACTTTTCTGAAAAAATACGTCAGATACCTGATAGATCAGGGGATCCATGTTGGTGTTCTTGTTAACGATTACGGAGCTGTCAATGTTGACATGCTGCTTGTTCAGGAACTGATGGGAAATGATCTATGTGATATCGAAATGGTAATAGGCGGTGACTATGACTGCCACCGGAGACGTTTTAAAACAAAGCTGATAGCTCTTGCCATGTCCGGCTGTGAGCGTGTCGTCATAGAGCCATCAGGGGTTTATGACGTGGATGAATTCTTTGACGTGCTCCATGAAGAGCCCCTTGACAGATGGTACTGTCCCGGAAATGTGATAGCCATCGTCGATGCACAGCTCCCGGAAGAGCTGTCGCAGGAAAGCGACTACTTTCTGGTATCCCAGACAGCCGATGCAGGCGCGGTAATAATGAGCCGTACTCAGGATGCCTCAGCCGGGGAGATAGAAAGCACACTCGCGCACCTTAATAAAGCCATGCAGACATATAACTGCAGAAGAAGATTCACCTCCGACGTGATAACAAAGCCATGGGATGAGCTTTCCAAAGAAGACCTCAGTACCATCGCTTCCTGCGGCCACCGTTCCGAAAGCCATGTAAAAATGCCCTTTGAACGTACAAACGCCTATTCCACCTGCTATTACATGAACTTGAGAATTCCATTGCACGAACTGCAGAAAATTACAGAATCAATATTCAATGATCCCGGCTGCGGAAACGTCATCCGTATAAAAGGATTCATGGAAACAGCAGACGGCTGGTACGATATCAACGCCTCAAAGGACTCCATGGAAGCAAGACCCGTAGAAAAAGGCCAGGCAGTGATCGTAGTCATAGGTGAAAACCTGAAAAAAGACCGCCTGGACGCACACTGGAAACAAAATAGGACAGGGGACGGTACTCTGTCTTAAGACAGAGAACCGTCCCCTGTCC